>JABMDH010000015.1:10986-16888 GCA_015904075.1 Nitrospira sp.
CATACCTATCAACAAGTCATTGACCTGTTCTGCCGGTTCATTCCAGGCATGACGTCGGCAAAGGCCTTTGAGCTGGCCTATCGCATTGATCATGAAGGAGAAGCCGTCGTCTATAATGGTCCGCTCGAACAGGCCGAAGCAGTCGCGGCGAAACTGGCCGGAGGGGGACTCAAAGTCGTAGTACAGTAACCGGGGAACTGTGGCGTGGAAACAGCTATTTGTGCTTGGCCTTTGGCTTTTTTTCCGTAGCAGCTTTGGCGGGTTTGCCAGGGAGTTTCTTCGCCGGAACTTTCACTGACTTGACCGGTTCCGCTTTCGAAGGCTTTGCCGGCACCGGCTTGGCTCCTTTGGCTGGTGCCTTGACTACAACCTTGCCCTTTCCCTTGCCTCCCTTTGAAGGAGCCACGGGCATCACATACACTGCACTTCGATTCACCTTCGCAAGCTGCTCGCCACTCAACACACGCACTTGATAGAGCTCAAACAATTTGCCAATGGCTTTTGTATCACCTCGCCTGGCTGCATTCAGCAGCTTGCGACGTTGATTCATTTCCTCTTCTTCAGTATGCGAAGCAGCGCGCCGTTCCATATCTGTCCTTTATCTACCTTCCTGAGCGCCTATTGGTGCAACCATACAGGCGATATTCAACACAGGATCAGCCAGAAAATGGAGGGAGTATAGCAGAGTCAAGCCTGGATTTGGAAGAATCCGTCGCCGGTTCACCTGCACTATGCCGGCAGGTCTCGGAGTCGCCTGAACCCCGTCGACCACGACCCTATCTGCCATTGAGCACTTTACGCAACGGCGTGTATACTCCGGTGCGATTTCACAATACCCATAGGAGAAGATATCATGGATCAGCACAAGCCAAACCAGCCGACCGTCGCCGACGATGTCCACGCACGTGAATTGCTCCGCCGAGCGTTTGACAACACCGCCCGATGGCCAAAAGATTTCAACGGCTTCACCGCCGACCTGACCGTCAACGTCAACGGAAAGGAGACCAGCGGCCCAGTCCTCGTCAAGGGTCCGCGTGAGGTCTCCGTCCAACTTGGTGATGCCGATACGCAAAAGTGGGCGCAGGAGCAACTCGGCATGATCGCCGTCCACCGTGGTCCACGCAGCTTTGAGGAGTCGGACGGAAAATACTCCTTAACAATGGAGGAAGATGGACATCCCCTGGGTACGAAACTCATTATCCACGGCTCAAACTCGTTTTATCGGCTCAAGAACAACCGCATCACCCAAATCAATCGGACGATGGCCCATCCGGGCATGACCCCGTTTGCCTTTACGATCAATGTCGAAGAGAGCGCCGTCACGCAGGATCAGAAAAATCTGACGACCCGATACACCGTCTACTACTACTCACCCACAGACGGCAAACTGAACAACGTAGAAAGCTTCACTGACACCCATACTCGCCTTGGCGCATCCGATCTGCCGGCCACCCGCCGGATCATCTCGTACGAGAACAGCACCGTCACGGTGAAGAACCTGACCTTCACGAACCATCGTCTGTTGTAACTATGGACTTGAGAACCGGTTTTCCCCGCAGCATGAAAGTCAAAATTGCGGGCCACGTCCACGTGGCCCGCATGATCGACAAAGTCATAGGGATGGCGGAGATCCGGACGGCTGATCCACCAAAAGCACAGGACAGCAACAAGGCTGGTGCCGAGCGCAAGCCACAACCCGATGCCCCGATAGTGCGTTTTCTGCAGTGTGCCGACACGGACTTCTTGAGACGGCGTGGACAGGACCACCGCTGTTCGATACAGCCCTTCTCCGAAATGGCCACGCTCGATCGCAGGCTGGAGATATTGGCTCCCCGCCTCGTGCCTCACCTCCGGTGTGATGATCGGCAGCATCTGGCGTCCCAAGGTAATCGCCGCTTGCCGTTCCTGCACCGCAACCAACACCATCATGCCATGCTCTTGCTGCGTGGAGCCGATGTGCCATTGTTCATAGAGCGCCGTCGCATACTCATTCGCCGACGAGAATGGCTTGATGCTGGGCACCGTCACGACGACCATCTCAACGCCGGTTTTCCGCTCAAGATCCTGACAGACCGAACGAATCCGCTCTTTCCACTCGGCCTCGACTACCTGCCCATGGTCACTCACATAGCCCATCGGGCCGGGCAGCTGCGGACGACTTTTCGGCCGGTCATAGAACGAAGACTGCCCCGCAGCCGGCCAGGGCAGCACGACGCTCATCAACAGTACAGCGGCCATGTACGGAGTCCATACCCGCATCATCTATGCCCGATCTGCTGTTCCACCGCATCGACCAATCGTCCGAGACCATCGAAGTAGCGATCCATGACTCGCGGGATTTCTTTCTGTCCCGGAGATATGTGTCCCCGCTTGATCGACAACGCCTCAGACATGCCTGTCAGATCGATCTCAAAATAATCTGCGAGATCTTTCACCAACGGCTCACCATGTGACAGCACCGGCCTGCTCAACAGTCGTTGCACACCACGCAGCACCGGTAATAACGACGTAATCGAGAGGGGGAGCAGCAACATCATCGACTCTTCCGTGGTTCCGCCTTCCACCAACCGTTGCCGCATGCGCACAAGATTGCCCCGCAACCCTTGCAAGACTTCACCGGCCAGATGACGCGGGTCGACCGTGAACCCGATAAAGGGGTCCTGTCCCCACAGCAGCCGACGACAGTCCTGGATATCCTGGTACTCCAGTGGAAAAACCAAGGCCGATGCCTGGAGGTCGGCCTTGGTGAGAAACAACGGCACCACGACTTGGTCGTTACTCCATTTTTTATGCACGCCGGCATAGGCCTTCAAGAGCGCCACGTCATAGGACCGGACGAACAGCAGAATGTTCAGATTCGACCGGCCGGGCAGGAATTCTCCACGGACTGCGCTGCCAAAGAGCAGCACCGCGTCGAGTTGCTCGCCATAAGCCTGAACCACATCTTTGACATAGGACCGCAGCACACGCTGTGTCTCGGCCGGCACTCCATCAATCGTCCATTCCACTGCCGCCATCCTGTTACCCCGCCCCTGGCGCGGCTCGCTCCGGCGCATGAGCCGCAGGGTCCGGTAGAAACCCCGCCGCCATTAAACGATCCGCCATACCAAACGGAGGACTGGATCGCAATCCCGCCGTCGTAGACAACACGCGATAGCGCAGCCGCTCGTTGCGATCCAGCGTGCGAAATACGCGATCGCGCAGAAACGCAACCATGGGATTCGCTGTATTCCAAAACAACACTTGCTCATCCGCCAGGCGCTGGAGCATGGTGATCTGAGGCCGACGCGTGTGTTCGAACCGCTTGAGCCGCTCAGCGGAATAATCCTGTGCGGCCAGGCACTCCGGCAACAGATCCGCCAGTGTCATCGCATCCACCATTGCCTGCATACGTCCCTGGGACGCATGGGGATTCATCGCATGCGCCGCATCTCCGATGAGCACCGCGCCGTCGGCGACCCACGTGGGCGTCCGCACACGCCCGGTCGGCATGAAGGCCGTTTGACTCCAATCGGTCAGCGCCCGAAACAGTATTTCATGAGACGGATCGATCGCGGTCCACGCCTGGTGCAAAGCAGGCAGGCCCTGCGATTTGACCCGGTCATACGAGCCGGTGTCGATCATGTAAAAGAGATAAACCTTGTTCCCCGCGGCGGGAAACATGCCGAGAATCGTCCGCTTACCGACAAAGTATTTCGCCTCGGTTACCGGCGTCGGCGCATCCACAATCGCAATCAGATACCCCTGCGGATACAGATGCAGATCGGCCGGGATCTGCAAAGCCTCCCGCACTTTCGAAAACGCCCCATCGGCGCCGACGACCACCTTGGCTTTTATGGTGACCTCGTCGGTTCCCTTCTTCGCCATCAGCCCGACAACCCGACCGTTCTCCTTGAGAAGACCGGTGAACGAAGCGCCATACCAGAGGGCCACGGACGGCTGAGTCTGAATCGCATCGAGAATGGCATGGTGCGCCACATTCGGCAGCGTCACGACGGCCCGATTGTATGGAGCCGGCAGATCGCCATAGTCTACCGTGCAGAGTCGCTCGCCACCGACCTTGCAGAAATGGAACCGGCGCACCGTACGTGTCGCATCGGCAGGCAGTTTGTTCAACAAGCCAAGCTGATCGAGTACCCGCTGCCCGTTCGGCTGCAAGATCTCGCCACGCAAACCTCGCGGCGGGCCAGGGGCCTGTTCGAGCACAATGGTCTTGATCCCCTTCTGCGCCAGAGCAAGAGCCAACACCGCCCCGCCTCCCCCGGCTCCGACCACCGCGATGTCAGTTTCTTCAACCATGATGCATGACCCCAAGAAGGCTAAGGTTGAGGTTAAGGTGCAAGCGACGGCTGCGTGTCAATAAAGACGGGACAACCATCTTGGTTGTTTCCTGAGCCTGAGCCCTCAACCTTGACCTCGGCCTTAACCTGCCGTTTATTTCCACTCTTCAAACCGTTCCCGATCCTTCCACATCGACAAAAACTTTTCGCGCGATTGCACAGCCATCGGATGGTCTCGAATGATCTCCAGCCGTTCATCGTTATAGCGATTGCCGCTGGTCGTATGATTCATCGACCCGCTGGCTGTGACCTCGTCATCGGCCACCACTTGCTTCAGGTGCATGAGGCCGTCGTGTCGATTGATCATGACGGGAATCCCGGCTTCCCGAAGAGCAGACACCGCCCTCCGCTGATTGGGATCATTGAGCCGATCACGGTCAGTGATGACACGGACATCCACGCCATGTTTTCTGGCACTCAGCAGCGCTTTGACCACAATAGGAGACGTGAGTCCATACACCGCCACAAAGATATAGCGTGTCGCCTGCTCATAAATCTGGGCAACCTTTCGAAGAGGCTCATCTTCAGGCGAGTACCAGACCTCTATCGACGCGGCGGAGACTCCCCCGCTCGTCACACTCAACACCGCGACGAGTACCCAGATCAGCAGGCGTGTGCAGCGCCACTGAGACGCATCGGATCGGCGGAGTCCCATCATGCCTACTCGAAGAGCTCGCGAAAATTATCGTCCGATGCCGCCCATGCCTGTGGCGCATGAGTTTGGAACCACCGTCCGAGAAATTGCTTCTGGCCCGGCGTTAACATCTGTTTGATCTGGTGAGAGCGCCCCTGGAGGGGCTGAAGAAACCCCACCTGCTTGGCCACATCCAGGGTGGCGGTACGAACATAGACATTGGTAAACATCGAAGGCTTGTCGTCCTCGCCTTCGCCTTGGATCCAGACGGACAGAAACCGGTCCAGCGTAAGCCCGGCGCTGTCCATCGCCGGCTCGGTGTCATGAAACAGCTCGTTCTCGGACTTCGACATCGGCGTGTCGTCTGTAGCCCGAAAGAGAAAATTTTTCTTCCACATGGCACGGTCTCCAGAAATACGCGGGCATAGTGGCGGCGAGGCCGGATTAAAGTCAAGGCTACCAGCCGCGGAAGGTTGAAACGGTTGGCTTAAGGAAGGCTGGACGCTACTCAGTACGCTTCCGATACAGTGCGCCTGGTATCCACCATTCCTCAAGGACCTGGCAGGCGAAGTCTCGGTGTGCCGATGACTCAGAGAAAGCCAGCAACTCGAGAAAGGCCGTCACGACCTTCTCCTGGTCTGGGGTCAGCGAGGCCAAACGAGGCGGTTCTCGATCGGGCGGGCGCAAGTTGTTCAGGAGTGCATCGCCTACTTCCGTAAACTGCCCCACGTGGCGAACGACATACTCAATCAAGTGTGGCAAGTAGTAACGCCAGGACGCGGTATCCAGAAATGTGAGCCCACCTGAATAGTGCTCCAAGTAGGTGTCAGTGTGGGTTCAAGATGCTAGTGCAACACCAGTATCCTGGGGACTCCAGGAACCAAGGAGTTGCACATGGCTACGTATCGACGATTGACCCTCATGGAAC
>JABMDH010000150.1 GCA_015904075.1 Nitrospira sp.
GCAGAATGGCAACGCGAGATGGAGATGAGTTCCGGGTCCTTCGCGTTAGGAGAGTGGAAGGAGTTTACCAAGCGTTTCGGGTATATGCTGCTCTGGGCGTTCGCACAGCTCCGCAAGGACGCGCTGGTAGACGCCGTCGCCCATATTTGCTATCGCCGTCCCGATGGCCAGCCCTATCTCTATGCGGTGGCTTTGTACGACCACCATGAGTATCGGTTCTTTGCCGATGGGTTGTCTGAGATGAGCGAGCTTGTGCCGGAGAAGACGGCGCCTCCGACCGGGAGGCCAGGGCCAGACGTAGATGTTCCACCGGCTCGCACCTGGATGCAACGGGACGGAAGTAGCGAGACCGGCCCTATTGTCGCAAAAGTGACACTGACGTCGTCCCAGCTCATCGTAGAATGCGACAGTCCGGAACGGCTTAACCAGATGAAACATCGCCTGGCAGCCTCGTTTGGATTTTCGCTGCATTTCCGAGATGAGACGCTGACCTCTCCTGTACGCCAATTGTCGGTTGCCGAACTCATGTCCGCCGAACCGCTGACGTTGCTTGTGACGGAAGAGAAAGACCATGCGCTGCTCAATGGGTTTCTAGAAAAGGCCTATCTCGAATGGTCGGATCAGCCGCATCTGGCACTCGACAAACAAACGCCGCGGCATGCAGCGACGTCTGCTGCCATGCGTGGCAAGGTCGGTGCCTTGATCGATGAAATGGAACAGCACGACCCAGGCTTCTCTCGCATCGGCAGGACTGCGTTCGACTACAACCGCCTTCGTGCACATGTCGGGTTGGATGAAAAGCCGTCGTGCGGCCCATAACATGCTTGTTGATCCTTTCGAGTCGCACCGCTTGCCTCTTGACGAGACGGAGCATACAACAATGCGCGGATCATGAAGAGGTGGCGGGCCTGCGCCTGGGATCAATGGTGTGATTAACGCCGGTGGATAATCTCATCCGAGGAAAGGATATCAGCATGAAAGTTCTCGCAGCAACGGATGGATCGAAACACAGTCGGTGGGCGATCGAATGGTTAACGGAGGTGCCGTTCGTCATACCGCCGGTCGTCCGTGTCCTACATGTCGTCGATGTGGCGAGTGTTCGAGCTCCCTTCATGATCCAACCGGTGATTGTCGGCACCGAACGATACATTCAGGCAGAAGTGAAGCGGTTGGAGGCGGCAGCGAAATCAACGAAGAAAGAATCGGAAAGGTTGTTATCAACGCTCGGTCTGAGCGGAGCCGTGACAATCGATCGAGGCGGTGTAGCGAACACGATCATGAAACATGCGCAGCGGGGTGTCGGACTTCTTTCGATTGGGTCCCGAGGATTGGATGGGTTGGATCGCTTCATGCTGGGCAGTATCTCGAACTATGCTATTCACCATGCCCCTTGCTCTGTGCTGGTCGTCAAAGAGGCCCCTCGTCCTGTGCGGCATGTGGTCTTGGCGGTCGATGGATCGGCCGCGTCGGATAAAGCGGTTAAGTTTCTGATTCGCACGATCAATCCAACACCCGAT
Source organism: Nitrospira sp. (assembly GCA_015904075.1). Next base: position 1,518 of record JABMDH010000150.1, read on the forward strand.
GGTCCAGATCGAGAGCCGATCATGGTGACTGTGACGTACGCGGTGCCGTATTTTAAATACCCGGAAGTCAAAGAGGCCGGGAAAGCGCTGGTGCAACGCTATGGCGATAAGCTGGCAAAATCAGGTTTCCAGATACGAGAGGCCTTACGATTGGGGAAGCCCGCAGACGAAATTCTGACTGTTGCCGACAAAGACAAGGCAGATCTCATCGTCACCGGAGCGAAAGGGTTGGGTGCGATCCGCCGTGTGGTGCTTGGCAGTGTGTCGACCCGTGTGGTGCAGCATAGCACGTGCTCGGTATTAGTCGTTCGCTGAAGGAACACGGTTGGTCAGTGTCTACGCAGACCCGGATAACGCGACTCCTCCTCATACCACACTCGGACTCCATCAGGCCTGACGTGCTTTGAGACGGAGCCGCGCAAAGAATCGCCGAGCGCCCTACTCACCTTACTGGATCGGCTAGCGGAGCGATCACCTCACACCTCAGTACCCCTTCTAATCCTGGGCCAAATCCATCCCGCCACGCACCAACTCTTAGCCAGGCGAGGCTACCGGTATACCGTGTGGAGCCACCCGCTTCGCGCCCGCCAAAAACGAACGGGGAAACCTGGCCCTCACCAGCCAGATTCCCCCGCCTGTCAGGTCTCCAACGTAGCCTACTCGGCCTGCCTGGACACCGGGATGGATTTCGCGTATGGACCATCTCCGGCTTGTTGAGTACTAGGGACCCGACCACTTAATGGGAGAATCCCGCGGCTGTCACGATCCAAGACCTTCAACATCCCCCAGTGCCCGGCATCAAGATACCCTGGACGCTGGTTGAGCCAAAGATAGTCGCCGGGAATACCGTTGGGCCCTCCGGCTCCGCCGTGCAGCCAGGCGTTGATGACCTCGGACCCGCCGAATTCCATGGTGCTCACGAGATCCGCTCCGGCCAGGTACGGCTCATGTTTCCATTCATGG
>JABMDH010000151.1 GCA_015904075.1 Nitrospira sp.
ATCCCTGACGCCGTAACGTGTCAGCCAATTCCGTAAAACACACCGTGGCCACACTGACCATCAACGGCAGCGAACGCTTCATGTGCGCCGGCACCTCACCCGGCAAGAGCACGCTGCACGACTGCCAACAGGGGATATGACGAACTTGCTCGGCGTTGGCATCCACGACAACTGCCGGAGCCAGCTGGGCATGCCCGAAGAAATCCATCGCCATGCGCCCCAATTTTCCGGCCCCGTACAATGCAAACGGGCCATCGATCACGCGTGGCCCGGATCCGGGCGGCGCCGACAGGATGTCTGCCAACTGAGCAATGGCAGCAGACGTATCCGGCAAACCTGCCACTCGTACTGAACTGCACCCAACCTGCGCTCCCATAACAGCCACGCTCCTCAGACGGACACATTCACCGCATCGCGCACTACGATCGTGCCACCAGATGCTGTTTGAATGCCGGGATGAGTTGCTCGCGATACGCATCGATATTGTCGGGACGGCAATGTGACAACTGCCCGCATTGAGAACAGGCCGGATTCTCCTTTCGCTTGCCCTCCAAATGTGCCAATCGCAGCGCATTAAACTCCGGTGAGTTCCATATGTCGCGCAACGACTGTTTCCGGCCGTCTCCCACAATCAACCGCCGCCCCCAATCCACAAAGCATGCGCTGGCTAATCCGTCCGCGTTGATCGACATCGCATAAAAGATATAGGGACAGGTATCGGTAGGAGTAATCGGCTGCTGGTAGATGCCCTGGGTAATCTTCACCCCCGATCGGTCTTCCACATCAAACTGCGGCCAGCAGGGAGCAAAGTTCTCCACAAAGATGCGGTCGCAATAATCCCCGAATGTCTCAAAAAACTTTTGCCGTTCCGCTTCGGTAATGAGTTCTCCCGGAATCTTGATGGCGATCTCACAACTGCCCTTATGTTCGTACAGCCAGCGCACATTCGTGACAAACCGATCAAAATCAAACTCGGTTTTCGTGAACGTGCTGTACTGCTCCGGCCTCATGCCGTACACCGAAATATTCACCTTATCCAATCCCGCCTCAATCAGCGGTCCCATGCGCGAGGGATCGATCAGGGCGCCATTGGTTGTCGTATCGATGTAGGGGACATGCCCGCTACGCTTGGCATAGGCGATCATGTCCGCAAGCCGTTTGTTCAAGAGCGGTTCGCCGTCCTTGTACAATCGCAGCACTTTGATGGATTGGGGAAAGGACGCCAGATCATCGATCAGCTTTCGATAGAGGTCGAAATTCATCACTCCCTGAAACCGTCCGGTCTCCTTGATCAGATCACGATCACCGGTCGGGCAGAATGTGCACTGAAAATTGCAGCTACTGGAAGGATCGATAAAAACAATAAAGGGCGTCTCCAACGGGATGACATCCTGCAACGGCGTGCGATTCTCCAGATTGATTCGCGGTTTTATTTGTGCCTTCATGATATTCAGTTCTCCCCGATTGGTGATAGCCCGAATCGATTCAGGTCAACGTACTGCGGCACCGGTTTTCCACTACCTGACTCCCACCACGCAGGACGGATCGAGTGCTGTCTGCGAGCTGGCGGCAAATCGCACCAGATCACGTTTGCCGAGCTCCTCCGCAATGGTATGGGCGAAATCGCGCACCGTGATCGGCACGCCGGAACAGATATTCACGGCCCCTTGTCGGGCCCCAAGCGCCACACTGACAATCATGCGCCCCGCTTCCCGAACATCGAGAAAGTCCCGAATCTGATTGCCGCTGGTCAGCTCTGCCGGTTCTCCAACCTCCAGTTTCGCGCGCAGATAGGGAACCAGCCGCCTCTCATTCTCACCTTCTCCATATAGGTAGAACAGCCGGCACCACGCAAATTCGACGCCCTGTGTCGGGAGCCAGCTTGCCAGCGCCGTGTACGCCGCTGCTTTGGCCCCCGCGTACGGCGTACTCGGATTCAGCGGTGTCTCCACGGTTAACAGCCCCTGGCGGACGTCATACTCCAAGCAGGTCCCCAGACCGACCACACGCCGCACACCGGCCATGGCGGCACCCCGTGCCATGTACAGCGTACCGAGCACACAATCCATGTTCTTGGGCGAGTGCAGATACTTCCCGGGTTCCGCATACCAGGCCGCATGAATAATCGTATCGATCCCGTCACAGACGTTGGCCCACCACTGCGCATCCTCGGTAAAGAGATCCGCCGTCGTGATTACCCTGTCGATCCCCTGAAGCGCTTCGAGTCTGGCCTCTGTGCCGTCACGAATGACGACGCGCGTCGGCAGGCCTTGATTCGCCAGGGTACGCAACACCTGACGTCCCACAAAGCCCGTGGCGCCGGTCACCAGTACCGTGCCGCTCATATCACCTCCAGCCGGGGGATCGCGGTTACAAATCGTGTCTGTTGCGCCGCCAGATCGGCATTCTGTTCCATGACTTCGCCCGCGATGTTCCAGGGCAGAATAACCAGGTAATCCGGACGCTGAGCGCGCAGTGCAGCGACCGGCACCACCGGTATTCGGCTACCCGGGAGGAAGCGGCCCTGCTTGGCCGGATTTTTGTCCGCCACATAGGACAACAGGTCCGGTCGTACCCCGGCAAAATTGAGGAGGGTATTGCCCTTGGCGGCTGCACCATAAGCGGCGACCATCTTGCGGTCGCGTTTTGCCTTCAGCAGAAAACTCAGCAGATCGTCCTTGACCTGTTCCGCCTTTGCCTGAAAACCGGCATAGAAGTCTCTGCGGAACATGCCGGCATCGGCTTCGCGCCGCAACACTGCTTCCACACGAGGCTCCCGAGAAACGTGCCCGGTGTCACCCCGTTGTGCAAAGACCCGTACACTCCCGCCCTGAGTCGGGATATCCTCCACATCGAATACATGGAGGCCATGGCGGGTGAATATGCGCTCCACCGTCGTCAGCGACAGATACGAGAAATGTTCGTGATAGGCGATATCGAATTGGTTGTGCCGAACCATATTCAGAAGGCTCGGAAACTCAAACGTTGCGACGCCCTCAGGCTTCAAAAGCCGTGAGAACCCTGCAATGAACTCATTGATGTCGGGAACATGGGCGAGAACATTGTTGGCGACGATGAGATCGGCAGAGCGATTCGCAGAGGCCAGCGTCTGCGCCAACGCCTGACCGAAGAACTCCTCAATAATATCGAGCCCCTTCTGACGGGCCGCACGGGCCGTACTCGCGGTCGGCTCGATTCCGTAGCAGGGGATGCCGGCGGCCTGCACATATTGCAGTAAGTACCCGTCATTCGCCGCAATTTCTGCCACACAGGAATTCGCATTGAGACCGAACCGGGCGATCATGGCCTCGACATACGACCGGGCATGCTGAAGCCACGACGTCGAGTAGGAACTAAAATAGGCATACTCCTCTGAGAACAGGGCCTCACGGCCGACATAGTCCTCAGTTTGCACAAGCCAACAGTCCTCACACACGATCAGTCGGAGTGGAAACCACGTCTCAGGCGCCCGTAATTGCTCCGCCGAGAGGTACGCATTGGAGACTGGCGCACTGCCCAGATCAAGAAACGGCACACACAGTTCTGTTCCACAGTGTCGGCACTTCACAAGAGGACTCCTTCAAACTCCCGGCTGATCCTGGGAAAACCCGCATCCCGATCAGACATATCCGTCGTGGCTAATGGCCATGGAATGGACATGCGTGCATCAAGCGGCCACAAGCCTGTTTCGGTCTGCGGCGCATAGGCGACTGAATGGCAATAGACCAATTCCACATGGTCGGTCAGCGTCTGGAAGCCGTGCGCAAATCCCTCCGGAATCAATAAGGACCGGCTATTGTCCGCAGACAGCTGCTCGGCATGCCAGTGCAGAAAAGTCGACGAACCGGCCCTGATATCCACGGCCACATCCCACACCGCTCCCCGAATACAGGACACCAGTTTCATTTCTGCATTGGGAGCGCGCTGAAAATGCAATCCGCGAATGGTCCCGCGCTGGGCCGTATATGAATGATTGATCTGAGCAA
>JABMDH010000152.1 GCA_015904075.1 Nitrospira sp.
CCTATTCCTTCCAATGTGGAGATGAGATCACGGCGCAGACTGTTCAGCAGATGGTCGACGCAATCGCGACGTTACCGGAAGGTACGAAGTTTCAGATCCTTGCTCCAATCGTGCGTGGGCGAAAGGGGGAGTATAGGAAAGAATTGCTGGAGATGCGAAAGGCGGGCTATGTCCGTGCCCGCGTCGATGGCAAGATGGTTGATTTGGGTGAGGACATTGCGCTGGATAAACAGAAGAAGCACACCATTGAGATCATCGTCGATCGGTTGGTGATCAAGTCCGGAGACGCGCTCATGCGTCGGTTGGCGGATTCGGTTGAGACGGCGACGAAGCTGGCAGGCGGACTCGTGGGGATCATGACGGAAGAGGGTGAGCCCCGGCTTTATAGCGACAAGCTGGCGTGCATCAAATGCGGTGTGAGCTACCCGGAGGTCGAGCCTAGAATCTTTTCGTTCAACAGTCCGCACGGCGCCTGTCCGGCTTGCGACGGCATCGGGTTTGCCATGGCGCCGGGCTGTCCGGAGGAAGATGATTTTACCTTGTTGGAGCCCTGCGAGGTCTGCCACGGCGCGAGGCTTAAGCCTGAAAGCTTGTCTATCAAACTGGCGAAGAAATCAATCTCGGAGGTGACGAGGCTCTCGGTGAGGGCCGCGGCAGATTTTTTCGTCACACTGAAATTTACCGACCGGGAACTGGTCATTGCCCATCGGATTTTGAAAGAGATCCGCGAGCGGCTCGGTTTTCTTGTCAACGTCGGACTGGATTACCTGACCCTCGATCGTGCGGCCGCCACCTTGTCAGGCGGGGAAGGACAGCGTATCAGGCTGGCGACGCAGATCGGCTCGGGCCTTGTCGGTGTGCTCTACATCCTTGACGAGCCGTCGATCGGGTTGCACCAGCGTGACAATCGCCGTTTGCTCCAGACATTGGTGCGATTGCGCGATCTTGGCAATACAGTGGTCGTCGTTGAGCACGATGCGGAAACGATGATGGCGGCGGATCATCTGCTCGACATGGGGCCCGGTGCCGGGACGCACGGCGGCCATGTGATCGCGCAAGGGACGCCGCAACAGGTGATGGGCAATCCTGACTCCGTCACGGGGCAATATCTGCGCGGGGCCCAGACCGTGCTCGTTCCGCAGCGGCAGCGGAAGCCCAAAGGGTATCTGTCCATCGTCGGTGCGCAGAAACACAATCTCAAAAACGTGACGGTGAGAGTGCCGTTGGGGCTGCTGACTTGTGTCACCGGCGTATCCGGGTCCGGCAAAAGCACATTGGTGCTGGAGGTGCTTTTCCACTCGCTCTCCCAACTGCTCTATCAGAAGAAGCCGAAGATCGACGGTTGTAAGGAATTGAAAGGCGTCGAGGCGCTCGACAAAGTAATCGACATCGATCAATCGCCGATCGGCCGCACACCGCGATCCAATCCTGCCACCTACACCGGCTTGTTCGGCTACATCCGCGATCTTTTTTCGAACCTGCCGGAGTCACGCGTTCGTGGTTATAAACCGGGTCGGTACAGTTTTAACGTCAAGGGCGGGCGCTGTGAGGCCTGCCAGGGCGACGGGCTCATCAAGATCGAGATGCATTTCCTCCCCGATGTCTATGTGACCTGTGAAGTCTGCAAGGGGCAACGTTATAACCGCGAGACGCTGGAGATCCTCCACAAGGGGAAGAGCATCGCCGATGTGCTGAACATGACCGTCGATGACGCGTTGGAGTTTTTCGAGCATATCCCACTCATCAAGACCAAGCTCCAGACGTTGCATGATGTCGGGCTGCACTATGTGAAGCTTGGCCAGTCTGCGACGACGCTGTCCGGTGGTGAAGCGCAACGGGTGAAACTCTCGCGGGAACTTTCAAAACGGGCGACTGGCCGCACGATGTACATCCTCGATGAGCCGACGACCGGACTGCATTTTGCCGATGTGCAACGGCTGCTGGATGTGCTGGATCGGCTCGTCGAAACCGGAAACACGATCCTCATCATCGAACACAACCTGGACGTGATCAAAAATGCCGACTGGATCATCGACCTGGGGCCGGAAGGCGGGGATCGCGGCGGCGAGATCGTTGCTGAAGGACCGCCGAAAGAAATTGCCAAGGCAAAGCGGTCATACACGGGGCAGGTGTTGAGGGAAGCGGGGGTGTAAGGGAAGAAGCCTTCGGCGTCGCCAGGATGTTATGGATCGCGCCGGCAGTTGAATCGTCACTCTTGGCCGCGTGCGACTGTACGACGCGATCAGAATCGCATGCCGTCACCCGAGGCACCTTTTGGGGCTACATCTTTCCACGCCCGCCATGGCGACTTCCGAAAGCTCCATCCCTTCCACCCCTGCGAAGAGGGGAAGGGGGATGGGCGTTAAGCGTCACTCGTCAAACGTCAACTATGGGTGAAGGGGACTGGCGCACGCCAGACCGTAGGTCGGCGAGGTGCCTGTCCCTGTTCGTGATTGGATTCCGCCGAAAGGTGTCTGCTCCCACTCAGGAATACGGCGGTATAGTTCCTGTCGTGAATCGCCGTGTTCTTGCAGCATAGCCATGTTCAAGTGACAATGCCCTCTACGCAAGCACTCTGACAGTTGTGCAGAGCTGGAAATCGGTCTTGAACCAATGACGTGAGGAAGCACCGTGGATGCTGAGTTAGTCGCGCGAATTACAAACAGCCCGAACTATCAGGCGCTGAAAGCCAAGCGAACCCGCTTCAGCCGGCGGCTGACCCTGGTGATGATGATTGCGTACTACGGCTTCATTCTCCTGGTCGCGTTCAATAAGAGCTTTTTGTCGCAGAAGCTTGGCGCCGGCGTGATGACCCTGGGTATCTCAATCGGCTTTGGCCTCATCCTGTTCACAATCGTGATCACCGCGTACTACGTGAATCGCGCGAACCGCGAGTTCGATGCGTTGTCCGACGCCATCGCCAAAGAGGTCCTGAAGTGATCGGTCTGCATCGTACGTATCTCACTACGGTGTGGTCCGGTCTGATCGTGGCGGCGCTGTGTGCGGCTACTGGATTGGTGTACGCCGCAGGCTCGGATGCCGGTCAGACACAGAAACAGGCGGTCAATTGGACAGCCATCTGCATGTTCGGTGCATTTGTCTTACTCACGCTATTCATCACGAAATGGGCAGCGGCCCGAACCAAGTCGGCGGCAACTTTTTATACAGCGGGTGGAGGTATTACGGGTTTTCAGAACGGTCTGGCGATTGCCGGCGATTACATGTCTGCGGCATCGTTCCTTGGCATTTCGGCGGCGGTCATGGCGAGTGGCTACGACGGCCTCATCTATTCGATTGGATTTTTAGTCGGCTGGCCTGTGCTCACGTTCCTGATGGCTGAGCGTCTGCGCAACCTTGGCAAGTTCACCTTTGCCGATGTCGCCGCCTTTCGATTCAAACAGGCGCCGATCCGTATCTTTGCAGCTTCCGGCACGCTGGTGGTGGTGGCGTTCTACCTGATCGCGCAAATGGTGGGCGCCGGCCAGTTGATCAAGCTCCTGTTTGGTCTCGAATACTGGATTGCGATTGTGATCGTCGGCGCGCTGATGATGGTGTACGTGTTGTTCGGCGGCATGACGGCAACCACCTGGGTGCAGATCATCAAGGCCTGCATGTTGCTGGGTGGCGCAACGTTCATGGCGTTCATGGTGCTGCTGCATTTCGGCTTCAGCCTGGAGGCGCTGTTTGCCAACGCAGTTGAGATCAAAGCGGGGTTGGCCACAGCATCGGGCAAAACATCAGAGGAAGCAGCGGTGGCCGGGCAGTCGATCATGGGCCCCGGTAACTTCGTCAAAGACCCGATCTCCGCGATTTCGTTCGGCATGGCGCTGATGTTCGGTACGGCGGGCCTGCCGCACATCCTGATGCGCTTTTTTACGGTGCCGAGTGCCAAGGAAGCGCGCAAGTCTGTGATGTGGGCGACCGGATGGATCGGCTATTTCTACCTGCTGACCTTCATCATCGGGTTCGGCGCGATCACCTTCGTGTTGACCAATCCCGCGTTCCTCGATGCCAATGGTGCGCTCAAGGGTGGCAGCAACATGGCGGCGGTGCATCTGGCCAATGCGGTCGGCGGCAATGTGTTTCTCGGATTCATCTCGGCCGTGGCATTTGCCACCATCCTGGCGGTCGTGGCCGGTCTCACGCTGTCGGGTGCGTCGGCCGTGTCGCACGATCTCTACGCAACGGTTCTCAAAGGCGGCAAGGCCGACGGCGCGTCTGAGTTGCGGGTGTCGCGCATGACCACGGTGGCGCTGGGAGTTCTGGCGGTGTTGTTGGGGATCGTGTTCGAAAAGCAGAACGTGGCGTTCATGGTGTCTCTGGCCTTTGCAATCGCGGCATCGGCCAACTTCCCGGTGCTGTTCATGTCCGTATTGTGGAAGGGCTGCACGACCCGCGGCGCGGTCATCGGCGGTTTTCTCGGGCTGATTTCATCGGTGCTGCTCACGATCGTATCGCCTTCGGTGTGGGAAACTACTTTGGGCTATCCAAAAGGCAGTGCTTTGTTCCCGTACGCCTCGCCGGCGCTGTTTTCGATGACGATCGGCGTTGTGGGTATCTGGTTGTTCTCGATCCTTGACCGAAGCAGCCAGGCAGCAAAGGACCGTGGCGGGTTTCTGGCACAACAAGTGAGGTCGGAGACCGGTATCGGCGCCACAACCGCATCCGGGCACTGAACCTAGCAGGCTGTTGAAAAAGTCACTCTTCTCACCAACCCAACCCTGGCGTGCCGAGACACGCCGTTCACCAGGCAGCGTTCTCGCATCGCTCAGAGGCTCAATGTACCGAATGGAGGCCTATGCAAACAATCTTCTTACTCACCATCTCCAACATATTCATGTCCTTTGCCTGGT
>JABMDH010000153.1 GCA_015904075.1 Nitrospira sp.
GACGGCGCCGATGGCAAGACGGTGCTTTCGATCGCAGTGCATGCGTTGACTGCAGAAATCGCAACTCGCCGCGGCGACATCGACGCGGGCATCAACCACTTCAGGGAGGCGACCAAAATAGAGGACAGGGGTCTCTACTTCGAACCACCCAAGTGGTACTACCCGATTCGGCACTCGCTTGGCGCCGCGCTGTTGAAGGCGGGCCAACATGCCGAGGCCGAGAAGGTGTATCGCGAGGATCTCCGGCGCTTCCCGGAGAACGGCTGGTCCCTGTTTGGGCTTGCGCAGGCACTCCTGGCGCAGGGGAAGGAGAATGAAGCGGCTGCGGAGGAAGCGCGCTTCCATCGCGCCTGGGCAGGCACAGACCTGACGCTGACAGCATCGAGATTCTAGCGAATCGAGTTGCCATCTGACTGATGTAAAGGAACTCGGCTCAGACCCTGGCCCCTCGCGTTGTAAACACAATCGTGTCTACGTAGCCTGGGCCACGAGATCGAGAGATATAAAGGACTTCGTGTGAAATTCGCCTTGTGGAGTCGTCAGGATGCCCGTCGAATGGACAGTCGATTTTCAAAGTATCAGCGGGCCTGATTTGAGAGTCCGATCACACTTGCGGAGGCGTTATGAAAAGATATTCCCTTCACTTCAATAGTCAGTGTGCAGACTGCGCAAAACTTGGGGAGTGGAATCGACGTTTGGATTGGCTTGGGCGCTTCAATCGAACCACCGCCCCTTCGATTCTTGGCACGCCAGCGGTCGGCGATATTCATGTTGTCGATCATGAGCACAGCAGAGTTTTTTCTGGAGCGTACGCCACCCAAGTTGTGTGCCAGAACATCCCTGCCTATTGGGTCATAGCACTGCTTATGAAGTTGCCGTTCGTGTTTCAACGAATGACTCGACAGAAACCCGGCTGCAATGGAGATCTGTGTGCAATCAAGTAGACCCATCCTCATCTTGTTCTTAATCCGTGCGGGCGTATCTGGGTACCACGGATGGAGTCATATCCATGATTCTGTTCTCACAACAGCGATGCAAAATGTCTTCATCGGCGTGGTGGGCGCTGTTTTCCCAATCATTGCTCTTACGCTGGTCTTGGGACGAAAGTTGGCTTTCGGTTACGGGGTGTTTTCCCTGGCCATGCTCGGGTCATTTGTGTTCGGCGTGTGCTATCACTTCGTCCTCGATACCCCTGATCTTTGCTCCAATGTGAAAAGCGCGCACTTTACTGCTTCAGCCGTTCTACTTGCAGTGGTTGAGATAACAGGGTTTGGTTGGGGATTGTATTGCTGGCGAAGCCTCATACCCCTTCGTTCTAGCGGACCGCCTTCGGCGTCTGTTGAACTCAAACGGTGAGTCTTGCTATGCCCTCTTACACCACATCAGTCTCAATCGCAGCACCCTGTGAATCCGTTTGGCCTGTGCTGGCAGCCGTCTCCAATTGGCCCGGATGGGTCCCCACGGTTATCAGCATTGAGTCACTCGACAGCTCGTCATTGAGCCTTGGCGCGAGGTACAAAATCGCCCAGCCAAAGCTGCATCCCACTACCTGGATTGTTACAAGTGTCGAACCACCTCGACGTTTCGCATGGGAATCCCGGTCGCCAGGCATACTGGTGGTCGCAGACCACATCATTGAAGAGGTCTCTCCCGGCGAGTGTAATCTTGTGCTACGGGTTTCGTTTTCCGGCTTTCTCGGAGCACTTGTCGGGAAACTCCTGCGATCAATCACCAAACGCTATCTTGCCCAAGAGGCGGCAGCTTTCAAACGAAAAGTCGAGGAAATCAATCCGAGGAAGAGCTGTGCATGAAAGCGATTGAGAGCTATGTCCTCATCAAGCCTGCCGGAGGCCACCCAACATCATGCAGACACCACATGCGGACTTTCTTGAGCGAAGCGGGAGCCGGAGTGATGTGGGTCTATGAGTCAACCCCATGTCTTCAGCTACCGAGCTAGATTATTCATTTCCCACAAGGCAAAGGTGTTTCCTTCTGTATCCAGGCAAATGGCGAAGTAGCCCATACCAGGAACGGCTGTTTTCGATTTGCAGACTGTTCCACCAAGCTTCTCAACCTTCGCCGCGGCTTTGGCGATTGACGGAACACTGATGTAGTTCGTGATCGGCTGTTGCGGATGCAGCC
>JABMDH010000154.1 GCA_015904075.1 Nitrospira sp.
GGTGATGATTTGTTTCGATTGGTATTACCCGGAAGCGGCCCGCTCGTTGGCGGTGCAGGGCGCCGACATTATTTGCCATCCGTCCAACCTCGTGTTGCCGAACTGCCCGGATTCTATGCCGGTGCGGTGCCTGGAGAATCGGGTCTTCGCCATTACGTGTAATCGCATCGGCAGTGAAGCCCGTGGAGGAAAAGATCGGTTGACCTACATCGGCCACAGTGAAGTCGTGACACCCAAGGGTGTCATCCAATATCGAGCCCCTCGTGATCGGGAAGATCTCGCCATTGTCGATATCGATCCGACAGAGGCCCGCAACAAGAGCCTGAACCGCTACAACGACCTGCTTCGTGATCGCCGGACATCGTTCTATAGGATGTAACCGCCGCCGCAATCCATGCGACGGTTTGGAGCCCGCGCTTGCGCAAGACCGGCAAGCGCAGTAGGATTTGTGCATGGATCATACACTCGGTAAAGGCATATTTCTCATTGCCGCGCCCAGCCTCCGCGATCCAAACTTTCGCCAGACCGTGGTGCTGTTGTGCGAGTATGGGCCGGAAGGCGCCTTGGGCGTCGTGGTCAACCGGCCTACGGCCATGTCTATTTCAGAGGCGCTGCCGCAGGTGCCGATCATTGAAGGGGCCAGCCACGTTCTCTATGCCGGTGGCCCCGTGCAGACCAACCAGGTCACGTTGCTCTACCGCGGCAGAGAGTTTCCGGAGAACGCGCATCATGTATTCGACGGAGTCTGTCTGGGCGGTGACATGGGGATGGTGGAGCGGATCCTTACCAATGTCGGCGGCCAGGAAGCCTTCCGCGCGTATCTGGGATATTCGGGATGGGGGCCCGGTCAATTGGAAAACGAGATGAAAACCGGCTCCTGGATCTTAATGCCTGCCGATCCCAACTTACTCTTCGAAAAAGATCCGTCCTTAGTCTGGCGTGATCTATTGCTCACCCTCGGTGAGACCTACCGTCCTTATGCGGAGATGCCGTTCGATCCGTCCTGCAATTAGGCTGCGGGAATTTTGAAGGTCAAGGTCAAGGCTGAGGTTAAGGCGGAGTGGGAGCATTTCCTGCGCCCGGTTCAATCTGAGCCGCAGTCTCAACCTGCATACGTCTTTCCACGAGATCGCCGTTGCAGCCTTCTGTGCGTGGTGTTACGCTCACCGCATGGTGCTGTTTGGTAGGAGCCAATCGCGCGTGCGAGCCGTAGTACGTCTTACGACGATAGCCCTGGTGTTGGCGCTGTTATCAGGCTGCGGCCTCGGCTACACGATCATCAAATCGGAGGCCAAGCTGGATCGGCTGGCCGTTCCCATGACCAAGGCGCAGGTCCTCGAGCACATCGGATACCCGGATCGCGTGTTGAGGGATGATGGGCGCATGCTGATTTGGGAGTATTCCCTGACGGCGAGAAAACAGTGGGCATATGAGCTGCTGTATTGCCCGTTGTCTATGGTGATCGGAGGGTGTCTTGTGTATCCCTTTACCAATATCGCATCAGATCAGCGCGAGTATCCGCACCATGTCATTCTGATCGACAATGAACTCTGTGCCTGGGGTCCACCGGCTGCCATTATGCAGAGACGGCGCACGTGTGCTACGGTTGGAGCGCCTGCCTCTCTGGATGGTTCTGCGGCGAGGCCGGAGCCGGTGGTGTCGGGGAGGGGGCCGATCGATCGCGAA
>JABMDH010000155.1 GCA_015904075.1 Nitrospira sp.
GTCGTGCAGTCGGTCGAGCGACGGGAAAAGAAACGAAACCCCGTTGCGCCGTTCATCACCAGCCGCCTGCAGCAGGAAGCTTCGCGCAAGCTGCACTTCTCGCCCAAGAAAACCATGACGCTCGCGCAGCAGCTCTACGAGGGCATCGAAATCGGCGCCGAGGGCGCGACCGGTCTCATCACCTATATGAGAACCGACTCGCCCCGCATCTCGAACGAGGCGATGACCGAGGCGCGGGAGCTGATCCAGTCCCGGTTCGGTGTGGAGTATCTCCCGGCGACCCCGAACGTCTACAAGACACAGAAGGCGGCGCAAGAGGCGCATGAGGCCGTGAGACCGACGTCGGCTGCGCGCGATCCTGAATCGATCCGTCAGTATTTGGACCATGACCAGTACAATCTCTATAAATTGATCTGGAACCGGTTCATCGCCTCCCAGATGGTGCCGGCGATCCTGGACGTGACGAGGATTGACTCGACGCCGGTTGGCACGAAGGACCGGTACGTCTTCCGCTCTACCGGCACGATTGTGAAATTCCCGGGCCATACCGTCGTCTATATGGAGGGCGTCGACAAGGAACTGCCGTCCCAGAAGCCGAAAGCCGATCAGGAAGCGGAGGACGACAATGAGCGCCTGCTGCCGCCGCTGTCCGAAGGGGAACAGCTGCGGTTGGTCGAGCAAGAGGGGCAGGCGGTGATGGGCCTGACCTCGAAGCAGCATTTCACGCAGCCGCCGCCCCGGTACAACGAAGCGCTGTTGATCAAGGAGTTGGAAGAAAAGGGAATCGGCCGTCCGTCGACCTACGCCGCGATTATCTCCACGATCCAGGACCGCAAGTATGTGGAGAAAACCGAGGGGCGATTGGTTCCGACCGAGACAGGCAAAACCGTTCATGACTATTTGATGAAGGGATTTCCCGAGCTCATCAACGTCGATTTCACCTCGCATCTCGAAGAGCAGCTCGACGAAGTGGAAGAGGGGAACAAGCCCTGGGTCACGGCGGTGCGCGATTTCTACACGCCCTTTACCAAAGAGCTGGAGCGAGCCAAGACCATTCCCGGACCGAAAGATACGGTTGAGCCGCCCACGGACATTCCCTGTGAGAAATGCGGGAAGATGCTGGAGATCAAGTGGGGGCGCAACGGGAAATTCCTGGCCTGCCCTGGATACAAAGACGATCCGCCCTGCAAGAACACCCAGAATTTTGAGAAGCTGGAGGACGGCACCATCAAGATCGTGCCGAAGCTGGAGATCACGACCGATCAGAAGTGCGACAAGTGCGCAAGCCCGATGGTGGTCAAGACCGGGCGGTTCGGCAAGTTCATCGCTTGTTCCGCCTATCCGCAGTGCAAGACGACCAAGCCGCTGGCTTTGGGCGTCAAATGTCCGCAGCCTGACTGCGGCGGCGATCTGGTCCAGAAGCGGACCAAGAAGGGGCGTTCATTCTTCGCCTGCAGCAATTACCCCAAATGCGAATATGCGCTCTGGGACCGTCCCGTGCCGAAAATTTGTCCGACCTGCCAGGCGCCGTTCCTGATCGAGAAGGTCAGCAAGCAAGCAGGCCGGAGCGTCCAATGCCGCAACGACGACTGCGGTTACCGCGAGGCCGGGTGAGCCGGCCGTTTTCCTACCCTCTCTTGTCTAGGTATGACGGCAGCCCTCGGTCATAGGCTGCCATTTCCCAGCGTC
>JABMDH010000156.1 GCA_015904075.1 Nitrospira sp.
TTTCAGACAAGACCTTCGCATGCCCAGGAAGGTCTTCCGCGTGCGTCATAGCACAGGCGGTCACATTCCCTGGTGCGTCGAACTCGGAGTAATCTTCAATGACGTTATAGAGAATCGTCGGCTTGGGCTTGTCGGATTTTTTCTTGATTTTAAACATAAGCTCCTACCAGTGAGTAGTGATGCGCGATGCGTGGCGAGGCTTCTGCTCGAGCCCGATATGACACTGATCACGCATCACGTGTTCCGTACGGAGGCCGCGTCATCAATCGTCCATCCTCAACCGGTCCACCGACCGTAAAATGATAGAGCGACTGAACGGAGTGCCCCTTGACCCCCACGAGCTGATGGACCGGATCGTCAAAGAAACAGCCGATCCCAGTCCCTCGCACCCCTGCCGCCTCCGCCTCAAGATAGAGCACTTGCCCCAGCAGGCCCGCCTCCCAGAATAAGCGTGGATACCACCAAGCCCCTCCCTCCCGCAAGCGATCTTCAAACTCAGCAATCATTCCCAGCGAGAAAGCGCTGTCTCCCGCAATATCCTGATGGCAGCTCACTTGCACCGCCGCCTTCCTCGCATCGCCCTCCAGCAGCCAATAAAGCGGTACGGTGTCCGGACAGTCCGGCACCGGAGTCCAGGCCAACTCTTCGTTCATCGACTGTTGAAGTAACGGCAACTTCTCCCGATCGCGGACCAAGGCATAGAGACCCGGGGGCAAGCCATCCACGCGATGCACGAACAGCAGGAGATGAATCGCGGGCTTCCACGGTAAGACATCCCAGGGCATCGGCCGGTCTAGTTGCGGCAATTCCGCCGCGGGCATGACGCGACCCAACATCCGAAAGAATGTGGCGGATGCAATTGACGTCTTGCCGTCAAAGGCAACAGCGCTCCGGCGTTGCCGAATGAGCTGTCCCGCCAATGGGATCTCGTGAAGCGTGAATCGTGAAGCGTCATTCGTGAGAAACCGTGGAAGGGCAACTGACTGTTTTTCAGACGTAGGCTTCCAGCTTGCCTCCGCCACCTCATCAATCATGTCCCACTGCACCCCATGCTCACCGCTTAACTTATTAGCCTTGCCATGCCATGTTCCGGCAGCAAGGGCTTTCACTATCGCGGCATCGACATACAATGGAATCTCGTCATTCGCACTTCGCGCCTCTCGCCCCTCGCCTCCGGCCTCAAGCCAAAGTATGCAGAGACAGTCAGGATGTTCCCGTTCAGCCTGGGTAAAATCCTCCACGCGATCGGTCCCCAATAGAGCAGCAACCGTATCTTGTGCGACTCCATCCAGCAGCGTCATATTCCAGCCCAACGTCGCAGCCGCAATTCGCGCTGTGCCGATCGCATGGCCCACATCGTGATTGCAGTAACGAAAGGCTCGCTCGCCATATTTCCAGGCTTCCCGCCAATGGACGGAAGTCAGCCCAAACAGGAATGCCCCAGGAGGAAATGGCGCAAGGAGACGAGTCATCTGATCGGCATCGAACGCTGCCCGCAGCTCAAGCCCATGCTCCCTCGGCGCATAGTGATAGAGGCCTGCCTTCAGATCGAGTCCATCTATCTGAGGCAGAACAAGATAGCCCTCCGTCGGATGGAGATTGCCGGACGAAGGGTTGCTTCGCAGGGCCCACAGCATCTCCCCTGCCTGTTTCCATGCAGACAGAGCGAGGGAAAATTCCAGAAACCGTGAGAGCGCGGGTAACGTGACCGGCTTGGATGCCACAGCTCCTCGCATATAGATCGCGCCATAGGACGGAGAAACCGGCTCGTCATCCGGTTTCAGAAGCGGGAGCGGAACAAGCATCGTCCCCTCATATCGCCTGAACGGATCAGGCTGGTTCGCCCAATCCAGATAACCGAGCGAGCGGGCATAACGGTTGAAATGGTGCTTGGTCTGGACATGATAGCGGATCACGCGATCGATGGGATCGGTCGGTGTAGTCTCGACAGGTTCGCGGTACAAGGGGATTTCTGTAGCCATCGTAATGTCCGCCACAGTCTACAGAGCCGCAAGAAGGAAAGTAAACGCGCGCATTGACCTCCCTTTCTCCCCCCGCGTATGCTGCAGTCAGCACAGCAAAAGAGGGACCATGCAATTCGACGCCGCCCTTGCCGCACAAGATACATTCCAACGATCCGAGGCTGAGCTTGGCTCTGACTGGAATACAGTCATAGAACTTGAAGACACCTTTTCTTCCAACGCCGGATCGACGGCGCGCGAGGCCTATGAGGGCTTGCTGTCCATCGCCACTCGCTACCCAAAGGCCCACTCCTTCCAGGCCTTCTGTATCTTCATCACCTGGCAGCAAGTGACAGAAGAGACCATTGCGCATCATTTTCACACCGGGATGAGACTGTGCGAAGCGTATCTCGTCTCGCGCGAAGCCAAGGATACTCAAGACATCGCCTACGTCACCGAACTCTACGAATCGTTCCGGACAGGATTGGGACTCGACGAAGAGGACGAAATTCAAGTCGAGTTTCGACGGGACGAGCCGAAGGGCGGCGACTGACCGAACTTGTATCTTGTGAAGCGCGGTTCGTGAAGCGTATTTCGTTGGGAAGTAAGAGCCTATGGCTCATGACTGATAGCTGGAGCAAAGACGTCCCGTTTCATTCCTGACCATACGCTATTGGCTATACGCCATATGCGCCCTTCTTCGGACGAGAGCCGAACGACGGCTCACAAACCAATGTCGGACGACCACAAACATCGCGCGCGCATTTTTCTCCACCGCGGCCAACTGGCGCAGGCCAGAACGGCTTACGAACAGGCAGTCGCAGACGATCGCCTCGCCAAAGACCAGCGCGCCCTCTCCGATTCGCTCGGCAATCTGGGCAATGTCTGCGCGCTATCCGGCGAGCTCGATCACGCAGAAACTTGCTACAGAGAGGTGCTGA
>JABMDH010000157.1 GCA_015904075.1 Nitrospira sp.
GCGGCGCCCTACTTTGTGGAGTATGTCCGGCAGTTGCTGGTCGCCAAGTACGGAGAGGCCTTGGTGTACAAGGGCGGGCTCAAGGTCTTTACGACATTGAATCTGGAGATGCAGAAGGCCGCCGAAACGGCCTTCTTTGCCGGCTTGCGCGAGCTGGATAAGCGCCAGGGGTGGCGCGGTCCGCTCCGGACGGTCGATGCGACCGCCCTGTCTTCGCTTCCTGTTTCAGCGACGACTGACCAGGTGTTGAAGGTAAAGGACTATCGCGAGGGGATCGTTACCAAAGTGGCGAAGGATCACTATCTGGTGCAGGTCGGCACGACGGTCGCCAGGCTCGCCTTTGACGATATGGCATGGGCGAAGCGCCGTCTGACCGGGGCGGATACTGCGAAAGATGTCGTCGTCAATCCGAATCTCAAGCAGGTGCTGAAGCCCGGCGATGTCGTCGAGATGATGGTGAAGAAGCTGGACCGTGACATCGTTCACGTCCAGCTGGAGCAGACTCCCCTCGTCGAGGGAGGGTTGATTGCGCTGGAGCCTGGCAACGGTGCCATCCGGGCCATGGTCGGGGGCTACGATTTCGGTCGCAGCGAGTATAATCGGGCCGTGCAGGCTCACCGGCAGCCGGGGTCCGCGTTCAAGCCGATCATTTATGCGACAGCCTTGAATCAGGGGATGAGCCCTGCCTCGATGATCCTCGACGCGCCGGTTGTCTACGAGCAGGAGCAGGACGAGAAAACGTGGAAGCCGGAGAACTACGGGAAGAAGGTCCATGGCATGGTGAGTTTGCGGGATGCCCTGGCCCACTCGCACAACCTGGCGACGGTCCGGTTGCTGGATAAGGTTGGTGTCAGGCATGTCATCGAGTTTGCAAAGACGGTTGGGATCACCAGTCCGCTGGCGGCAGATTTGTCGCTGGGGCTGGGGTCCTCCTCCGTCGGGCTGATGGAGCTGACCTCCGCCTATAGCGCATTGCTTAATCAGGGGAGCCGCGCGGAGCCGTACGGGATTCTGTCCGTGAAGGACAACGCGGGGGTGGTGCTTGAGTCGGCGGAACCGCAAGCCGTGGAGGTGATCTCCAAAGAAACGGCGTACTTGATCACGAATATGATGGAGGACGTGATTCAACGGGGAACCGGTCAGGCGGCCAAAGTTATCGGCCGGCCGATTGCGGGGAAAACCGGAACCACAGACGAGTTTATCAATGCGTGGTTTATCGGCGGTGCGCCGAATTTGGTCGCAGGCATCTACGTCGGGTTTGACGATCGTCGTTCGCTCGGCGAGACGGAATCGGGGGCGCATGCGGCGCTGCCCATTTGGGTCAACTTTATGAAAGAGGCGCTCAAGCCGCTGCCGGTCATGGCTTTTACCATTCCGGAAGGCGTCACGTTCGTCAAGGTCGATCCGGCGACTGGGTTACTTGAGGGGGAGCAGGAAGGCCAGGCCGGCATCGTCGAACTCTTTACCAAGGGCAGCGAGCCGACTCAAGCGGCTCAGCGCCGGCTGGATCCGATTGATTTTTATAAGTTGGATCAAATTCCCGAGGGGACGCTGTAGCAGGATGCTGAAAAAGCCCGCCAGCTTCGTTCTCGGCTCACCGAAATCCTCAACGTACCCCTGAAGGGTACGCCTCCGGTTCCGACTCGCCTGCGGCCTTGCTGGACGGCCTTTTTGAGCATCCTGCCAGGCGGCAGCGTTCCTGGGTTGCTCAGCGGATTAGGATTTCGAGTCCTGATATTCCTCGTGCCAGGCCATTTGAATCGCTTCCAGAATCTTTTCGTTCGACTTTTTGACGTCGTCCTTGAAATCCGGAAGCGCCACGATCCAGGCGTGCAGGTCGGTGAAGCGAACGGTGAGGGGGTCCGTCTCCGGGTGCTCTTCGACTAAGCGAATGGCGATATCTTCGGTGTTATTCCATTTCAGATCCATGAACCTCTCCTGGCGAGAGGCAAGAGGCATTTGGCTAGAGGGATGAATTTCTGGCCTCGTGCCTTTGGCCTCGTGCCTGTTACGTGATTTCGGAGACCTTCTTCCCCTGTAGTCCTCGTTTGAGCGACTCGTCCAGCATCGCGACGGTCAGGCGCTGCGCCGCCTGTTCGAGGTCGGCCATGCGCGCGCGGATGGCACGAGGGTCGGTGCCGTCCCTTGCGGTGGCCAAGGCCGACAGGGCTGCTCGAATGGCTGTGACATCGTCTTGGGCGATAAGATGGCGTCCTTCGCTCAGGGACTTTTCTGTTGTCGTGATCAAGGCGCCGGCGTCGAGCCTCGTTTCGATCAGTTTGCGGGCGCTGACGTCCTCCACCGCAAATTTGAACGAATCCTCGATCATCTGCTCCACTTCGTGATCGGATAAACCGTACGACGGTTTCACTTCGATGGACTGGCTCTGTCCGGTTCGCATGTCGCTGGCTTTCACGCTCAAGATCCCATTGGCATCGATGAGAAATGTGACTTCGATGCGCGGGACGCCAGCCGGGAGCGGAGGAACTTTCAGCCGGAATTTCGCCAGGCTGCGATTGTCTTTCGCCAGCTCTCGTTCGCCCTGGAGGATATGGATATCCACGCCGGTTTGGCCGTCGACGTAGGTGGTGAACATTTCCTTCGCACTGGCCGGGATGGTCGTATTCCGGCGAATCAAACTGCTCATCACTCCGCCCATGGTTTCGATGCCCAGGGACAGAGGGGTGACGTCGAGCAACAGCATGTCCGTCGTGCCGCCGCTGAGAATGTTTGCTTGTATGGCGGCGCCGAGGGCCACGACTTCGTCAGGGTTGATCTCGCAGTGCGGGGTCTTGCCGAATAGTTCCCGAACGCGCTGCCTCACGAGCGGCATGCGGGTGGAGCCACCGACCAGGACGATTTCGTCGATTGCGTCGGGGGACAGGCCCGCATCTTTCAAGGCCATCCGGCAGGGCGTCAGGGTCCGCTCGATGATCTCCAGGGTCAGGGATTCGAGTTGGTCCCGCGTCAGCTCTCGCGTGAAATATCCCTTGTTGTCTGGAAGTTCGACCGACACCTGCGTCTTCAGTTCGTCGGACAGACAAATCTTGACCCGCTCCGCTTCGAGCCGGATCGTTTGCATGTGGTCGGGGTAGGCATTGAGATCGATTCCATGCTGGCGGCGAATGTCTGCCAGGAAGAGGTCGGCAATTTCGCGGTCGAGATCGTCTCCGCCCAGGTGGGTGTCGCCGTTGGTGGCCAGCACTTCGAAGATGCCGTTTTTGAGCTTGAGGATGGAAATGTCGAAGGTGCCTCCGCCGAAGTCGTAGACGGCGATGGTGCCTTGGGTTTTTTCTTGAAGCCCATAGGCGAGCGCGGCGGCGGTCGGCTCGTTGATAATCCGCAAGACTTCCAGCCCTGCGATCATGCCGGCGTCTTTCGTGGCTTGCCGCTGGCTATCGTTGAAGTAGGCAGGAACCGTGATGACGGCTTTCGTGATGCTTTCGCCAAGGTGCGCCTCGGCCCGCTGTTTCAGTTCTTTTAAAATCATCGCCGAAATTTGCGGGGGCGAATAGGACTTCTCGCCGAGCTTGATGCGGATGACGCCGCCTTGCTCGGTGAGTGCGTAGGGAAAGTAGGCCAGCTCGCCCTGCACGTCTGCAAGGGCCTTTCCCATAAATCGCTTGACGGAGTAGACCGTTCGTTCAGGACTGCGGATCAGGTGTTCCTTTGCGGGATCGCCGACGATCAGGCCGTTGTCGGTCATGGCCACGACGGAGGGCAGGATTGTGCGGCCGGCACGGCCTGGAATGACACAGGGGCGTCCCTCTTTCATGTAGGCCACGAGCGAATTCGTGGTGCCGAGGTCGATGCCGACGATGCGTGTCATGGTGCTTATCCGATGGTTGCGACGAGGTCGTTGACGATGCTCGTGACGTAGGTGCGGTTAGAGAGGATCTCTCGCATCTGCTTGAGCAGGCGGTCCCGTTCGGAGCGAGCCTGGCTTGTCGCTTCGCCACG
>JABMDH010000158.1 GCA_015904075.1 Nitrospira sp.
GATCGAGAACAATAAAATGACACCCAGCGCTTGGGACCGGACTCCGACCATCAACAGCATCGCCGCATAGACCGCGACAAAGCTCAACCCGCTTCCCAAATCTGGCTGTTTCAGAATCAGCACGAGTCCCGGCAGCATCAACAGACCCGGCATAATGACGCGCTGCAACCACCCTGCACGGGGCGCCTTGGAATAGTAATGCGCCAGCACCAGGATGAGCACAAGCTTGGCAAACTCCGACGGCTGGAGGCTGAACGGTCCCAGCGCAATCCACCGCTGTGCGCCCTTGCTCGCCCGTCCCTCGAACAGCACGAACAGCAGCAGCAGCAGCACCAGCCCGTACGCCGGATAAGCCAGGCGCGCAATACTGTGATAGTCCCAGGCCCACATCACGATGAAGGCTACCGCGCCCAGGCCGATCCATACCAATTGCTTGACATAATAGGGCGCGATGCCGCCCTGTTGATCGTGGGTGACGCTATGAATGGAGAGCACGCCGATCCCGAGGATGACGAGGATCAGGCCCATGTAGCGGAGGTCAAAACCGTCGAACCCGCGTGAGTCCGTCAATCGATCAATCATGACTGTTCCAACGAACTCTGCACCGGTTCCGCTTTGGATGCATTCGAACTCACCATCGGCACCTGCGGGGCCAGCTTCATATACGTCTCGATCACTTCTTTCGCCAAAGGAGCCGCAGCGGACCCTCCATGGCCCATGTGCTCGGCCAGCACAGCCACTGCGATCTTTGGAGACTCTACCGGGGCAAAGGCGATAAACCAGGCATGGTCACGGAATTTCTTGGGAATGTTTTCCTGCGGCCCCGTTCGCAGGGCCGCGACCTGCGCCGTCCCCGTTTTTCCGCCGATTGTGACCAGAGAGGACTTCGCTCTCGTCGCCGTTCCCTTCGTCACGACATCGGCCAGAGCTTCTTTGACAATGCGAAACGTCTCCGGCTTCGCTTTGATTTTCCCACGCGGAACCGCCGGCAATTCTTGCAGATTGCCGGTGACTCGATCCATCACGGCCTGCACCAGGCGGGGCCGGTAATTGACCCCGTCATTCGCAACCGTGCCGATCAAACTCGCCATTTGCAGCGGGGTCACCGTCACATACCCTTGACCGATCGCCGCCGAAACCGTTTCTCCCGGCAACCAGGGTTCGTTTTTCGCCTTCTGTTTCCATGCCGTCGAAGGCATAATCCCGCCCCGCTCGGACGGCAGTTCCACACCCGTTCCCTGCCCCAATCCGAATTCCTTGCCGAACTCGGCCATGACATCGATGCCCATGCGCTGGCCCACCGTGTAAAAATACACGTCGCACGAATGCACAAGCGCAGTGTGAAGATCGACAGCCCCATGCCCACTTGCTTTCCAATCGTGATAGATCCGCTTTCCAAACTGATAGCCCCCGTTGCAGAACACCGTGCTGGACGGCGCCATCGTTTTCGTCTCTATCGCGGCCACCGCCATCGGAACCTTGAATGTCGAACCGGGAGGATACTGTCCTTGGGACGCTCGATTGTTCAGCGGACGTCCTTCATCCTGTACAATCTCCACCCACTGCTTGGGCGTCAATTCACGCGAGAGCACGTTCGGATCGAACCCCGGACGGCTGGCCATGGCAAGAATATCCCCGTTGGTCGGATCCAGCGCCACAATGGCGCCATATTCCTCCCCGAGTAACTCCTCCGCCACCTTCTGCAGCCGAACATCAATCGTCAGATAGAGATCGTTTCCCGCCTGCGGCTTCTCGACGACAGCGGCTCTTTTTTCGTGTCCGAGCGCATCAACTTCAATGTTTTTCTGGCCGGCCTGGCCGCGCACATGGCGATCGAATGATTTTTCAACCCCATATTGGCCGACGATGCTGCCTTGATGCAGGCCTGAAAATTCCGGCTTCTCCAATTGATCGGGCGAAATTTCCCCGACATATCCCAACAGATGAGCCGCCGTCACGCCGCCCGGATAGTTGCGTTGCGATTCAACCTCCACCATAACACCCGGAAGATCCAGGCGGTGAGATTCCACCAGCATCGCGTCCCGGAGCGTCATCCGATCCTTGATCTTACGCGGCAAGAGTTTGCCGCCCTTTCCCCCCAGCTTTTTACGGATAAGCGCCGGGTCCAGGCCAAGCAGATCGGCCAACTGTTCAACCAACACCTCGCGATCCTTCACATCTTCCAACGTGACATAGAGGCTGAAACTCGGCACATTGTTCGCCAAGAGCACCCCATGCCGGTCATAGATCAACCCGCGA
>JABMDH010000159.1 GCA_015904075.1 Nitrospira sp.
CCAAGACTGACTTGCAATTTGAGGAGCTTCTCCGATTTCGGGACGCGCTCCGCACTGATGACCTTCGCGGTTTTCAGCTGAATCTTCATGAACTCGTCGATGGTGATCTGCGCCGGAGAAGGGGCTTGTGGCGCGGGGCTAGAGGCGCTGGGCGTCTGAGAGGGCGGTAGGGTAGCTGGCGCTGCTGCGGTGGGAGTCGGCAGAGGGGTCGCGGGTGTTTCGCTCACGGTCTTTGCTCCTTGTGGTTTTGATTCGATGCGCGGGAAGAGGCCTGGGCCTTTGCATGTTTTGATCCCTGCTAGTGAAGCGCCCCACTCATAGGAATGCTCTGGCAGTGGTTTGGAGAAGTCGCATGAAAGGCCAAGTTGTTTGGCCATGGCTTCAGCAGAACTTGGCATAAATGGGTACAGATGCAGGGTGACGTGACGCAAAGCCTCGGCAACGTTGTATAAGACTCCTTCGAGGGGCAGTGCATTGGCTGGATCCTTTGCCAGTTTCCATGGTTGTTTGGCCTCAATATACTCGTCCGCAAGATGAACTAAACTCCAAATCAATTCCAATGCGCGGTGGAATTGCAATTGGCTCAGCTCGTCATGGATCGCTTCGGAAGCATTGCGGGCCTGGGTTTCCAGCTCGTTTCCCGTCGTATCTACGGAGCCACTTCTTTTTGGTATTTGGCCGCCGCAGTACTTTTCGATCATTGTCAGCGTCCGGCTCAAGAGATTGCCAATGCCATTTGCTAAGTCGCTGTTGATCCTTGCGATCATGGCTGATTGGGAGAAGTCGCCGTCTTGCCCGAATGGCACTTCACGCAAGAGGAAGTAGCGGAAGGCGTCGGTGCCAAATTCATCGACCATCTTGTTGGGGTCCACGACATTGCCGCGGCTCTTGGACATTTTTTCGCCATCGACGGTCCACCAGCCATGCGCAAAGATCGTCTCCGGTAGGGGGAGGTCCAGCGCCATCAGCATCGTCGACCAGTAAACGGCGTGGGTCGTCAGGATGTCCTTGCCGACAAGATGGACGCTGGCCGGCCAGTATTGATCGAACGACGGCTTCTTCGGAAGATATTCCAACGCCGAGACATAATTCACCAGCGCGTCGAACCAGACGTAGGTGACGTAGTCCTTGTCGAACGGGAGTTCGATGCCCCAGGAGAGACGTGACTTCGGCCTGGAGATCGAGAGGTCGCCGAGCTTCTGCGTGGTCAAGAATCCCAGTACTTCGTTGCGGCGGGATTCTGGGCGGATGAAGTGCGGATGTTGCCTGATATGCTCGATCAGGCGGTCCTGATACTGTCCCATCTTGAAAAAATAGTTATGCTCGCTGATGCGTTCGACGGGTCTTTTGCAGTCGGGGCAGAGGCCATTCCCGACGTCTTTTTCAGTCCAGAACCGCTCATCGAACGTGCAGTACCATCCCGTATAGTCATCCTTATAAATCAGCTGCTTATCAAATAGCTCTTGAAGGTATCGTTGAACGACTGACTTGTGCGGCGCATCGGTCGTTCTGATGAAGGCATCGTTCGAGATGTCTAGTTTTTCCCAGAGCTCCTGAAACTGGGGTGCGAGTTTGTCGCAATGGACTTGCGGGTCGATGCCGGCTTTCGCTGCGGCCTGCTGAACCTTTTGTCCATGTTCATCGAGCCCGGTGAGAAAGAAGACGTCCCGCCCCCGCAGGCGCCAGTATCGAGCGAGGATGTCGGCAGCCACGGTGGTATAGGCATGCCCGATATGCGGGACGTCGTTCACGTAATAGATCGGCGTCGTGATGTAAAAACTGTTCGGGGTACTCATGTGGGTGACAAAAGATATCAGGTCATAAACGGTGAAAGCTAGATTGATAGCGGGACTGACAACGCGGTCACCGCGTCGCGCAGGCGGAGCAAGATCGTTTCGAGTGCCATGTGGAGATTGAGGTGCCGCGTGGCGCGTTGCTCGGTCATTTCAATCTCACGGAGCAGGCTCAATAGTGCATCGGTGTCGGCCTGTCGCGCGTAGGTTTCCAGCGTCGTGAGATCGTCGAGGTTGAGTATCTGGTCGCGATCTCCTTCGATCTGAACTAGGACGAGATCTCGGATCCAGCGCGCCAGCCAGGCGAGCATGTCCTGGGCACGGTCGGCCTTCGCGATCGCTTCCGCCGAGGAGAGGATGGACCCGATCGATTGCAAGGATTGGGGGCGGACCAGGTTCACGAGTTCCTGCTGACGTGCGC
>JABMDH010000016.1:0-8278 GCA_015904075.1 Nitrospira sp.
CAGCGATGTGGAAGTAGAGACTTGTCGGATCGAGGAGGATTCACCGGCAGCCGGGAAGACCATCGATCAACTGGCCCTGCGGCCCCGAACCGGCACCTCGATCATTGCGTGGACCAGAAGCGGGATCACAGAATCCAATCCTTCTGTGAAAACCACACTTCTCCCCGGCGATATCATCGTCTTATTGGGAACGCGCGATCAGATCCGTCGGGCGATGGGTCTCATTCTCCTCCGCGAATCAGAACGCTAGCAAGCTGTCAGCTTCTCCACCGTAGCGTCACCCGCTCTTTGAGGGGATGTTCCATCGGCTGCCCCATCTGAACTGAGGCGAGGTGAGCGGCCTTCAGTTTGTAGTACCACTTGGCCGGCATGTCGGCATCGCCAAGAAACATCGACGATGGTTTGTGACGAAGCCCCACGGCGAGATGCTTCATGGCACGTTCATCCTGGCCCAGAAACATCTTGGTGAGCGTACGGAAAATCAAATTTCCGAACGGAAGCCAATGCAGCCCGTGCCAATAGGCGGAGAAATCAATGCGGCATTCCATATCGGACATAGGCGTGGCCATCAACCGGTTCGCCATCCATACCCTCCCGCACTCCATGAGTTCGACACGCTGATTCGGGAGCAGAAAATCGATGGTCGTGCTCAACGGCCCTCCGTAGACACGCTCCAGCCAATGAAACGGACCGCTGTTCTTGGCCGGCCGGTGCGCCGTCATCCGAAATCCATTGGGAATCGGCTCAAAGGTCTTCGTCTTTTCATGCATGCTCGCATCGCTGCGCCACCAGGAATGCACGTAGGGGCCATGGACCGGATCGATAAGGCCGATGACGCCGTCGTCTGCCGTACAGGTATAAATCAGCGAAATGTGAAACGACTGTTTCGGCTCCGATGGCAGCGGCATGCGCGGAACCGGAGGCAACGAACCGGGGGCTCCACGATCGTCGGCAAGATACACCCAGATCATGCCATCGGCTTCTTCAGCCGGATAACTGGCGATCCCGACTTTGTCGGTCTGAAGGGACGTCCCTTCGGGCAGCGCAGGGATACAGCGGCAGCGGCCCTTCATATCGAACTGCCACCCGTGATACGAACATTCGATACGCTCGCCGTTAAATCGCCCGAATGACAACGGCATGCCACGGTGCGGGCAGACATCGCGCATCGCTGCCAGCCGTCCCTCCCGGTCCCGACAGAGCACGATCGGAAGCCCCAACATCTGCAGCGCTTTCATCGAACCTGACCGCACGGTATCGCTCGGCACAGCCGGGTACCAGAATCCAAAAAGCGGCGCGCTTCTGGCGGAGACAATATCAGGCGTGAGCAGTGTGTTCATGGACGAGGAAGGAAGCCCGAACGATGGGGCGCACCTACGAATGGGACTATAGCGGCCGGATAAAGGAAGGTCAAGCAACGATAGCGCGGATGCCGCAGGCACATTCCTTGACACCCTCACGAACCCCATACTATTCTGTTCACAAGTCCGGACAGGGCTGAATCTGTGAATGGGAAACGAGGCCACGCCATGATCGCCACACAAATAGAGCCGACGACGACGTTAGCGCAGCTCCAGGCTTCCAAACCGGATCGAGTGACCATCGTCCTCTTGAGCGGAGATCTGGACCGGGCCATGGCGGCCTTCATCATCGCGACCGGCGCGGCCGCGATGGGTATGCAGGTCACCGTGTTCTTTACCTTCTGGGGACTGAATACGATTCGCAAGAAGGGCGCTGCCAGTTCAGCGAAGGATTGGCTCCGCCGGATGTTCGGAGCGCTCAATAAAGGCGGCGCCGAGACGCTGCCGCTCTCACGATTTCATTTCGGCGGACTGGGCACTGCGATGATGCAGAAGGTGATGAAGCAGAATCGCATGCCGGGCGTCCCCGAATTGATGCACACCGCGCTGGATCTGGGCGTGCGATTCATCGCCTGTACGACCACGATGGGCCTCATGGGGATCACCAAGGACACGTTGATCGACGGCATCGATCAGTTCGCCGGAGTCACGACGTACCTGGCAGAAGCCAAGCACGGCAGCGTGAACCTCTTTATCTAAAAGCAGGCTAAGGTCGAGGTCAAGGCTAAGAAGTTAGCCATACCCCTCCCAACCTCAACCTGAACCTTCAGGGAGTCATACTGATGCAATCCGACATCAAGCTCGATACCCTGGGCTACTTCTGCCCCATGCCGATTATCCTCACGTCGAAGAAAATCAAAGAACTGACGTTGGGACAGATACTCGAAGTCGTCTCCGACGACGAAGGCATCAAGAAAGACATGCCGGCTTGGTGCGAAACCACCGGCCATCAGATGGTGGGGATGGAAGAAGAGCAGGCGAAGTCAGGGCGAATTTACAAGGCGTTCGTGAAGAAGACCAAGTAACGACTGCGAAACCAGCCCGATCGTGTGCATGAGAAAAAGCCGGGGGGGGAACTACCGCTCCCTTCGGCTTTTTCGTTTCATTGAGCCCACATTATTCATGAACGCTTCTATTGCAACCGCCGATACGCTGCTGCGACAAGCGTGGCCGCACGCTTCGCGTGGCCAGCGGGTAGACTCGCCCTTCGTGACCTCGACATACTGTTTCAAGTATGCTTCGGTCTCTCGGGACTCCGCGTGCCCGTCTCGCATGACGTCTTGGCGGTTTCGTCAGGAACCGTCATAAATAATGCGGGCTAGACTATGACGATGCAGCCATTCATCGAATGTGTCCCGAACTTCAGCGAAGGCCGGGATCCCGCCGTCATTCACGCCTTGATTGAGGCAGTCACTGCCGTACCCGGTGTCTGGCTTCTCCACCACACGATGGATGCCGATCACCATCGATCGGTGCTGACCTTTGCCGGACTGCCCGATGCAGTCGGCGAAGCGGCCCTCCGCGCCATCACCGTTGCAACTAAATTGATCAACATAGATCAGCACGACGGCGTCCATCCACGCATCGGCGCAACAGACGTGGTGCCCTTTGTGCCAATTCACGATGTCGGCATGGAGGAATGTATTCGCCTGGCCCGTACCGTCGGGCAGCAAGTCGGAACAGGCCTTGGCATTCCGGTTTTCCTGTATGAACAGGCGGCATCCAGCTCTGCCCGCAAGCAGTTGGAGTCCATTCGCCTGGGTGGGGTGCACGGGCTGGCATCGCGAATGGATTGCGATCCGGCCTGGCTTCCTGATTTTGGCCCGCCTCATCTGCACAAGACTGCGGGAGCCGTCGTGATCGGCGCGCGTCCACCCCTTATCGCCTTCAATGCCAATCTCAAGACAGCAGATCTGTCGATTGCTAAAACTATCGCGCGATCCATCCGACAATCGAACGGAGGGCTGCCTTGCCTGAAAGCTATCGGCGTCAGATTGGCCAGCCGGGGCATCGTGCAAGTGGCCATGAATCTGACTGATTATCGAGTGACTTCGATGCATACCGCCTTGCAGGCCGTGACAAGCAATGCCTCGGAGCACGGGGTGGTGGTCGCCGGGAGTGAACTCGTCGGCTTGGGCGCAAGTCCTGGAAACGAGAATAGCAGAAGCCATGTCGGCCAAGAAGGAGCAGGACCCGTCCCTTTCAGACTTTCTGAATGCCGTCGCCACTGCCCAACCGGCACCGGCCGGGGGAAGCGTGGCGGCACTTGTCGGTGCCCTCGCAGCGGCATTGGCAACAATGGGGGCGCGACTCATCCATCACGCAGATACGGAACGAAGTCTTGTTCAAATGACCCACCGGCTTCGCCAACTTGTCCGGGAAGATGTGGATGCCTATACCAGGCTGTTGAACGCCTACAGGATCCCCAAACAACAGCCGGACCGGCCGGCCTCTATTTCAACCGCACTTCATCAGGCAACAGAAGTCCCACTGGAAATTGCCGAGCTGGCCTGTGAAGTTGGACGATCGATTCATTCCTGTCTGGCCTTAGCACAGTCTCCCCTCCGGTCGGATCTCACTGTTGGCATAATGATGGCGTGCGCAGCAGCACAAGCAGGACTACATACCACCAGAGAAAATGTAAAACTACAATATAATCAATTACTTATAGACTCAATGGCTCAAAGAATCAGAATAGTTGAGCAAAGTCTTGAGGAACTGAAGGGGCTATGCTACACTCCGTCGCCGAAATCGTAGGGCAATGGATAGGAACAGGCACAAGCCTGAGAAAGCGAAAAGTCGGACCGGATGGAAATTAAAGTCTTCAATAACAACGTTGAAAAAGCTCTCAAGGTCGCCAAGAAAAAGCTGGCAGGTGAGGGGCTGTTCCGTGAACTCAAGCGACGCCGCTTCTATGAAAAGCCCAGTGTCAGGAAAAAGGCAAAGCAACGCGAAGCACAACGGCGACGCCAGAAGTGGCTCTCGAAGCGGAAGCCTGAATAGTCTACGGCACTATCTATATCCACGTTACGCCCCCGCTCCCCTCGTCAGTCGTAGACCCGTTTCGTCCAAACCCGATGCGCCGGGACCACATCCACGCTGCGATCAGAATTCTTCAACGGGAGATCGGGCAATGGCAAGAGCCGGTCCTCGGCATCGTTGCTCGGAACTCCGACCGCAATCCGTTCCTCATCCTGATTTCCTGCCTCTTAAGTCTGCGGACAAAAGATAAAACCACCGGCGAGGCCAGCGACCGGCTCTTTGCGCTGGCACAGACCCCGGCAGAAATGCTGAAACTGCCGCTCAAGAAGATTGAACAGGCCATCTATCCGGTCGGATTCTATCGGACAAAAGCCAAATCGATTCATGGCATTTGCCGCCGCTTGCTCGATCACTATGGCGGGAATGTCCCCGACTCAATTGACGAGTTAGTCACCTTGCCTGGAGTCGGACGGAAGACGGCGAATCTCGTGGTGACAGTGGGATTCGGCAAACCCGGCATCTGTGTCGATATCCACGTCCATCGGATCAGCAACCGATGGGGCTATATCAAAACGGACACACCGGAAGAGAGCGAAGAGGCCCTCCGCAAGAAACTACCCAAACAATACTGGATCACATTTAACGATCTGCTCGTGCCCTTTGGTCAAAACCTCTGCCAGCCGGTATCGCCGTTCTGCGGCATCTGCAAGCTGACGGCATATTGTGATCGGGTGGGAGTGAAGAAGTCACGATAGCGGGTCTGTCTGGTCTTTCTTGTCTATCTAGTCTGTTTGATCTGCAACCCAGATCATTTCAAGACAAGACAGACCAGAATGACGAGACAGACGAGATAGACCGCTCAGATGAACAGCTTGGTTTCGGCCACTTCCGTCAGCTTGAGGATAGCCGGAAGCCCCAACACCTCGTCGACGCTTTTCTCAACCGCCTGACCATCCACACCCATGTATTCCAGACCGGCGCTGCAGGCAATCAACCGAAATTTCCCGACATGTCTGGCGTCCTGAAACATCTCTGAAATCTTCGGCACTTTCTTCTCTTTCAAAAGCCGCGCGACCTCTCCCGCAGACTCTGCATATTCCGGCGGGAAATCGATCTCATCGATTTTGCCTTCTGCCAACTTCTTGATGGTCCAAAACAGCAACACCACGATTACATCCTTCCCCATCGCCGCCGCAGTCATGCCGATCGTGGCGACTTGATGAAGTTTATCGTAGGTCGCGTTATGGGCAAAGATGACGAATTTGGGCGGCTGTGACATAGAGTTACGGCTTTCTTGTACGCGTCTTCACGCTGTTCACATAATCGGCAATCGCAGCATCCACTTCGCCGGGCGTCATCGGGCGATCGTGCGTCTCACTTTCATCAACCAGATAACGCTCGCGGTCTTTCTCTTGCCGAATGACGACTGCGTTCTCCGGTGTGACATCGATCAGCATGAACCACTCTTTGACGCCCTGTGAGATCACAACCTGTTTCCCAAGCCCTCTCTTGGTGATCTCGATCCGGAGCGCGTCGCCTGAACCGATGTCCCGCTCCTCCGCCTGGACAAGTGAACCGGCAGAGAGAGATCCGGCCATAATCAGAACCATCCCCAAGACCGTCCAATGCCGCCGGAGAACATCCATCCATAGGCTCCATCCAGAGCGATTATAGCCACCACATGCCGCCGCGTAAACAGAGACAGTCGCTCCTTCGCCTTGAGGGGTGGCAGGGGGCATGTTAGGATGCCCGGCGATGGACGGACTTCTCTCAACGGTTCAACAGTATGTCTCGACCGAAACACTGGTGGCGCTGACCGTCCTCTCCATTGTCTTCTTCGTCGGCTCCTTAATCGCCATTCCATTCATCCTCGTACGGCTGCCGGCTGACTTTTTCGATATCAGGGTTCCCCGCCCCTGGATGGAGGATCATCATCCGGTCCTCCGAGTCCTGGGCCATCTCGTCAAGAATGTGGTCGGGGCGATTTTCCTCTTCGCCGGATTTTTGATGTTGTTTCTGCCGGGTCAGGGAATTCTGACCATGCTGATTGGAATCTCCATGTTGGACTTCCCCGGCAAGCGCAAAGTCGAAGCCAAGCTGATTGGCCAGCCGGCAGTCTTGAACGCCATCAACGGCATGCGCGAGAAGTTCGGCAAACCGCCATTGATTATTGCACCGGATGCATGATGCGAGAGCCGTCAGCGTTCGGCCATCAGCCGTCAGGAGAAACCGAAATCCCTTGCTGACCGCTGATAGCTGAACGCTGTAGGCTATGCATATGTCTGACTCGAAGGAACAACGCAAAACCCTCTACCTCATCGACGGTAGCGCCTACATCTATCGCGCGTTCTTTGCCCTCCCTGCCCTGAACAATTCCAAGGGCCTGCAAACCAACGCCGTCTATGGCTTCACCACAACGCTGCTGAAGATCATCCGCGAACGGCATCCGGACGGAATCGCCGTGGCCTTCGATGAAAAGGGGCCGACGATGCGGCATGAGGAGTTCAAAGACTATAAGGCCCAGCGCCCGCCCATGCCGGACGGCATGAAGTCGCAGATTCCCTACATCCATCGCATCGTCGACGCGCTGGCAATTCCCGGGCTGCGTCAGGCCGGCTATGAAGCAGATGATCTCATCGGCACGTTAGCACGCAAGGCCGAGCAGGCGGGCTACGACATCGTGATCGTCACCGGCGACAAAGACATGTTCCAGCTCCTCACCCCGCACGTCCGCATCTACGACCCGGTCAAAGACAAGTGGTCCGGTGAAGCAGAATGCCGTGAACGGTTCGGGGTAGAGCCGGCGCGGGTCGTCGAAATCATGGGCTTGATGGGTGACGCGAGCGATAACATTCCCGGCGTGAAGGGCATCGGCGAAAAGACCGCGATGAAACTGATCGCCCAGTTCGGCACGATCGAGGAGCTCTTGAATCGGGTCGGTGAGGTGACCCCGGCCAGAATCCAAGCGCTGCTGGTCGAGCAAGCCGAGAATGCGCGAATGAGCCGCCGGCTCGCGACGATTGAGATGGAAAGTCCGGTAGACTTTGACCCAGTGGCATTTCAGATCAAGCCGCCGCAGATGGAGCAGCTGAGTGACCTGCTCCGCGAATTGGAATTCACCTCGTTGCTCAAATCCTTCCAGACCTCGAACGAACCGCCGAAGGCGAAGCAGGCCGTAGCTGCGATAATTGAGAGCACGCGGGCAGCGCAGGCCTTTGTCGACTCTCTTCCGGCACATGGGACACTAGCCGTGGAATGCCTGCGCTCCGGAGGGGCCGGCATCACAATGGACGTTCATGGGATCGCGCTGTCGTCGGGAGACAAGACCGCCTACATCCCCCTCGACGTGCATGAATACATGAGGCCCATCACCACGCTCCTGCATGACACGACCAGGACCAAGGCCGTGCACGACTTGAAAGCTGTCTTATTGGCCTTTCATCGCATCGGCGTGACCCTGGCCGGCCCCTATTTCGACACAATGGTGGCGGACTATCTGCTGAACCCCAATCGGCGAGACCATCAATTGGACACGCTGGCTCTGGAGATGTTGGGGCAACGATTGGGAGGGCAGGAAGAACAGACAAAGGCGCCGAAGTCCTTGTTCGATGAAGACACCGGGTCTCGCGAGCAAGCCACGGAAGCGGCACGGATCATCGCCGGCATCGCACCGATCATGCTGACACGCCTGACGGAACAGGGCAGCCTGACGCTGTTTCAGGATGTCGAAATGCCGCTCGTCCCGGTGCTGGCTGAGATCGAACGGAACGGATTCTTGCTGGATGTCGAGGGCCTGCACCAACTGAGCAAAGAGTTGGAACATGAACTGGACAAGATGATGGAAACCATCGCCGGCCTGGCGGGCGGCGAGTTCAACATCAATTCCCCGAAACAGCTGGCTGTGGTGCTCTTCGAGAAGCTCGGCCTCAAGCCGG
>JABMDH010000016.1:8378-9901 GCA_015904075.1 Nitrospira sp.
CATGAGGGTCAATCGTCGATACGTAGCCATGTGCAACTCCTTGGTTCCTGGAGTCCCCAGGATACTGGTGTTGCACTAGCATCTTGAACCCACACAGGAGCCATTTTCTCACCATGACCGGTAGTCTTCAGATGTGCTATGAACGCATACCCCAGAGCTTAGTGAGGGTGCGCAATCCGGAGCTCCTACTTGCCATATCCTATGATTTTCCTCTTGCCAACGTGGCTGCCGCGTGGATGTTGGCGCCTGGGGAACCTGGAATGGGAGAATATTTTACACGGCTGAGACTAGGATCCACTCATCAATGAAACAGGTCTTCGTGTCTCAACACTTGTTCGAAGTCGAAATGCGCAAGGAGTGGCTGGAGCAGGCCGGCATTCGTTGCACGATCAAGAATCAGCGCATATCAGGCCTTGCCGGAGAGATTCCTTTTACCGAGACATTCCCCGAACTGTGGGTGATCCAACACGAGGATTACGATCGGGCGCAGCGAGTACTTGAAGAGGGGCTGGTGTTACTGCCATCAGGCCACGACACCTGGACATGCGCCGGATGCGGCGAGCGTCATGAGAGTCAGTTTGGAACCTGCTGGAATTGCGGACGAAACAAGCCACTTGTCTGATCCGCTTTCCTCTCCAAGAAGGCCACTATGCAGAATACAGGCAGCGGGCGACTTCCGTCGTGTTGAACAGCATCGCATTCGAGCGTGTATAGGCCGCATGACCGTAGTAGTGGTCGCGAGCGTTCGTTGAACCGGTGCAGTCCTTGTAGTCGACCAGCAGGCATCGTCCCTCGCTGGGAAACCGTACCGCTCGCCTGGCGCATTCCAGCCAACGCTCAAAACCATCGTACGGCTCAACTATCTCCCACAGAGCTTTGTTCACCACCTTGGCTGCCTCGGTCGTCGGCATCGCGTCGCTGCCGGCCACGGCAAGCTCCTGGACGTAATCGCCGCCCCAAGCAATCGGCATTTCCATTGTAATTTGCGGCAGCTCCATCTTCGCGAGCCACGTCTTGCCGTCGGTGCGAAGATTCCGATGGTTTACGATGTGTAGGATCTTTCCCAATCCTGACGGGTCCCATCCATACCGCACCGGCGTCCCCATCGTCACGACATCGAGCGTCACGCCGTTCAGCAACGACTGCGTCGAGAGCAGGGGTTCAATGCGCCGAGCCATCGCAGCCAACTCAGTCTGGTCGTTCTGTTCGGCATAGGCGGCAAGAATACCCAGTAGCTTGGACCGTCCCGTGATTGGACTGGGACAGAGTAGATTCGAGGCCAACGCCAGGACAAGCCCTGCCTGCCCGTGGGCCTGCACTAGAATTCGCTCTCCCCTGCCGAATTTCTGGCTATTACAGAGGGTGTGCAAGGCATCAAGCAGGCGAACGGCCCCGATGGCGCGCCCCAGGTGATGATGTTCAGAGGACCAGAGGATGCGGCGGCAGATGAGGGGGGAAGCTATGCGCTGGTTGATGGCGTGCTGATACAGCGCCACATAACTGTTCGTAAAGTTTCCTGCATC
>JABMDH010000016.1:10001-11664 GCA_015904075.1 Nitrospira sp.
TGGGAAGGCACACGCGGTGCCTGTGGCATCATTGGAGCACGACCTGGATTGAACTGCCGGGTCGCAGGCGCATGGTTTTCAAAACCCTCTCGCGGCGAAAACCTTGGCGCCGGTGGATGTCCATTAGAGCCAGGCGCTTGCCCAAATCGACCCTGCTGCTCAGAGAACTGTTGTACGCGCGGCATCGATCGTGACGGAGCCATTGATTGTCCGGCCGAGGGCGCAAGAAAAAGATTCGGCCGAGGAGCATCCGTGAACTGGCGCGCACCCTGCCCCTGTTCCGCAGAGGTCTCATTCCCGATGCGGGCTGGTCTTGTCGGCGTTCGGTGCGTAATCTCGTTCAATGTGCGGGGAGCGTCGGACGAGCCTGGCGCAGAAACAACTTCGTACGTCGGCATTCGGAAAGGTGCGCGGCCCGGCGCAGGCGGCTGCGGGGGCGATGGAGGCGTCAGCGGTTGTCCGCCGGCAATCACCCGTTGCGCCACAACCACAGGCGGGCTGGCCGGATACAGCGCGTGGGCACTCGCTAACAGAGTCAGCGCCTGCGGCGAGCTCATCCATGAATGGGAATACCCGACCGGCGACACCAACACCCAGTCCATCCAGACCTGGGAAATCATTGCGTTCGACTGCACACGATTGAGAAGATCCTGCCGCCGTTGTGCCGCCTCCTGCATTTGCTCCGACGTCGAGGCCTTGCCCAAGGCCTGATTCGCCGCATCAAGTTCCTGTTGCAGTTGCTCGTTCTCCGATTTCAACGCCGCCAGTTCCACACGAGCATCTTCACTTTCCCGCAACGCCGCAATCGCTTGTGCCGCTTCTTTCGTATCGATCTGTGCCAGAAGTTTGACCGTCACAACGATGGTGTCACCATCAAGCGTGGTCTCAATACGCTGATCGAGGACAATCACCAGACCGGCCGTGTAGGTACGGATCTCGTCCTTGGTGATGTTCATGCCATCCACCACCGTGACACTTTCCAGATACGTGGCCACCTGTTCGAGCGCATTCCGTTTGGCCGATTCAGTGGCGAGCCGGACCGCATCTTCGCGTGTATCGCGGTCTCCCATCCGATGTTCCCCCTCTGCGCTGACCGTCCTGACGTCAGCCCAGGCAGGAGCCGTACCCACGCAGATGGCGATAAGAATGAGGAGAATACGGAGATGGGCAGGAAGACGCTGTGGCTGCGGAGTCACCGGCTGTTGATCTGACCGATCCGGCATCGCCTTCACTCCCCTCTTGAAGAGGACCGACGCACTAAGACTCCGCTGGCGGACTTTTTCAGCATCCTGCTCAAATTCACCATACCACCCGCTACCCCGTTTCGCCAGCGACACAACTGATTCCCAACCATCTTGCCTTCCAGAAAATTCGCGTGCTAGGGTACCGGACGTGTCTGGTTCATCTTGAGGAACATCCCGCGTGAAAGTCCTATGGTAAGCGCCCTCCGATATCTTGCTTCATACTGTGTCGGTCTCATCGTGGTATTCCTTGAAATGACCGCTGGACTCCCTGCATACGCAGCGCCGAATCCCGTCGGGGACGCCACTATATCCGCATCGCCCACGGAGCATGTCATCCTCTTCGTTTTAGAAGGCTTCGACCAGGACTCGCTCAAGGCCGGGACCATGCCGAGCCTGAGCAAACTGGTGAAAAACGGAGC
>JABMDH010000016.1:11764-18928 GCA_015904075.1 Nitrospira sp.
GCGAGCGAAGAGGCGAGGAGGTACATACCAAGCTTCGCTTGAACCGCTCGCTTCGATCAGATGCGAGCGGATAGGTCCTTACCTCCGCTGGGCTCATGATGTTGAGCCTCGGAGCGATGCGAGAACGACGCTGGCGGACATTTTCAGCATCCTGATGAATTTCACCATACCACCCGCTCCCCCGTTTCGCCAGCGACACCGCTGATCCCCAACCATCTTGCCTTCCAGAAAATTCGCGTGCTAGGGTACCGGACGTGTCTGGTTAATCTTGAGGAACATCCCGCGTGAACGTCCTATGGTAAACGCCCTCCGATATCTTGCTTCATACTGTGTCGGTTTCATGGTGGTATTCCTTGAAATGACTGCTGGATTCCCTGCGTACGCAGCGCCGAATCCCGTTGGGGACGCCACCATATCCGCATCGCCCACAGAACATGTCATCCTCTTTGTTTTAGAAGGTTTCGACCAGGACTCGCTCAAGGCCGGAACCATGCCGAGCCTGAGCAAGCTGGTGAAAAACGGAGCGGCCACATGGTCTGCAACCGGCGTGAAGCCGGCTCTCCGGCTCCCGACGATGGCGTCGTTGCTCACCGGCCTTCCGGTCGAGAAGCATGGTATTACGTGGAACTTCTTTGAAATCAGCCGGGGCTACTCCCGTGCACCCAGTCTGTTCGACTACCTCGACTTGAGCGGAGGCCGGGACAGCGCCATCTTTTTTATGGACGAATCGCTCTACCAGCTGGCGAGGCCAGAACCCTACACCGATTATCAGCTCTGCGGGGCCTTGCGACCTGAGTGCGGTACGGCCAAGATCGTCTCCTACATTCAACAGTATTTTCAGAAAGCGACGAGCGGCCACGGGTACGGGCATGCGATTCTCGCCCTGCCACATCTGTTGGTCGTCCATCTTCCGGAGGCCGGTCGAGCGGGAGTTGCGCATGGCTGGAACTCCAAAGAATACCGCGAGGCGCTACGGACGGTCGATACGGCCATACAGTCGGTGCTGGATGTATTCAAATACTATGCGCTGACGAACCGGACGACGGTCATGGTCACGGCCCTCAGCGGAAAAGGGATCGACCTGGGAGCCGACGCTTCGGCCGCTGATTCACCGGTGGTCCCCTGGATCGTATCCGGCGTTGGAATCAAGCCGGGGCAAGTCATTCGCCGGCCTGTCTCGATTATCGACACCGGCGCAACGGTGATGCGCATACTTGGACTGGACACCCATACCGAATGGGACAGTACGGCCGTCGAAGAAATCTTCCAGCCCGCAGCGGCCTCCTCAACCGGATCGTCCGCCAAGAAACCGTAACGATCATGATTCATCCATTGTCCATACGCCGCCGAACTGTCCTGTGCTGTGGATTGCTCCTGGGACTGCTGGCCATCACCCCGATTGGGACAGGATGGGCAAGCGGGCCACCCCAGGCCCATCTTAAAGAGCACACCATTACTATCGATGCGACGAAGCTGGTTCCGCCCTCCTGGTGGCAAGTGCCGGGCGTGACTCCATCCATTTGGGCCTCCGATCCTGAATCGCTCGACGCACCAAAGACTTCTGAACTGCGAGCACTCGCATTGAAACCCGGCAAGTACAAATTCATCAGCTTTACGTTTGATTTCCCATTCGCCGTGACGCTCGACGGCACACTCGATTTTGCCGCATCGCTCGATCAATGTATCGAAGGACGCGGCACCCAAACGCTGATCGTGCGGTGCAAACGCATGTACCCTCACAGCGGTGAACGGGACGATTACTACAACCAGAAACCATCACCATGACACAGACACTTGAAGATCTACTGGACGCGCTGGAGGATGTGGATGACGCCACACGCGAAGAAGCCGCGAAGGCACTGGCCGAACGAGCAGAGCCCTCGACATTGGATGCGTTGATCCGCGCCTGCGGCGACGATTTCTGGTCCGTGCGCGCCTACGCCGGATGCGGAGCGGCCAAAATCGGCGGACCTAAAGCCACCGAAGCCCTCATCGGCCTGTTTAACGACCCCATCATGGAAGTCCGGAACCAAATCGTCGATGCGACGGCCACAATGGGACCGGTGGTCATAGACCGTCTGATCAGTGCTTTGAAAGATGAACGGTGGCGCGTGCGCGAACACGCCGCCAAGGCTGCGGGCGGGATCAAGAATCCGATAGCCGTCGATGCGTTGATCGCTGCCTGCCGGGACCGCGACGGAGCCGTCAAGAGCGCGGCAGCGGAGGCGCTCGGCAAGATCGGGGATGCCAAAGCAGTCCCAACCTTGATCAAGCTCTTTCGAGACTCCTCCAAGATCGTGCGTGAAACAGCGGGTACGGCGTTGGTCTATATCGGGCAGCCCTCGGTCGATCCGCTCATTGGAAACCTCAAAGACAAGGATTTCGTCGTCCGCTGCCATGCGGCCCGCGCGTTGGGCGGCATGACGACCGACTATCAGATCGGGCGAACCTGGGTGCGCGATGCAAAAGTGGTCGATGCTTTGATTGCCGCCTTGAAAGATCCGGATCGGGCCGTGCGGGAGGACGCCACCATCGCACTGGGCATGATCGGCGATCCGCGCGCGATTGAGGCGCTGATCGAGGCGATGAAGGACGGAGCGGTCAAGCGGCATGCCATCGCGTCACTCGGCATGATCGGTGATCCGCGCGCCCTCCCGGCAGTCTTGGATGCACTGAAAGGAAAAGGGATCAAACAGGAAGGCTCGCCGACTCCCGGCTGCATCGTGAGTGAAGATGCCTTCATCAAGGAGGCCGCCGCCACGGCGCTTGGCCAATTCCGCGATCCCCGCGTCATTCCCGATTTGATCGTGTTACTCAAGGACGGCGTACTGCGGGAAAAAGCCGCAGCGGCGCTGGCAGTCATCGGCGACACGGCTATCGAACCCTTGATCGCCTTCCTCTATGACCCCAAAGCATCCGAAGTGGAAGCAGAGCAAGAACGGGTGCTCTCCTACGCATCCGTCCGGCTCACCGCCAAGGACGCGCTCAGGCTGATCGCGCTGGAAACCCTGGAGAAGCTCGGCTGGACACCTCCGGCAGAAGAGCTCGATATCAGTTCCAGCCATGCAGACAATCTCCGGGTCGAACGACCGTTGGGAGACACCGGGCGGTTCGGGCCTTCAGGGGATACGATCTAGCTTCGACAAAGAGCCTCACGCATGCATGAGTGGGCCAAGCACGAGCGGGTCATCGTCTTCGACGGGATCTGTAATTGGTGCAACGCCTGGGTCACGTTCACAATCGATCATGACCCCCGGGGAAGGTTCAAGTTCGGCACGCTTCAGTCCGAACCAGCACAACAGATTCTCAAAGAACTCCATCTCCCTGCCGAAGACTTTTCGACCTTCCTGCTATTGGAGCAGGGTCACGTGTACACCAAATCCGCAGCAGCCCTGAGAATCGTGAAACAGTTGTCCGGCTTCTGGCCGTTCTTCTACCTCGGCATCGTCATTCCCCGCCCCCTTCGTGACACTCTCTACGATTACATCGCGCGCCATCGATATGAGTGGATGGGCAAATCCAACACCTGCCGCGTGCCAACTCCAGCCGAACGCGGACGATTCGTGTGAGCGAGCCAGCCGGCGGCCTTGTCATCATTACAGGATAAGGAGCGAGCACATGAGTGCTCTCTCACGCTCCTCTTCCAGATCTATGTAAGGAACTAGGGAAGTGGGTTTTCGTACTTATCGAATTGAATCACCCGTTCAAATACACCGTCGCCGTCCTGATCGAGTTCCTCCTTCGTCTTCATGTCTAACTTATAGGTTGCCCGTTTCATGAGTCGTCCTGTGGCTAAATCATAGAATTCCACCGTATCGATCCGCCCTAACGTATAGTGCTGGATAATATCCGGCTTGCCTTTTCCTGAGCGATCAATGGTCGCTTTGAGCAAATAGCCGTTTCTCCCGAATGTGTAGGACGTTTCAAAATACCCATCAAAGTCGTTGTCATACTTTTCGCCCACTATTTTATTATCGTCATAAATAGACATAACATCTGCCTTGCCATCTCCATTTCGGTCGTCACGATAAGAATGGAGCGACTGGTAATGTCGTATCGTGACCACGAGGAGCACAACAATGACACCGAGGGCCAAGCCCTTCACAAAATCCGACAACGGTGGTTCCCGCCCCTCGGCAATCTTGGACTGAACGGCCACCTGAGAAACTTCCGAACCGACCTCCCGTTCTCTTCCACATTTCCAACATGCTGAAAATGTGCCAACATGCTACTCTCC
The DNA here is from genome assembly GCA_015904075.1 of Nitrospira sp. The sequence continues at coordinate 16,002 of JABMDH010000016.1, forward strand.
ACATCCAACACATTTCCACACAGAGCCATCTGCATCTTTGGCAGCTGCCCGCTCTTCCATCAGATTCCTTGCTTGAGGCACATCTTCGTCATTGATCACCCACAGCTCTGGAAACACTTCCGCGAAAGGCACTTCTCCTGCAAGGCTAGATGCCCGTTGATTCTTGACCATGCAAGCAATGCCATCGTTCTCCAGGATCTCCTTGAGCGATTCAACCTCCACCAAGCTTTGAGAAACAAACAACTTCTTCATGTACGGTTACATTCTAAGAACATGCGGAGGAAAAGCAAATGCCTTGGGATTTAGTCACAGTACGCCTCCATCCGCCCCAGGAGTCCGACCTGTCAGCATCGGATAAGAATCGCCAGCAACTTCCTCATCCACGCCGTGCGCAGAACCTTCTTCACTTTGCCCATTCAAGGGTTGGACAAAGACCGACTCTTGACGAAGTTGGGAGCGGGATCATGTCTGCTGGGAAAATCTCGGCTGGTCAATGAACGTAGAACGCCCTGGAAATATACTCGGGGAACTTAGGCATAGCGGGCATATGGTGGCAGTTGATATACCGTACACCGCAACCGCCTACAGCATTTCTATAGGACAGCGAAAACCTCAACTATAGTCCAACCGACAAGACGGCCCATTCACACATAAGTAGATGGATGTGCAACCTCCGCCTTTCGATTCAAAGAGAATTTGCGGGTTCGCCCTTTAGATACTGGGCCAATCAAGCAAGTACCAGCCTGCTGGGAGCGGGCCGCTATACACTACTTCCTCACCGCAATCCCGTGGATATCGGCGGTTTCTTTGCCGTCCTTCAGATTCGTGACGGTCGCCTGGCCCTTGTAATGGCCGACTCGTCCGCCCTCGTCCACATGAATCACGCCCACACCGGGAATCGTACCCATGGCGTTGTGCGCATCCTTGTCATTCCCGGTCAGCGGACTCGACCCACGCAGGCTGACAAAGACGTATTGGCCGTCCGGTGCCGTATCCATCAAATCAGGAGCGGGGTCTGCGTTGGCAGCCGTTTCCAGATCGATCGCCCCGACGCTCAGATTGCTCAGCGTATCGATGATTTCAACATTGTTCCCGGCCCGATCTGCGTTCCACACATAGCGTCCGACAGATGCCATGCCGTGCGAGTCGGCAAACTGTTCATCCCGTTGTGACACCAGCTTGACCGTAATCGCTTTGGGCAAATTCGAGATATCGAGCGCATAGATATCGTAGGACAACGGCGCGATGGGCCAGCCGCCGCCTGAGTTGACGTACATCGTGCCGCCGGCTTGAATCCCGCCGCAACCGGCCGGATGGATCTGGTTATTGTCCAACGTCGCCACCACCTTGAGCGGCGTGGCGGTCACATCCAAGATCAACAGTCCTCCCCCACGAAGCGTGACAAACGCATACTGACTCGACGATTCGGTAATGGGGCAGATCGGCGAGGTGTCCGGACGTTCTCCATTTTCCAGCGCCGCTAAATTGAGCACATCCTTCTCCGGATCGAAACTGTATTTATGGGCGGCATAGTCCGTCCAGATCCGGATGAATTTCTTCTCGGCGATGTTGGCGGTAATGGCCATCTTCTGATCAGGCGTGGGCCAGGCTGCGTGTGCATTTTTCCCCATCGACAGACAGGCTTCCGGCTTCTTGGTCGCCGCGTCCATGAAGAGCACATGGCCGCTCAAGAAGGAAAGAATGACATGGTCCTGGGCCGCGTTGAAGAACAGCATATGTGGACGGCGGACGGCCTTCTTCGTCGCGTCCTCGCAAAACTTGTTGATCTCGCCTGACAAATCGATCGTCTGAAGTGGTTTCGCTGACACCGGATTAGCGGCCAGCTTGGCCCCGTCGTAAATATGGAGAAACCCGCCGCTCTCTTTTCCGGTATCCGATTGATCGGTGATCCAGACTTCATAGGCTTGTGCAGCAGGCGCGGCCACAACCAACGAGGCCAGCAGGGCCGCGACGCATAGGGATTGTCTCAGCAGCACGGGTACTCTCACATGAGTCATAATGGCCTCCAAATGGATAACGGGAGCACGATCACGAGCCCATATTGAACTCTTTTGCGTCATCTTTCCAGAGGCGGTTCCAGTGAGACCGCTACGTTGACCCTGTAAAAAACCCTGTGTTAGGGTCATCGGCTACCGTTGAAAGGTTTCAGACATGGCTGATCCTGTCGCCGAACACATTATCGCCCTCAGAGACGAGGACTGGGCGATCCGGGAGGACGCAGCCGCCCGATTGGGCAGCCTGAAAGATTCCCGTGCCGTCCGTCCACTGATCTCTTCTCTCCGGGACCATGATCGGTCCGTACGGGAAGCGGCGATCGGCGCATTGACGGCCATTGGGGCGCCGGCGGTACCGGCCTTGGGGGAGTGCCTAACCGATCCTGAGCTGGCGGTGCAGGAAGCCGCCTCGGCAGCCCTGGCCTCGATTGCCGATAGCCGTGTGCTGGACCAGTTGATACAGGCCTTGCGCAGCCTCGATTGGATTGTCCGCATGCATGCGGCCAAGGCCCTCGGACGCATCCGGGACGCCGGCTCGATTTCATCCTTGGTGCCGTTGCTCCAAGATCGAGTGAAAGCCGTCCGGGAAGAAGCCTCCTCGGCACTGGCGGCGATCGGCGAATCGGCAATCCCTGCGCTGGTAGGATCGTTGGCGCATCAGGACTGGCTGGTACGCTTGCATGCGGTGGAATCGCTGGGAAAGTCGAAGTCACAACATGCCGTGACGCCCCTGCTTTCCGCGTTGTTCAACGATACAGATTCCGCCGTGCGTGAAGATGCCGTTCGCGCACTGGGACAGATTGGAGATCCACAAGCGGTTGACTACCTCTTCACCGCCATGAAGGAGCCCAGGCTCCGCACATTAGCAGTCGAAGCGCTCGGACAAATCGGAGACCGGCGGGCCGTGCCCCT
>JABMDH010000016.1:19028-22984 GCA_015904075.1 Nitrospira sp.
GTGTGGCCGGCGGGCCACGGGCGGTGCAGGCCCTGGTTGAGGCGCTGCAGTCAGGCACGCCGGAGTTGAAAAAAGAAGTGGCCGCGATGTTGTCCCGAATCAAAGATCCCCAGTCGGGCGTGGCGCTCGTCAGCCTTCTTGAAGATGAAGACGCTGCCGTGCGCAAGGCCGGCGCCATGGCTTTGGAGCAGATGGCAGGCATTCTGGATACGGATACAGCCTCGGCATTGGTCGCACTGCTTCCCAAACACCAGGAGGGAGAAGCCAGGCAGCTGATGACCCATCTGGTCGGCGCGATTCCGACCGCGGTCATTCCCCTCTGTACGATGCTGAAACATCCCGATCCGGAGGCCCAGATCACGGCGGCCACGATGCTCGATCAACTCTTAGACCCCCGTTCCATTGATGCCTTCATCGAGGCCATGGGCCAGCCGGCGGTCCAAGACATCGCCGTTGGGACGTTGAAGAAACTGGGCGCAATTCGTGAACGGATCGATAGTATGTTCGACGCGCTCCGTGCGATCGAAGGAGCCAGCGAGCGGGAAGAGGCCCGCATGTCGACCGTCATTGACCTCCTGGGCATCGGACGCCCCAGCGTGGAAATCCTGATCGAATATCTCGAAGACGACGACTGGCTGGTACGCGAGGCAGCGGCGGACTTGCTTGGGAAAATCGCGGACGTGCGGGCGGTGGAGCCGCTGATGAAACGGCTGGAGCGCGACAAGGATACCGGCGTCAAGGAGCTGGCGATCAAAGCGCTGGGATTGATCGGTGACGCCAGACCGACCCGGCTCTATCTGGACGCGATCCCGATCCGCCCGTTGCGGGTCTATGCGATGGAAGCTTTGGCCAAAATTAAAGACGTAGAAGTCTTGCGCCCGTACAAAGAGCTGTTCGATCGGCTAAGAACGGATCGCGATGGATTAGTGGCTTACAACTCAGGGCTCATCGCTGATAAACTCGACGCGTTGTCTGAATCGTCAGCCCACAGGCAGGAAGAGATACAGGAACATGAGTAACGACACAGAGTCCGATCGGATCGATCAACTCATTTCGGCATTGCGGGACGACAATGAAGCCTTACGGGACCATGCGATTGCAAGTCTCGGACAGGCCGGCGCCGACGCGCTCCCACGCCTCATCGGATTGATGGCCGATGAAGATGCAGTGATTCGGGAAGCCGCAACCAGCGCAGCCGTCCGGATCGGGCCGTCGATCGTGGAACCGATGCTTGAAGCCTTACGCGACGATGAGTGGGCTATCAGGGAACAGGCGGCCTCGGCGCTCGGCAAACTCCGGGACCCACGCGCAGTCGAACCCTTGGCCGCCGCACTCAAAGATAAGGATGGCGCGGTGCGGACCGCAGCGGTATGGGCCTTGGAACGAGTCGGCGATGCACGCGCAGTCCCCGGCTTGATTGACGCGCTGACTGACGGCACCGTGCGCGAAGATGCCGCGCGCGTGCTCAAGAAAATCGGTGACGTTCGGGCGGTCGAAGCCTTAATTGACGGCTTGCTCGGCACGAACTGGATGGTCCGCCGCCATGCGGCGGAAGCGTTGGGCAAAATCGGCGACCCACGCGGCATCAGCCCCCTGATCGAATGTTTGAAGGATGAAGACTGGCTGGTGCGGCGCAATGCCGCCGAGTCGCTCGCTCGGCTCGGCGCGAAAGAAGCGATCCAACCGCTGCTCCCGCTGCTGGACGATGAAAATACAATGGTGCAGGAAACGGTCGAAGCCGTGTTGGCCAGCTTCGGCTGGAAACCAAGCGCATAACGATTCACCAGAACCAGCAGGCTGCGGCAAAACTCGTTGCACCCATAAAATGCAAGTGAAGTCTTCTGTATGACACGGATGTCACAATAACCGCAGGATGCTCAAAAAGGCCATCCAGCAAGGCCGCAGCGAGCGAAGAGCTCGGCAAACTCCGGGACCCACGCGCAGTCGAACCCTTGGTCACCGCACTCCAAGATAAGGATGGCGCGGTGCGGACGGCGGCGGTCTGGGCCTTGGAACGAGTCGGCGATGCACGCGCAGTCCCCGGCTTGATTGACGCGCTGACTGACGGCACCGTGCGCGAAGATGCCGCACGCGTACTCAAGAAAATCGGCGACGTGCGGGCGGTCGAAGCGCTGATTGACGGTTTACTCGGCACAAACTGGATGGTCCGCCGCCATGCGGCGGAAGCGTTGGGGAAAATCGGTGATCCCCGTGGAATCTCCCCGCTGATCGAATGTTTGAAGGATGAAGACTGGCTGGTGCGGCGGAATGCCGCCGAGTCCCTCGCTCGGCTCGGCGCGAAAGAAGCCATCCAACCGCTACTCCCGTTGCTGGATGATGAAAATACGATGGTGCAGGAAACGGTCGAAGCCGTGTTAGCCAGTTTTGGCTGGAAACCGAACACATAACGATTCACCGATACAGATAAAGGAATATGGCTATGGCAGACGATGCTCCGGTGAAATTGATTCAAATCGGCCTCAAAGGCGGAGAGAAACAGGATGGGTTCAACCTCGTCACCGAACGGGTGGTATCGGTCAACCCGGAGGCCAAACAGCTCGAAGTCGAACTTCTCGCCTACGACGGCAAGACGGTCGTGCTGGACGTCGCGGAGGAAGCGCTGGAGGACCTCAAGAAACTCAAGGCCGGAGACGGTGCGACCATCCGAGTCGTGGAAGAAGGCGGGAAACGGATCGCCAAGAGTTTCAGAATTCGCGCCAAAGACCCGAACGCGGCCAAGGCGGATGCGATGTTGCTGGACCTCAAAGACCCCCATTGGCTGAACCGCAAGTATGCGGCGGAGGTCCTGGGTGAACTGAAAGACGAACGGGCGGTCGATCCACTCGTGGCCGCACTGACCGACGATGTGGGCGATGTCCGGCAGCGCGCCTACGATTCGCTGATCAAGCTCGGCGGCATTTCCGTCACGTCACTGATCCCGCTGTTGATATCGGAGGAGGATGAGATCCGCCAATCTGCGACGGAAATTATCAGGAAGATCGGCAAGCCGGCGGTTGAACCACTGGCCACGGCATTGACTGAAGCCGACGACCGGCTGAAGACCAGGATTATGAAAGTCTTGGACCGAATGGGATACAAGCCCAAGACAAAAGTGGACACCGGCGCCGAACTGCCGAAACTGACCTAAGAATTCTTAGGATCGTGCGCCCTGCGCCCTACCGATATGTGGGTAAACCCTGCCGCGACGACCCGTTCGGGGTCGTAGACGTTTCGCAAGTCGAGTAACACCGGCCTGCGCATCACAGCTTTTAATTTGTCGAACTCCAGGCTGCGAAACAGGTTCCACTCGGTCATAATGATCAGTGCATCCGCGCCTTCAGCCGCATGATAGGCATCCCGGCAAGGCTGCAGGCCTGGCTGCATTCGACAGGCTTCTTCCAACGCCTCCGGATCGTAGGCACGGATAACGGCGCCCTCGGCTAAAAGCTCCTGTCCGATCGCCAGCGCCGGCGCTTCACGAAGGTCGTTGGTATTCGGCTTAAACGAGAGACCCAACATTCCAAACGTTTTCCCTTTCAACCCTCCGACAGCCTCGCGAATCTTTACGATCATCTGTTTCCGTTGAGCCTCGTTCACTTGCGAAGCGGCTGAAGCAATCTGCATCGGATAACCGTGGCGTTCACCGGTCTGGATAAGCGCAGCCAAATCCTTGGGGAAGCAGGAACCACCGAAGCCTGGTCCCGCATGCAGGAACTTGGAGCCGATCCGATGATCGAGCCCCATGCCTTTGGCCACCATTTGCACGTTGGCGCCGACCCGTTCACAGAGATTAGCGATCTCGTTGATAAAGGAAATCTTCGTCGCCAGAAAGGCATTGGACGCATACTTGATGAGTTCCGCCGTCGGCACGTCGGTCACCACGATCGGGGTCTCAATGAGATATAGCGGGCGATAGAGGTCTTTGATGATGGCGACAGCCTGATCACTGTCTGCCC
>JABMDH010000160.1 GCA_015904075.1 Nitrospira sp.
TAGTCCCTGTCCTTCCCCGCCGAATGAGCCGGGCGCCGATTTCAAGGCAACCACGCTGGCGGAGTATCGCGCGCGGCATCGTTATCAGCGCGGGGCCGAATCGCTTCGCCGGTTCCTTGAACATGTCCCGGTCTATGTCATCTGGGACGATCACGAAGTGCGGAATGATTTTTCAGGGCCGTTCGACCCACAGATGCCGGCAGGTCGCCAGGCGTTGCGGGAGTACTGGCCGATCTCGACGCATGCGGATGAGCCGCATCGGTTGTATCGCTCCGTCCGGTATGGCGCGGATCTCGAAGTGTTTATTCTCGACACCCGGCAATATCGAAGTCGGGATGCCGACCCGGATGGACCGGCCAAGACCATGCTGGGGTCTGCGCAATTAGAGTGGTTGATGGAAGGGCTGGCACATTCGTCGGCGACATGGAAAGTCATTGCAACGTCGGTTCCGCTGTCAGTGCCAAAGGGGGGGGCAGGGTATTCTGACGGCTGGGCTGCCGGACCAGATGCGCCAGGCTTTGAACGGGAACGGCAGGTGATTGTCGAGGCGATTCTTGCCGGCAAAGTGAAGAACGTCGTGTTTCTAGCCGGTGATGTGCACTGGGTTCAGGCGAATGCGTACGATCCAAACCAGGACGGCATCGTCGACTTTCACGAGTTCGTTGCAGGTCCGTTGTCTGCGCGTCCAGGCCGGCTCACGCCGGCGAGCGAGGCGCTGCACCCAACGCGGTTGATCAATGAGGAGGGGTACCACAATTTCGGCGTAGTCAGGATCACCAAGACGGGGTTTGAGGTTACCGTCGTAGACGATGCGGGGCAGCGGAAATTTTCTTATCGCCTCATAGCGCAGGAAGACCTCAATTCCCCATGAGCCTCTTGCAATTTTTGCCGGGTGCCGGTTACGGTACAGCTTCTTGTTTGCCAACGTGAAAGGGGAATCAGTCATGCCAGGATTGTTATCTGCGGATGATATTTTCTCGAAGGTAGAAGCTGCAGCCGTGGCAGCGACAGGGCCGGATGAGAAGGCGCTCCAGATCGATTATTCGTCGCTCAAGGAGAAAGTCCACGCGGCGCTTGGTGACCGTAAAGTCGCCTTGTGCCATATCAACAAGTTCTTGCCGGAAGGGTATGAGGATCAAGGCCGGTTCAACCTGGCGCTGTTGACGGCCGGCAACGTGGTGTTCGATATCGTGATCGGCGATTCCTATTTCCGGTACGATGTCGTGTCGGTCGGCCAGTTGGATAAAGTGCAGCTGATCGATGCGATGTGGGACAACCGGGAAAAGCGGCGGGAAGAACCATTCCTGAGCCTACGGTTGATGCACGGCGAGGAAGCACATCTCTTGCTGGCCTTGGACGATGACGAGCGAAAGAGCCTGCTGACGTTTGCTTCGGCGGTCACAGCCGCCAGAAATCCGGAGCGGTGAGCGTCCGATTTATCGTGCGGTGAGACGCGTGCTCATTTCTGGAATACTTTGTTTTCTCCAGGCAACGCGAAGACCTCGAAGAGATGTACCGTGCCGCCTATGATCTTGTACGGGAAATAGATTGTGACGGAGTAGTTGTCGTGGTGGTCGAGTACGGCCACGATCGCACGCGTTTTCTCTTTACCTCCCGGCGGGGAAACCTCAACGTCTGAGAATAATCCTGTTGCTTTGTACGTGCCTTCGAGTGCTCCGGTTCGGAAGGCAACGTTCAAGGCGTCGATAATCTCCTGTGCCGGAGGCGGCTCGGGTCCGCTGTATCCCGCAACCGTAACCACCTTGCCATCCATCGTCATGGCACCGCCGTATGGAACGAACTTGCCCTGTTTCTCCAGGAGCTGTTTGCCTATTGGAATCATGGCGAGCAGGATTGCTTCGGTTTCAGATCCGGAATCGCCCATGGATGCCGCATGAACTGTTGCAGTGGCTGACAAGGAGAGGGCAAGAATGATGGCGTTCAGTCGAGCGGTCCAGTGTAATCGCGTGGCAGGCAGCATGCGTCGCTCCAAGAAGTGCCGAGATGTTCTTCCGGTCTGAATTGAATTCAACGGGTTAGTCCGGCCTGGTCCCAATTCACATTCAATCTTGTTCAGATACACGGGCTGCGACCACGCGGGCTAGAGTTCCCCCGCGTTCACTTGTCGGACCCGTTCAGCAGCCGCCCGCTAAGATCGTCCTCGTGCCACCGGGTATTGACAACCACCACGGCCCCGCCCGGCATCAGGCGCGT
>JABMDH010000161.1 GCA_015904075.1 Nitrospira sp.
GGATCTGGATACCGCTACCCATCGTGCGCTGGTCACCCAACACCTGATCGATGACTTTCACTCTCCGTTCGTCTTCTACGAGCCGGGATTCAATCTCCGCTCGACCGATTTGAATGCCTTCATTGGAATCGGGCAAGTAGAGAAGCTGGATTGGATGACGGAACAGCGTCGGGCGAACCATGGGCGTTACCTGGATCGCCTCAGTTCAAGCTTCTATGTCCAACGTCCCCCGAAGAACAGTCAGGTTGCCAGTATTTCTGTCGGCTTGTTAGCGGAGTCGCGCCAACAGCGCCAGCGGATCGTTCAAGCGCTCGTAGCGCGAGGGATTGAAACCCGCATTTTCTCAGCCGGTAATCTGGGGCTCCATCCATTCTGGACAAACCGGTATGGGACGACGAGTTTCCCGGTGGCCGATCGTATTCATCACTGCGGCTTCTTTCTTCCAAACCACGCAGCACTGACACCGGACGATGTCGCCGCGATTTCGCAGGTCGTCCTGGAGGCTGCATGACAGATCCACTCCTGGTAACTGGTGGAACCGGTCTGCTGGGATCGGCCATTCGGAAGATCCGGCCTGACGCGATCTTCCTGTCGCGCGCAGACGGTGACCTCCGTGACCACAGCGTTGCGCAACGGCTGCTGGAAGACATTCGGCCGGGGCAAATTCTTCATCTGGCTGGTTTGGTCGGAGGCGTGAAGGCCAATGCGGCGAACAATAGCCGCTTCTTTGAGGATAATGCGCTCATCAATACGGGGGTGCTATCCGCTGCTCGCTCTCTGAGAATACAAAGACTTGTATCGCTTCTCTCAAGTTGTGCCTTTCCTCTCTTTTCTGATCGGGCGACGACTGAAGACGATCTCCAGGCAGCACTTCCATACGACGGCAATGCGGGATACGGCTACGCCAAGCGGATGCTGGACCTCCACACTCGCCTCGTGGCGAAAGAAGAGGACTGGAAGTGGACCACGCTGACACCGGTCACGCTCTATGGTCCTCAGGATTCGTTTGATCCCGAGAGTGGTCACGTGGTGGGTTCGCTGATCAGCCGTTGCTGGGCTGCCAAAACAACCGGCACTCCGTTGGTCGTGTGGGGAAGCGGCCGTGCGGTGCGCCAATTCGTCTTTGTCGACGACGTGGCCAAGATCGCCGTCGATGCGGTTCAGGGCAACCTTGATTCGACCACGACCATCATTGCCCCGGACGCTGGTATCACCATTCAAACCCTGGCAGAAACCATCGCGTCAGTCATGGGCTATATGGGTCCGATTGTATTTGACCGTACTCAACCGGAAGGCGTGCTGGTGAAGCGCTTGCACAGCAGATCTTTTGCCGAGCGGTTTCCTGATTGCCGGTTCACCAGTCTGAAAAGCGGTCTCGAAGCGACGGTGCGTTGGTTCATCGATCACTCATTATCAGGGAAAGGGATATCGAGCGGGTCCCTTCCACTCTGTCATCAGGCCTAAGGAGTCGCCATCTCAATGACTACAAAACAGACACACGTACTGGTGACCGGGGGAGCGGGTTATATCGGATCGGTGTTGTGCAAACAGCTTCTTGACCGGGGGCATCGCGTCACCGTCCTCGACAGTTTTCTGTATCGACAAAACAGCCTGTTGGATTGCTGCGCATTCGAGGCCTTCCGTGTCGTCCGAGGGGATTGCCGGGATGAACGAATCATCACGGATCTCCTGCGTGACGCGGATGTCATCATTCCGCTCGCTGCGCTGGTGGGAGCGCCGTTGTGCAATCGGGATCGAGTCGGCGCCTACACGATCAATTTCGAAGCGGTGCAGATGCTGGCGAAGCTCACCTCGCAACAGCAGCAGATCATCTTCCCGGTCACGAACAGCGGGTATGGCATCGGGCAACCGGGCGTTCCCTGCACGGAGGATTCGCCGTTACGACCCATCAGTTTGTATGGCGAGACGAAGGTCAAGGCCGAGCGGGTGGTGTTGGATCGCGGCAATGCGATCACGCTCCGGCTGGCCACAGTCTTTGGCGCGTCTCCTCGAATGCGGATGGACCTCCTGGTCAACGATTTCGTGTGGCGCGCGGTGCATGATCGAGCCGTCGTGGTGTTCGAGGGCCATTGTAAACGGAACTATATCCATATCAGAGACGTCGTGAAGGCCTTTCTTCACGCCATGGATCACTTTGAGAGCATGAAGAATCGCGCCTACAACGTTGGTCTCGACGACGCCAATCTCTCGAAACTGGAATTGTGCCGGGAGATCCAACGCCACATTCCTCAGTTTGTCTTTTTTGAAGCGCCGATCGGAGAAGATCCCGACAAACGGGACTACATCGTCTCGAATGAACGGATTCTCTCGACCGGGTTCAAGCCGGACTGGTCGTTAGAACGCGGCATCCGGGAATTGACCAAGTGCTACACCATCGTGACCGGAACGGGATACGGCAATGTCTAGCGCCGGCATCCAACGGATAGGAGGAGGGGCTCGATGATCATCAGCCGCACACCCTTTCGCATCTCCTTCTTCGGAGGCGGAACCGATTACCCTGTGTGGTTTAAAGAGCATGGCGGCGCCGTCCTGGCCACCACGATCGACAAATATTGCTATATCAGCTGCCGGTATCTGCCTCCGTTTTTTGAACATCGCACGCGAATTGCCTATTCCCGCATTGAGCAGGCTAAGACCAACGCCGACATCGAACATCCGGCCGTTCGCGGCGTGCTTCAGCATCTCAACATCTCTCATGGACTGGAGATCCATCACGACGGGGACCTGCCTGCAAGAACCGGATTGGGTTCCAGCTCTTCGTTTACCGTCGGACTACTCCACTCGCTCTACGCCTTGCAGCATACAATGCCCAGCAAGGCCGAGCTGGCGCATGCGGCCATCCATGTCGAACAGAATATTCTCCAGGAATCCGTCGGTTGCCAGGACCAAGTCATGGCCGCACACGGGGGACTTTGTCGACTGCAGTTCTTTCAAAACGGAGAAATCGGGTATACCCCGCTCGTCATGAAGCCCGAGCGGTTGGCCGCATTCCAAGACCACCTGCTGCTGTATTTCACCGGGTTTTCACGAACAGCTTCGGAAATTGCCAAAGAGCAAATCGCGAAGACAAAGCAGCGGCGGGTTGAACTGTTTGCCATGCTGCAAATGGTGCAGGAGGGCGTCTCCATCTTGTCCGGAGATCGGGACCTCGCAGACTTCGGCGAGCTGCTCCATGAAGCCTGGATGGTCAAGCGCAGCCTCACGTCGAAAATCACCACGCCGATGATCGATGACATCTATGAGGCGGCAAGGGGAGCCGGGGCGCTCGGCGGCAAACTGTTGGGAGCGGGCGGGGGCGGATTCATGCTCTTTTTTGCACGACCGGAAACGCATGCCCAAATACGAGCGGCCCTGCCGGGGTTGCTGGAAGTCCCCTTTCGCTTTGAAGGTCTCGGCAGTCAAATCGTGTTTTACCAGCAGGAAAGCCCGCTCATTCGCGACGTGTCGTGGGGCGAAGAGAGACACACCGTGGACATTCACGCCTCGACGCCGTTTGGAAAGGTGGCATGACCGGCACTGCACTCCAGAGCTGCGACCTCCTCGTGCTATGCGGGGGCCAAGGCACCAGACTTCGATCAGTGGTCCACGATCGTCCCAAACCGATGGCTCCGGTCGGCGATCGCCCCTTTCTCGAGTTTGTCATTGACCCGTTGGTAGCACAGGGCATCCGGCGTGTCATTCTCTGCACCGGATACATGAGCCGGCAGGTGGAGGAATGGTTTCTCGCACATGAGCATGACTACGAACTGCTGTTTTCCCGTGAGGCACGTCCAATGGGAACCGCCGGAGCTCTTGCACAAGCCACGCATCTCGTCCGGAGCAACACAGTGATCGTCGTCAATGGCGACTCAGTCTGTGACGTGCACCTGGCCGAGCTGTTGGATCATCACCGCGCGACCGGCGCATGCGCGACGGTCACATTGACTCCGGCCACAGCTCGAACTGACGCAGGGAGCGTTGAAATGAACGCTGATACACGGTTGACTGGCTTTCAGGAAAAGGGACCTGCCACGTCGAGCTCCTTCCATAACGCCGGCATCTATGTCTTTGACCGGTCCGTTCTGAGCCGGATCCCGGCCGAACGCCCCTCTTCCATTGAAACGGATCTCCTTCCCGGGTTGCTCCCTCAGGGCCTGTACGGATTTGTGACCGATGCCCCCTTGTTCGATATCGGCACACCGGAGCGGTTAACCCAGTTTCGCACCCATGTCGAATCACTTGCCCCGGCTGCCATGGCCGGAGCATCGGCTTCGCCGGACCGGAGGCGGCCTCGATCATGACGACGCCACAGATCGTCAGCACCCTTCCATTTTCACAGCGCGGTGAGCGGCTGATCGGCCAGGAAATGTTTAAAGTGATGGACCGCGCCCAAGCGCTCGAGCGCCAAGGTCATCGAGTCTGCCATCTTGAACTCGGCAATCCCCGGATTGCTCCGCCTCAAGAAATTATTGAGGCAACCGTGGCCGCCATCGAGGCCAAGCAACTCGGCTATGCCCCGATGGCAGGACTTCTGGAACTGCGCACGGCGCTGGCGGATCGCTATGCACGCATCGCCAATCGCGCGATCGACGAGCATCAGGTCGTGATCAGCCCGGCTAATCTGATCATCAGCCAGTTCCTCGACGTGACCTGCAACCCTGGAGACCGCATCGCGCTGTTCACGCCGGCCTTTCCTTCCTACTGGGCGGCGGCGGCGCATATCGGACTCGAGGTCATCCCGGTCTCTCTGAGCCAGGACAATGGATTCCACTTGGACGAGTCGCATATTGAGGCAGCGTTGGCCCTCCACCCCAGAGCCATTATCGTCAACTCGGCCAATAACCCGACGGGAGCCGTCTATACCCAACCCATGTTGGAGCGGTTAGCCCGGCGGTGCGAAGAAGAACAGGTCTGGCTCCTGAGCGACGAAACCTACGGCGATCTGTCTTTCGGCTGGCCGTTTTTCAGCCTGGCCTCTTGCGCCTCTCCGCAACTGGTCGTGATGTCGTCATTTTCAAAAGTGTTTTCCATCCCGGGCTATCGCGTCGGCTATGCCATGGCCCATCCGTCTGTGGCGGACAAACTGGCGCTGTCGACATCGACACTGATTTCCTGTCTGCCCGCCTTTACGCAACTCGGTTGCCTGGCCGGCCTCTCCGTGCTCGATCGCTATGCCACCCACGTGCGGTCGCATTGCAACCGGGTGACCAGTACCTGCGCATCGATGATCAATCGATCGGGCGTGCTGCGGTGCGCCTCGCCCGAATCCGGCTTCTATCTCTTCGTGGATCTACAACAGACCGGGTTCACCGATACGGCTTTCAGCACCCGCCTCCTCGAAGAGCAGCATACGGCGGTCACGCCGGGAAGCAGTTTTGGGTCCGACTGCGCGTCGTTTATTCGCATTGCGACCTGCGGACAGGAAGCGGATGTGTTGGAAGGCGTTCAGCGAGTCATTCAATGTGCCCGGCAACGACGAGGAGCTCATGCCAAAGCCGCTTGATGTGTTGTTCGTAACGCCCCCAAGCCGTGTCCAGGTCTACCAGGATCTGAGCCGTGATCTGGCGGCAATCGAACCGCCGGTGTGGTCGGGATTGTTGACGACTTTTATTCGGAACAACGGATACGAGGCGACCATCCTTGACGCGGAAGCGCAAGGTTTCAACCATCGGCAGACGGCTGAAGCCATCGTCGCGGCCAATCCGCGTCTCGCGGTGTTTGTGATCTATGGACAGCAACCCTCTGCCTCCACTCAATGTATGCCGGCGGGTCGAGCCGTCTGCGAGATGCTGAACAACCTGTCGGACATTCCCTCGCTGGTCATGGGCACCCACGCCTCAGCGCTGCCGAAACGAACGCTCCTCGATGAGCCGTACACCTACGTCTGCCAGGGAGAAGGGCCGCACACGATTCTTGGACTACTCCGCGTCCTGAATGGCTCACAGTCCTCGCTGGCGAGCGTGCCGGGGCTCTGGTACCGGCAGGACGGACTAGCGGCTTCCAACCAGACTGCGCCACCGATTGCGGATCTCGATGCCGTACTCCCGGAACAGGCCTGGGATGTCCTCGACATGACTCGCTACCGCGCGCACAACTGGCATTGTTTTGACAACCTCGACGCGCGCCAGCCGTACGCATCACTGCAAACCAGCCTCGGCTGCCCCTTCAAATGTTCCTCAATGCCCCATTTGAAGTGCCGATGCTGAGAACCTGGAGTCCCGACAATGTGATCAGCCAGATCGACCGGCTCGTCCGGGTCTACGGCGTGACCAATATCAAGATTCCCGACGAGATGTTCGTCCTGAATCGTCGCCATGTGATCGGCATCTGCGATCGCATCATCGAGCGCGGCTACCGTCTCAATATCTGGGCCTATGCGCGCGTCGATACCGTACAGGATCACGTGCTCGAAAAACTGAAGGCAGCCGGGTTTCATTGGCTGGGTCTGGGTATCGAATCCGGCAGTCAGCATGTACGTGATGGCGTCGAGAAGGGGCGCTTCGGGGAACCGGAGATCGTGAATACCGTCAAGAAAATCCAGGCGCACGGTATCCATGTCGCCGCCAACTACATCTTCGGCCTTCCGGACGACACGCTCGATAGCATGCAGGGAACACTGGATCTCGCGCTCACGCTCAACACCGAATGGGCCAATTTGTATTGCGCCATGGCCTATCCGGGGTCGCCGTTGTATGCCCAGGCAAAAGAGAAAGGCTGGTCATTGCCGGACGATGCCGGCGGACCCGGCTGGATCGGCTACTCGCAGCACGCCTATGACACCCTTCCGCTCCCGACCGACAGGCTGGCAGCGACTCAGGTGTTGGATTTTAGAGACCGGGCATTCCAGCAGTATTTTCAGAACCCCGGCTATCTCACGATGCTTGACCGGACCTTCGGATCTCGCATCGTACAGCATGTGACAGACATGTGCGCGCACAACGTGCGCCGTCGCCACCACGATCTGGCGGCGGCCCCGGCAGCCTAACCACGACCTTAGGGAGAGACGGCATGATCAAAGTTGCGGATTACATCATCAATACATTGGCTGAGCGTGGCATCGATAAGATGTTTGTCGTGTATGGCGCCGCCAACGGCGATTTGATCGACGCCTTCACGCGAACGGCGGCCACCGAATACGTCGCCGTCATGCACGAACAGGCCGGGGGATTTGCCGCGGAAGCGTACGCCAAAGTCAAAGGAGTACCGGGAGTCGCCATTGCCACCAGCGGGCCGGGAGGCATGAACCTGCTGACGGCGATGGGCAATTGTTTTTACGATTCCATTCCTTGTGTCTTTATGACCGGTCAGATCAATTCTCGCTTCCTCCGTCCGGATCCGTCTATTCGACAAATCGGGTTTCAAGAAACGGACATTGTGGCGATGGCGGCGCCGGTCACGAAATACGCCAAGATGATTCTGAAGCCGGAGGATGTCCGGTATGAACTGGAAAAAGCCTTGTGGCTTTGCCAGAACGGTCGTCCCGGTCCGGTGCTGCTCGATATTCCGCTAGATGTGCAGAAAGCCATGATCGATGCGAAACAGCTGATCGGGTTCGAAGCGCCGGCAGCGGCAAGTTTTGATGTAGAGGTCGTGGATACACAGATTCAGCGCTTGCTGGCCGATCTGCGATCGGCGGAGCGACCGGTCATGTTGATCGGAGGGGGCGTTCGACTCGCTGATGCGCAGGATGAAGTGCGCGAACTCGGCCGGCGCTTACAAATGCCCTGCTTCCCCACCTGGAAT
>JABMDH010000162.1 GCA_015904075.1 Nitrospira sp.
GCTGGCAAACCCGGGGAACAAAAAGTTCGCTTTGCGGCCGGCCGGCATACTTGTGGCAAACGTCACGCCGGGCAGATAGTCCGACTTGGCCAGCATCGTCCTCGCCTGAAATTCTTCGATCGTCGCCACAGCACGTTGCATATCCTTGTTCTCAGCAAGGGCCACCCGGATGAGCTGCTGCAACTGCTCATCACGCATGAGGTCCCACCAGGCCACATTGGCCAGCGACGGCGCATCCGGCGGACCCTCGGCCATGCGGAAGCGATCCTCCATGTCGATCTTGGGCCGTTCATAATTCGGCCCCATCGTGCAGGACAGCATCAACACCGAGAATGCAACGACAACGAGGGCTCGCACAGCTAGTGTCCATCCTCCATCACAGGGCGAGAGGCGGGTGATTGGTCCGCTGTCGCCATCGATTGAATCTTGCGCCTACTCAGTTTTCTCAGCAACACAAAAAACAGCGGAACGAAAAAGATTGCCAGGAACGTGGCGGCAAACATGCCGCCGAGCACACCGGTCCCGATCGACTGACGGCTGGCTGCGCCGGCGCCCGATGCGATCACCAGGGGGAACATCCCGAAGATAAACGCCATCGACGTCATGATGATCGGGCGGAACCGCAACCGCGCAGCTTCGATCGCCGCTTCCATCAACGGACGACCGGCTTCATATCTGGCATTGGCAAACTCCACGATCAAAATCGCGTTCTTGGCCGACAGGCCTATCAGCGTCACCAGGCCGATTTGGAAATACATATCGTTTTCGAATCCCCGCAGCAAGACGGCCGAGATGGCACCGAAAATGGCAAACGGCACAGCCAGAATGACGGCAAAGGGCACCACCCAACTCTCGAACTGCGCCGCCAGTACGAGGAAGACCATGAGCAGACCGATGGCGAAGACCTGTCCCGATTGCCCGCCAACCCGACGCTCCTGAAACGAGATATTGCTCCAATCGATGGCATAGCCCTGCGGAACCAACACCTCCTTCGCCACACGCTCCAACGCATCAAGCGCTTGTCCGGAACTGAAGCCCGGCGCCGCCGCGCCGAGGACCAGCGCAGTATTATAGCCGTTGAAGTGATTCACCGGATCCGGACCGCTCTGATACTCCGTGGTGACGATGGTATCGAGCGGAATCATATTAGTGCCGCCGGCATGCCGGGCACGCACGTAGATCTTCGAGAGATCCTGCGGCGTGGACCGGAATTCCGCTTCGGCTTCCGTCTGCACGTGATACACACGGCCGAACTTCACAAAGTCATTGATATAGAAATTCCCGAAGTACGCCTGCATGGTGTCGAAAACATCGGATATCGGTATCCCCAGCGCCTTTGCCCGTTCCCGGTTAACATGGGCGAACACGCGCGGCGAGGAGACCCGGAAGTTCGTCCCGACCCTGCCGATTGCCGGCTCCTTCTGCGCCTGCTCGACGAACTGCTGTGCCACCGCCGCAAACTTCTTGAAATCCCCTCCGCTGGGATCTTGCAACTGCGCCGAGAACCCGCCGACGATACCTACCCCGCGAATAGCGGGCGGGTTAAACGCCAAGAGCAATGCCTCGGGTATTTTCGCAAACTCGCCGTACGCCGCGCCGACCAACGCCTTCGCATGATACTGAGGCTCAGGGCGGTCATCCCACAGGTGTAACGGGACAAACATCGTCGCCGAATTCGGCCCTCTGGTGCCGAATACGAAATTCTGCCCTGTCAGAGCATCGGTTGAATGGACCGCCGGAATCGCTTGAAAAAACCGTTCCACCCGCTCAAGCACCGCATCGGTCCGCTGTTTCGAGGCGCCATCCGGCAATTGCGCCACCACGATGAAGTAGCCTTGATCTTCTTCCGGAAGGAAACTCTGTGGCAACCGCTGAAACATGCCCAGCGACACCACGAGCAGACCGACAAAGGCCAGCATAACGAACGCCGGCCGCCCCAGGATCTTTCCGATCGACCAGGTATAACCCCGTTGGGTCCGTCCGAATAGCCGGTCGAACAACGACCAGAATCCGCCCCGTTCTCCGTGCTGAGGAGTGAGCACCAACGCGCAAAGCGCAGGACTCAGCGTCAAGGCCACAAATCCCGACACGGTCACCGAGATGGCGATCGTCGCCGCAAATTCTTTGTAGAGCGCGCCGGTTACGCCGCCAATGAAGCCGACGGGAACAAACACGGACACCAGCACCAGCACAATCGCAATGATCGGCGAGGTTACCTCACTCATGGCACGCTTGGCCGCTTCTTTCGGAGAAAGGCGGGACTCCCGCATATGCCGTTCGACATTTTCCACCACCACGATTGCATCGTCTACGACAATACCGATGGCCAGGACCATTCCAAACAAGGTAATGGTATTGATGGAAAAGCCCAACGCGGCCAACCCGATAAAGGTACCGATGAGGGAAACGGGCACAGCAACGGTCGGGATGATGGTGGCGCGCCAGCTTTGGAGAAAGACGTACACAACAAGCACAACCAAGGCCATGGCCTCAGCCAGGGTCTTGACCACTTCCTTGATCGAGATCTCGATAAAGCGCGTGGTGTCATAGGGCGTATCGTAAGACACACCGGGCGGAAAACTCTTGGCCAGCTCATCCATCTGCGCGCGTGTGCGGCGCACGGTATCGAGCGCATTCGCCCCCGGCGCTAAAAACGTCAGGATGAACGTCGTCGGCTTGCTGTTCCAACGCCCTTCAAGCGCGTAGGATTGCGCCCCCAGTTCGATACGAGCCACATCCTTGAGCCGGACCGTCGAACCGTCCGGCATCGCGCGCACGATCAGTTCCTCAAAATCTTTGACGTCAGTCAGGCGGCCTCTGGTGATGATCGGAATCGTCAACTCCGTGCCCTTCGGCGCCGGCTCCCTCCCAATGGTTCCAGCCGGATAATCGCGATTCTGCTCACGAATAATCCCGGTGATATCGCTCGGCGTCAGCTCCAGCTTCGCCATCAGCAACGGATTCAGAATGATGCGCATACTGTAATTCTGTTGCCCGAACACGAGCGCATCGCCGACGCCCTTAACCCGCTTTAAATCGTCGACCAGCCGGAGCGTGGCATAGTTCGACAAGAACACCGCGTCATGCCGCGGATCAGTCGACTTGAGTGCGATGACCACCACAAGATCGGGAGACAGTTTTTTGACAGAAATTCCCTGACGGACGACATCAGGGGGAAGCTGTGGTTCCGCGAGTTTTTCGCGATTCTGCGTCTGTACCTGAGCAATATCAGGGTCGGTGCCGATTTCGAAGGTGAGCTTGATCGAGACATGGCCATCATTGCTGCTGGTCGACTCGTAATAGAGCAAATTGTCGACGCCGGGAAGCGTCACCTCGATCGGACGTGCAACCGCTTCCGCCGCAACTTCCGCGCTCGCGCCGGGATAGTCGGCATCAATCTGAACGACCGGCGGCGTAATTTCAGGGAACTGCGCGATCGGCAGAAACTGCATGGCTAAGAGGCCCATCACCACAATGACGATGGACACCACCGAGGCCATGATCGGCCGATCAATAAAGGCATGCGAGATCATGTGTCAGCCTTGCTTGGGTACGGGGGGGGAGGCAGGCGGATCGACCGGCGACATCGGCACGGCCTTGACCGGAGCGCCGGGACCGATCTTCATCAGCCCGTTGACCACGACGCGATCGCCGGCCTTCAGTCCACTATCGATGAGCCACTGTGAACCTTTCCAATCCGAGGCGACCACATCCCGCATTTCGACCCTTTCTTCGCCGTTGACGACAAAGACAAA
>JABMDH010000163.1 GCA_015904075.1 Nitrospira sp.
TGTGACAAGCGTAGCCCCATGAGAATCGTAATCAGCGGCGGAACGGGGTTCATCGGACGTGCGTTATGCGTATCTCTCTGTCACGACGGACATCAGGTCAGCGTGCTGACGAGAAACAAGGAAACGGCACAACAGACTTGCGGCCCCAAGGTCACCGCCATCGAGTGGAATGGCCGAGAGGCAGCCACCTTGGCATCTTGTCTTGAAGGCGCCGACGCTGTGATCAATCTCGCCGGTGCGCCGATTGCCGACGGGCGTTGGACCGATGCCCGCAAACAACTTCTCACGGAAAGCCGGGTCCTCGCCACTCGATCGCTGGTGGACGCCCTCTCGCGCTGTTCATCAAAACCTCGCACACTGATTAACGCATCCGGCATCGGCTATTACGGAGCCAGTGACGATCGTATGTTGGATGAGGGCAGCCAACGTGGGCATGGCTTTCTCGCCGATCTCTGTCTTGCATGGGAAGCAGAAGCGCTTCGGGCTCAGGAATTCGGCGTGCGAGTCGTCACGTTGCGGACCGGAATGGTCCTTGGAAAAGACGGCGGCGCGTTACCAAAGATGTTACTGCCATTCAGACTGTTCGCAGGCGGCCCTATTCTGCCGGGCACTCAGTGGGTGTCCTGGATCCATCGAGAGGACCACATCGGTATGATTCGATGGGCGCTCACGACGCCAACCGTGTCCGGTCCGGTTAACGCCGTGGCGCCAGATCCAGTGACCATGGATCAGTTTTGCAAAGCACTTGGACAGTCGCTCCATCGTCCTTCCTGGCTTCCTGTGCCAGGCTTCATATTGAACATTGCACTGGGTGAATTGGCGACGCTCATGACCACAGGTCAACGGATCTATCCGGAGAGAGCTCTGTCTGGTGGATATGTCTTCCATTACAAGACATTAGCGCCAGCATTGCAGCATATCCTGGCAGCCAAATAGAGGGAGCCGCGGGGGCTTGACAGATACTTGGCACGATGGCATACTGAGAACGCTTCTCATAATCGTCAAGGAGAGAACATCTTGTACCTCTGCTTGTGCAACGGGATTACAGAGTCGGATGTACGCGAGGCTGGACGGACCGGCTGTGTGATGCCCTGCCAGCTCAAATCCAAGTTCGGGCTCAAGCGCACTGGCTGCTGCGGACGCTGCGCTAAGAATATTGACACATTCGTCGAAATCGCTGTTCAGGGCACATCGACACCCTGTCCCACCATGTCGGACCGCTAGACACTGCCCCTCAGGTTTCTCACTGCAATTGCTGATTCGTTCCGTTAAGAATGAAGTTGCGAGTGTCAGGTTCCGGGTTTCGTATTGCCAGAAAACACGTTCCAAAAACTCGAAACCAGAAACCGTATGTTCGGCGAAGCCAGGAACAACTACCGAGAGGAGGCTCTACTGAGAAGTATTGCAACATCTGCGACACGACGGCCCAAGGCCTTGGCCTCGGCCAGCTCTTTCTTGTCGATCCCTGGGCTATCACCTTCCGTTGTAGCAGACGCCCCGAATGCGCCGCCGCCGCTGACAACGATCATTTGATTTCCCAACATCGCAGCGAGAATCGTCAGCATCGTGATCTCCTTGCCGCTGGAAATCTGGCCTCCGGTGGCAAAGGCTGCACCGACCTTGTTCTTCATCTTGAATTCGGGAAACACGCCGAATTTGAACTGCCAGTTGTCGAAGAACGTCTTGACCTCCCCCGACATATTGGACCAATAGACTGG
>JABMDH010000164.1 GCA_015904075.1 Nitrospira sp.
GCTGATCAACTCGCCCGTCACACTCACGTTATCCCCCGGCATGACCATTTCCACGCCTGGGTTGAGCGAGACAATCCCCGTCACGTCCGTCGTCCGGAAATAGAACTGCGGGCGATACCCGTTGAAGAACGGGGTGTGCCGGCCGCCCTCTTCCTTCGTCAACACATAGATCTCCGCCTTGAACTTGGTGTGCGGCGTGATGCTCTTGGCTTTGCACAGCACCATCCCGCGCTCCACGTCTTCCTTCTTCGTCCCGCGCAGGAGCACGCCGATGTTGTCGCCCGCCTGCCCTTCATCCAGCACCTTGCGGAACATTTCCACGCCGGTCACCACCGTGTTCTGCGTCGGCCGCAAGCCCACGATTTCAATTTCGTCGCCCACCTTCACAATGCCGCGCTCGCAGCGTCCCGTCACGACGGTGCCGCGACCGCTGATGGTGAACACATCTTCGATCGGCATCAGGAACGGCTTGTCGATCGGCCGCTGCGGGGTCGGGATATAGGTGTCGACCGCTTCCAACAGCTTCATGATCGAGGGCACGCCCAATTCCCCCTGATCCGCTTCCATCGCCTTCAACGCGCTGCCGTGAATGATCGGGGTCTTATCGCCCGGGAAGCCGTACTTCGTCAGCAACTCCCGCACTTCCAACTCGACCAATTCCAGCAATTCCTTATCGTCCACCTTGTCCGCCTTGTTCAGGAACACGACGATGTAGGGGACGCCGACCTGGCGCGCCAACAAGATGTGCTCCCGAGTCTGCGGCATCGGTCCGTCCGCGGCGCTCACCACGAGGATCGCCCCGTCCATCTGGGCGGCGCCGGTGATCATGTTCTTCACATAATCGGCGTGGCCCGGGCAGTCGACGTGCGCATAGTGCCGGTTGTCGGTTTCATACTCCACGTGACTGATGGCGATCGTCATGATTTTGGTGGCATCACGCCGCCCCTGGCTCTCGCTCGCCTTCGCCACTTCGTCGTACGGCACATACTTCGCCATACCGCGATCGGCGCACACCTTCGTCAACGCCGCCGTCAACGTCGTCTTCCCGTGGTCCACGTGCCCGATCGTCCCGATGTTTACGTGCGGCTTCTTCCGCTCAAATTTCGCCTTCGCCATAACCTACTCCCTCCCTCTACACCTACTGAACTCTAAGATTACTCACCACGATATTTGGCAATGATCCCGTCAGCAATCTGCCGAGGAACCTGATCATAGCGATCAAACTCCATACTGTAGGTCGCACGACCCTGCGTACGAGACCGAAGGTCTGTGGCATACCCGAACATCTCGCTGAGCGGAACAGTTGCTTCAATAGCCTGAGCACCAGCCCGCACCTTCATGCCCTGAACTTTTCCGCGGCGACCATTGAGATTACCGATGACATCCCCCATGAAGTCCTGCGGAACCAACACCTCAACCTTCATGATCGGCTCAAGCAACACCGGGTCAGCGCGCTTACAGGCATCGGCGAAAGCCATAGAGCCGGCAATCTTAAATGCCATTTCATTGGAGTCAACATCGTGATACGAGCCGTAGGTCAACGTCACACGAATATCGCGCAACGGA
>JABMDH010000165.1 GCA_015904075.1 Nitrospira sp.
TGCATGCGCGCAGTGGGAGACACCCTTCCGCTAGCCTTGGTTTGTGGGGGGAGAGAAGGGGTGCTGCTTGATCGACGCGCGCAGTGGAGAGAGGAACCGTCCCATCCCATTGTTTTTAAGGGGGGCGGGACTCGCTCAATGTGCGTAGCCAGGTTTATGGTTGGGAGTATTGAATGAGAATTGTGTCGCTGTTGCCGAGTGCGACGGAGATCGTGTGCGCTCTAGGGCTGCAAGATCAGCTCGTTGGCGTGACGCACGAGTGTGACTATCCGCAGTCTGTGCAGAGCCTCCCACGGGTGACGCGCACATTGATTCCTGTTGATGCCACCAGTGGCGAGATCGACCGGTTGGTGAGCGAGCAGCTCAAAGCGACGAAGGCGCTGTATCAGCTTGATCTGCCGTTTCTTAAAGAGTTACGGCCCGATGTGATTGTGACGCAGTCGCTGTGCGATGTGTGCGCGGTCTCGCCGAGCGACGTGCAGATGGCTCTGGCGCAGTTGTCCGGCGCTCCGCACGTCGTCAATCTTGAGCCGCAGTCCTTGGATGGTCTGTTCGAGGCAATACGGCACGTGGCGTCTGTTGTCGACGTATCCGCTGAAGACACCATTCAACAGTTGCGGGGGCGAGTCGAAGCAGTGGCCATGCGATCGGCTGGGGTCTCCGAACGTCCTCGCGTCACGTTCTTAGAATGGCTGGATCCGCCGTTTTCAAGCGGCCATTGGAATCCGGAGCTTGTCCGGATTGCCGGCGGGATCGAAGGACTTGGTAAAGAAGGGCAGCCATCGAGGCGGCTTCGATGGGACGAGGTGTTTGTGTGGCAACCGGACGTCATCGTCATTGCATGTTGCGGATTTACGGTGGAACGGGCGCAGCAAGATTTGGCAGGGCTTCAGTCGGTTGCCGGGTGGCGCGAGTTGCCCGCTGTTCGGTCTGGCCGCGTCTATGTGGCGGATGGGTCACACTATTTCAATCGGCCTGGTCCTCGTCTTGTCGAGAGTCTTGAACTGATTGCCCATGCCATTCATCCGGACCGGCATCAGTCGCCTATCGGCCTACCGGCGTTGCATCGCGTGGCAAGCCCGCAGTATTCGTGACCGTTCGTTGTAAACATGTTTCAGAGAACATGATTCTGGTTTTGAGTTGCGGGTTGTTAGCGCATCTTTTCTGACAACACGAAACATGAAATCAGACACTCGCCACTCCGTTCTCCAGCGCAGCGGATCGGCTGCGTCTCGGCTCGTAGAGACGGACGCTGGCAGCAGAAGCGATCATGAACGATGCGAGCGTGGTCAGGTCTTTGGTGAAGAGGATGGGACTTCGTCGATCCGGATGGTCTTGATCCATTCGGCGGCGACGGTATCGCGCGCTTCCATCGTCATCGCGGCATATTTGTGAAACATTTGCGGGCCGCGCCGGCGGCGCCAGGTGAGAAAGTTCAAGAAGTGGTCTTTGCACAGGGACTGGGTGCCGGCCGGAGCGTAGGGTCTGGTTTTGCAATTGGGAACGCAGCAAAGAATATCGTGCATGGCACTCCTCGGTTCAGATGCGTCAGTATGCCGATCGCCGTGCTCGCTTTTCAAGGCCTCTCCCCGTATTGATACTTGATCTCTGATGCTCCATGGGATAGGACTGCTCCTCATGCGTGGCCTGTGTCTATTGGTCAGTGCCTGTCTGCTGGCTGCTGTTCCGGTTGGCTGTGTCTCACCTTCGCATGAAGGGCTCCCGCCGGGTAGCCCATTTCAAACATCAGTCGTGTTGGAGGAGGATCGCTTGCCGCAAGGCATGGCGGTCGGCGATGTGACCGCTCATGACGCCATACTATGGGTGCGGACTGAAGGCCCTGCGAATGTGTACGTGGAATGGGCCCCGCCTTCGGTGTGGGAGAAAGCCGCACTCATGGGGACCGTGATGGCTCCGGTGTCGAGAACGGAACCGCTAGTGACCGGTGCGGAGGCGGATTATACCCTCTCCATACCGCTTGCCGGTCTGACACCGGCGACGCGCTATCGCTATCGCATTATGGCCAGGCCTGTCGGACACTCAATGGATCAGCAGTCAGCCGCGCTTGTGGCAAAGGGGGAGTTTTCCACCGCGCCTGATGCCAGGACTTCGGTGCCGATCACGTTCGCGTGGAGCGGGGATTTGGGAGG
>JABMDH010000166.1 GCA_015904075.1 Nitrospira sp.
GAGGTCTGCTCGGGAGAGAACCGCTGCACGAAGTCACGGATGGCTTCGTACTCCTCCCGCGAATCGATCCAGAGCCGGTCCACTTTCTTCCCGAACAGATCCCGCACGACGCGGAAGCTGAGGCTCAAGTCGGTATGCAGCAACGCCGGAGCGCCCCGCTGCTCCCGATTCGTCAAAATGTCCTGCCAGAGCACGTGCAAAAAGTCGACGTCGGATTTGAGCTCATCTTCCTTGACGCCTTCACTCACTGTCCGGACGATGTAGCCGCAACCGGGCCGGCGAACGCGGCGCATGATGTCCTTCAGTCTGGACCGTTCCTCATCGCGCGGAATCCTCCGCGACACGCCGATATGCTCGACGTTCGGCATAAAGACCAGATAGCGTCCCGGCAAGGATACGTAGGTCGTCACGCGCGACCCCTTGGTGCCGATCGGCCCCTTCGAGATCTGCACCATCAACTCCTGCCCCTCACTCAGAAGCTGTTCGATCGGCTTCGCGCTCTGCCGCTTCGGCCGGAGCATGTCCGAATCTTTATCGTCCTCTTCGGACTCGACCAGCATGTCGCCCGGCTCCGCGTCCTCTGAAAGGTCAGACACGTGCATAAAGGCGGCCTTCTCCAGGCCGATATCCACAAACGCCGCCTGCATCCCGGGCAGAACCTTGGCGACTCTGCCTTTATAAATATTTCCAACAAAGTCTTTATGCTTGGCGCGGTCTCCGAACAGATCGGTCACCACTCCGCCGTCAAGAACCGCCACGCGGGTTTCCTCCCGCGCAACGGTGATCGCAATCTCAATTCCCATACATCACCCCTTCGTCTGAGAGCCTCGGTGCGCGGAACGCGCCGGACGCAGGCCGCTGCCCAGGTCCCTAACGCGCAATCACCGCTGCCGCCGTATCAGCTCCTGATACAATCCCCGCTCAGGGTCTCGTGGCAGAATAGCGCCGAGGCCCATGGTCACGGCATCAATAGAACAAACTCAACCGTCTTCGCTTCACGTTCAACAACAATCCCAGCGATGCCATCATCATGATCGTCGCGCTCCCACCGTAGCTCACCAACGGCAGGGGAATCCCGACGATCGGAAACATACCCGCCGTCATGCCGATATTGACCACGATGCAAAAACACAGCATCGCCACGATCCCTATAGCCAACAGCGCCCCCAGCTGATCCTTCGCCTTGGCAGCGATATCGAGCGCCAACCAGATCAGCGCGACGAAAAGCCCCAGCAACAGAAGTACGCCGAGAAACCCCCATTCTTCCGAGTACACCGCAAAGACGAAATCAGTATGCCCTTCGGGCAAGAACTTCAGTTGGCTTTGTGTGCCGCCGAAGAGGCCCTTCCCTGTCAATTCCCCTGATCCGATCGCAATTTTCGATTGTAACGCATGATAGCCCTTCCCACCCGGATCATAGTCCGGATCGACGAACGCCATAATGCGCTGTCGCTGGTAATCATGCAAGGACCCCCAGACCCCCTCCCAGACAAAGGGAAAGAGCATGATCGAAAATAATAAGATGACACCCAGCGCTTGGGACCGGACTCCGACCATCAACAGCATCGCCGCATAGACCGCGACAAAGCTCAACCCGCTTCCCAAATCCGGCTGTTTCAGAATCAGAATGAGTCCCGGCAGCATCAACAGTCCGGGCACGATGACCCGCTGCAGCCACCCAGCGCGGGGCGCCTTGGAATAGTAATGCGCCAACACCAGGATGAGTACGAGCTTGGCGAACTCCGACGGCTGGAGGCTAAACGGTCCCAGCGCAATCCACCGCTGCGCACCCTTGCTCGCCCGTCCCTCGAACAGTACGAACAGCAGCAGCAGCAACACCAGCCCGTATGCCGGATATGCCAGACGCGCAATACTGTGATAGTCCCAGGCCCACATCACGATGAAGGCCACCGCACCCAGGCCGATCCATGCCAGCTGCTTGATATAATAGGGCGCAATGCCGCCCTGTTGATCATGGGTGACGCTATGAATGGAGAGCACCCCGATCCCGAGAATGACGAGGATCAGGCCCATGTAGCGGAGGTCAAAACCGTCGAACCCGCGTGAGTCCGT
>JABMDH010000167.1 GCA_015904075.1 Nitrospira sp.
ACATCACCCCGTGTTGAGACGTTTTCATGTAAATGTCCTGTACGGTTCGGCGATGCTCCGAGAATGACACAATCTTCACGCCCTGCTCGATCAGCGCGCACAGAACAGCCGATATATGCTCGTCGGTTCCAGGGCACTGCACATGGACGTCCTGTTCAGTCACCTTGACAATTCTGCCGCATCCCAATTGACTCAAGAGCGCCAGCACGCGGGTGTGTTCGGTGTCGATCCATCGAATGTGAATCAGGCGTTCGGACTCAAGCCCATCCGTCATGGCGGTGACCGAACCGCTTTTCACTAATTTCCCCTGCTCCATAATGCCGATCGACGTACAAAACCCATCGAGTTCGGACAGGATATGGGACGAGATCACAATCGTCGTTCCTTTATCTCGTAAGGCTTGTAATATCTCATAGAGTGTCGTTCTCGCTTTTGGATCCAGTCCGGAAGCTGGCTCATCAAGCAGCAACACCTTGGGACGGTGAAGCATCGCACGGGCCAAGCCCAGTCGTTGCCGCATCCCACGGGATAGCCCGCTGATAAATTCCTGCTCTTTCACATCGAGACCGACTGCGCCGATCACTTCCAGAATACGAGGCCGAATATCCGATTGATTCATGCGGTAGGCATGCGCAAAATAGTCAAGGTATTCCCAGACTCGCAAATCGTCGTAGAGCGCGTAGACGTCCGAGAGATATCCGATGTGCTGTTGAGCAACTTCCGGCCCCTTTTGCACATCAACACCGGCAACCATGATGCGGCCACTGGTTGGAACCACCAGACCACAGGCCATCTTGATCGTAGTTGTCTTCCCCGCTCCGTTTGGGCCGAGGAGTCCGAAAATTTCACCTTGTGGAATATCGAGGGTCAGCCCCCCAACGGCCGTAAAATTTCCGAACTCTTTTCGTATCGCTTCAAACCGGACCATCAGTGGCTTCTTTCAACGAATTTTATTATCCACCAAGAAACGATTGAACGATCCTATGGTGTACCGCGAACTGAGTCAAAGAAAACGGCGAAACCATCTAAACTTCCATGACTTACTCCTAGTGGACGGTGGACTGTCTAGGGCGAATCGATAGGCGGCATCTTCACTCCTGAAGCAAAAGTCCGGCGTCTGCGGGACGAACCCTTGACTTACACAGCCCCCTGCTTATCTACCAGCCATGGATACAACACACACTCCACGCACACTCTCTCATGATGAACGAAAGGCAGCCGAGGCGGCGTTTGCAGGCCGCCCATTCAATTTAGACTGGTCTGATTCAGCCAGAAAAGTCTATGACGGGTTGATCCATGCACTGCCGACTCTGCCGGATGAACCAATTCCTGCACTAGATCAAGTAGTTGAGCATGGGAATGCCACGATTGAAACGGCTCCTCCGATTCAGGTGCCGGAGAGCATTCAACTCGAACTCACTGGAAAATCAGAGGAAACTTCAGATGTGAAGGACCCTGCCTCAGCCGGCCAGGTGAGTGAAAACCGACAGCAGGCCATTCAGGCCGGTATCTTGATTGACGTGACTGCGGATGCCAAAAAACTTGGCCTCACCTTTCCCGTCACCATCACAAAGCCACTGTGGGAGGTGGGCATTGCTCCTCTCGCCACCATGTCTGAGGAAGATAAGAGCGCACGGGTGCGTGACGTGCTCATGGCCTTTCGCCTCCGCCTGGCCGGCCAGACCACACTCTCGCCGCTGATCGACTTTCCCGCTATGCTGGCCATACCGCCGGGCGCGGTGCCGCAGCCAGTGCCGTTGTTTGCGCTGATCCAGCCCGATGAGGAAAACCGGGCCATGGCCACGCTGCTCCTGCCCAACGAAGTTGCAGCCACAATCGTCCCGATGAACTGATCTCGTGGTCCTCGTTCCGCTTCCAACGTGATTTACTTCTGCATGGCAACCATGAGCAGATTGCTCACGGATTCACGGATGAACTGGATCAACGGTTCTGGATACACGCCCAAGAGGAGGATGATTGATGCCACAAAGGCAAGTGAGAAGGCAGTCGCCCAGGTTGTCCCCCCGGTTGCCTGGACTGTCTGTCCCTGAGAGACGGTTGCTGGTGTGGCTGCCTCGCCGAACATGGTGACGATGAGTCGAAGATAATAGTAGAGGCTGACGACGCTGTTCGCAATGAGCGCCAGCACGAGCCACCACAGACCGGCGTCAACACCGGCCGCAATTGCATAAAACTTCCCGATGAATCCAGCCGTCACTGGAATCCCAGCCAATGACAACAGACTCAGTGCCATCATGCCGGCGAGCCAGGGACGCGTCCAAAACAGGCCTTGATAGTCCTCGAATCGATCCTTCTCCCCTCCCTCACTCGAATAGACTGTGACGACGCCAAAAGCCCCTAATGACATGGCACAATAGACGATCACGTAAAAGGTGACGGCTTCCGCGGCAGGAGGACCTCCGGCTAGCAAGGCCACGAGTACGTAGCCGAAGTGAGCAATCGACGAATAGGCCAGGAGACGCTTGATGTTCTGTTGCAGGAGCGCCAATACATTCCCTGTGACCATCGAGACAACAGCCAGGAGCCCGAACAGGTGCACAACGGGTGGCAGTTCCAACATCCCGACCTCGGTGGCGAGGCGGAGTAACAGTGCCATCACCGCTGCCTTCGAGACCGTCGCGATATATGTCGTGATAGGAGTCGATGAGCCCTGATACACATCGGGAATCCACATGTGAAACGGTGCGAGGCCAAGCTTCAATGCGATGCCGACCAGGACCAGGATCAATCCCCCCAACCACAGTGCAGGAACAGTCTGCCACTGTTTCACACTCACTCCGACCTCATGGAAGGTCATGGCACCGCTTTCGAAATACAGCAAGGCCAGGCCGAACA
Organism: Nitrospira sp.; assembly: GCA_015904075.1. Next base: position 2,857 of record JABMDH010000167.1, read on the forward strand.
GGAGGAATGCTGACGCGGTGATGGACAACAACAGATATTTCACCGCGGCTTCGAGCGGGTTTCGTCTGGTTCGTAAATACCCGATGAGACTGCAGAGGGACAGCCCGAGAAGTTCGAACCCGAGAAAAAATGATACGAAATGCGCCGCGGTGGTCAGGACCAAGCCCCCGAAAGTGGCGAGTAGCAGAAGCAGGTAATATTCCTCGACCCCTTCCCGCTCATGAAACTGAATGTTCAGATACCGGTACGACAGTGCAATGATGACCATCGTCGCACTCAAAATCAGTCCCATGTATAACAAGGCATGTCCATCCACGACCAGCAGGGCTGTCACAGCGCGAGGGGATGCCGTGACGGCCCAGGGCAGCGTCGCGAGAGTGAACAGGCACGACATAAACGCACAGACTGCAATTCTTGCATGATTCCGCCTGAAGGCAATTGCGAGCATCGTCACAAGGGAGAAGGCCCCAAGATCTATGATTGGTGAAAGGGCAATGAAGTCTTGGAGGATCATGGGGTGCTTCCCTGCGTGGCCACGATGTGGGACGACAGTACGGATTCTGACCGCACGTGAGTCGGATCGGCTGACACCAGGACATGCTGTACCAGTTGTTCCATAACCGGCTTTGTCGTGCTCAATACAGCCTTCGGATAGAGCCCCAGCCAGATCTGTAGGACTGCGATGAACAGTACGGTTCCAAATGCGACATTCGACAGATCTGGGGCAGTACGGATGTCTTGTTGCCGGCCAAAGAATGTGCGTTGCATCATGCCCAGGGAGTAAATGGCCGCCATGACCATGCCGAGCGATGCCAGAATGGTCATAATCGGTTGAGTCGCATAGGATCCAAACAGCACGAGAAATTCACCGATGAAATTAGCCAGTCCGGGCAACCCCAGCGATGCACAGGCAAAGAAGAGTGCCATCGTGGCAAGGCGTGGCGTCACACTCCACAGTCCTCCCATCTGTCCCATCTCCCTCGTCTGGTAACGCTCCTGAAGTGCCCCGGCCAATAGGAAGAGGCCGCCGGTACTCAGTCCATGCGCCACCATCTGCATCACCACTCCTTGCAGCGCCAACTCTGTTCCGGCAAAGGTACCGAGCAGGATGAACCCCATGTGGCTGATGCTACTGTAGGCCACCAGTCGTTTGATATCCGTTTGCGAACAGGCTAACAGCGCTCCATAGAGAATACCGAAGGCACCAAGTCCCATGGCAATCGGTGCGAACGTACTCATTGCCTCGGGGAACAACGGAATGGTGAACCGTAACAAACCATAGGCGCCGGTTTTTGCTAAGATCCCGGCGAGAATGATACTCGCCCCGGTGGGAGCTTCTGCGTAGGTGTCCGGCAGCCATGTATGAAAGGGAGGCGCCGGCAGTTTCACGAGAAACCCGATGAGAAATGCCAGCATGAGCCACCAGGCCGTTTCGCTGGTCAGGGTCAGTCTCATCAGGTCGGCATAGTCGAAACTGGTCTGCCCTGTCGCCTGCTGATGCAGGAGTGCGAGGGCCACAATTGCAACAAGTAACACCAAGCTCCCCGCCTGGGTAAAGAGGAAGAACTTGAACGAGGCATGCCGACGCTGCGCATAACCCCAGATGACGATCAGGAGATACATGGGAATGAGCATAAGCTCCCAAAAGAAGAAAAACAGAATCAGATCGATCGCCAGAAATACTCCGATGACGCCGCCTAGAGCGAGCAGGACATTGCAGTGAAACAGTCCGGCCCGACTCCGGATTTCAGTCCAGGAGGCAATGATGGCGACAATTCCGATAACGGCTGTCAGCAGGATGAGGACAACGCTCAGCCCGTCGAGGCCAAGATGGAGGCTGATGCCCCAGCGGGGGATCCAAGGGATGTGACTTTCAACGAGCCATGCCCCATGACCTGATGCCTGAATCGAGCGATCTTGGATCCAGAGAAAATACGTCAGAAGAACATCGACGGACAAGGCACCGAGAGCAATCCAACGAGGAGCGTGGCGAGACCACTGCTGCCCCATCCATGAGAAGGGTGCCGCAAGAATTGGGATCAGTATGAGCAGCCAGAGACTCATCGTCTTCACATCGCAAAGAGGCCGAGTAACATCAGTGTCCCGATCGCAATCGTCGCGGCGTACCACCGGACATGACCCGTCTGAGTGTGACTCATCCAGTCATGACAGGACTCGGCGCCAACGGCCAGCCATTCATACGCGCGGTCGAGCTTCTCACCAGAGTTCCGGGTCAGAGAGAACCAGGGCCGGACAAACAGGCGATCATACAGTCGATCGAACCCCCACCCTCCTTGCAGTAAGGCCACCGAAGGGCGATCCGTGGATTGATCTGTCCATCTCGCAGCAAAGAGGGAGCCGGGCAGGAACAGAAGAGCTGCGAGGCCGATCCCCAGTAATGC
>JABMDH010000168.1 GCA_015904075.1 Nitrospira sp.
CCCTCAGGGTACATTGAGGATTTCGATGAGCCGAGAACGAAGCGGACAGGATTTTTCAGCGGCCTGTCATGAAGCGGGCGGAAGTTCTTCGGGCAGCAGCGACACGTCTTTTTTCTCAAAGGCGAAATGGATGAGCAGGAACACCACCCCCACACTGATCGCCGAGTCTGCGACATTGAAGGCAGGCCAATGGTAAGAATTCACATAGACGTCGAGAAAATCGATCACCTCGCCATACCGTAGCCGGTCGATCAAATTCCCGATCGCCCCGCCAAGAATCCCGGCAATGCTGAGCTGCCCCAGCCAATCCTTTTCCGGCAACCTGAAGAGAATCGTCCCCAGCAGGGCCAAGGCAAACAACGACGTGATCCCGAAGAACACCATGCGAAAGGCGTTGCTGCTGCCGGCCAGCAATCCAAAGGCAGCGCCGGGATTACGGATGTAGGTCAGGCTGAAAAAATCCTGAACAATCGGAATGGATTCGTGCAGCCGCATCGATTCGACAATGGCCAGTTTCGTCGCCTGATCGATCACCACGATCGTGCCAGCGAGCCACGCCAAGAGCGCATAGCGAAAAGACCGTCGCATTACTGCACCGCCTCCACACACCGTTCGCACAGCGTCGAATGGCTTGCGTCTTTCCCCACGGCCTCACGATAATTCCAACAGCGTTCACATTTAGCCCCCTCCGCCTTCGCAATATCAATGTAGAGACCCAAGCCAGGATCGCATAATAAATGTCCCTCTGCGGGAATACTTTCGTCCTGCTTCAGTTCAACTTGAGAAACAATGAAGAGCGCGGCGAGGTCAGCAGTCCGGAGCAACTCGTGTAGTTGAGTCTTTGCCCCAAGCACTACCTTCGCTTCTAATGAGGCCCCAATAACCTTATCTCGACGTTGCATTTCCAACCCACCCTGTACCTGTATGCGAACATACAACAGCCGCTCCCATCGCTGGGCCAGCGCAGCATCCTGCCACTGAGGCTGGACCTCCGGGAATGCGCTCAGATGGACGCTGCTCGCGCCTTGGTTGCCTCCCGGCTGCGTCGCCAGGGTCCGCCAAATCTCTTCCGCCGTAAAACTCAACACCGGGGCCATCAGCTTCGTCATCGCGACGAGAATCTCGAAAAGCACCGTCTGCGAGCCGCGCCGCAAGGGGGAATCAGCCCGGAAGGTATAGAGCCGATCCTTCAGAATATCGAGGTAGATGGAACTCAGATCCACTGAGCAAAAATTATTGAGCGCATGGAAGATCGTGTGAAACTCAAAGTCGTCGTAGGATTTCCGGACCCGCGGAATCAGCTCGCTGAGCCGATGCAGGGCCCAACGGTCCAGCTCTGGCAACTGCTCATAGGGGATGCGGTCCTTTTCCGGATCGAAGTCGTACAGATTGCTCAGCAGGAAGCGGCAGGTATTCCGGATCTTCCGATAGGCCTCGATGAGATGAGTCAGGATTTCAGGAGAAATCCGGAGATCGTCGCGATAATCCTGCGCCGACACCCATAGCCGCAGGATTTCTGCGCCGGACTGTTTGATTACGTCCTGCGGCGCGACGACATTCCCCGCCGACTTGGACATCTTCTTGCCCTGCCCATCGAGAACAAAACCGTGAGTCAGCACCGCCTTGTAGGGCGCTCGACGATCGGTCACGACGCCAGCCAACAAAGCGCTATGAAACCAGCCCCGATGCTGATCGGAGCCTTCGAGGTAGAGATCGGCCGGCCACCACTTGCGCGGCTTCAGCACGGCAGCGTAGCTGACGCCCGACTCGAACCAGACGTCGAGGATATCCCGTTCCTTCTCGAAATCCGTTCCGCCACACTTTGGGCAGGCCGTGCCCTTGGGCAACAGATCGGCAGCCGATTGCTCGAACCAGACGTCGGCCCCTTTGGATTCCATCAAGCTCGCCAGATGCTCGATCACAATCGGGTCGGCCAACACAAACCGGCAACCGGCACAGGTAAAGCCGGGAATCGGCACGCCCCAGACCCGCTGACGCGACAAACACCAATCGGGGCGATTCTCGATCATCCCGTTGATCCGATCGCGGCCATAGGAGGGAATCCAACGGACCCGTTCGATCTCCGCCAACGCTTCCTTCCGCAGATCGTTCGTTTCCATCGACACGAACCACTGTTCAGTCGCACGGAAGATGACGGGATTCTTGCAACGCCAGCAATGGGGATAAGAATGGTTCAGCGAGCCATGGCCCAGCAACCGTCCATTGGCCTGGAGGAACTCCACGATCTTCGGATTGGCCTTCAAGACATGCTGGCCGGCAAATTCCTTCACGATCTCAGTAAAGCGCCCGCTATTGTCGACCGGCGCCAGAATCTCCAACTTTTCTCCAGCTGACGCCTTGGCATTGTGCTCCAGCACGAGGATGTAGTCCTCCATGCCGTGACCCGGCGCAATATGGACACAGCCTGTTCCCTGATCGAGGGTCACGAAGTCGCCGAGCAGAATCGGTGATAGGCCGGTGGTCAGGGGCCGTTGGGTCTCGATCCCTTCGAATCCTTCTTTCCCCTTCTTCACCCCGAACACCCTCGCCCCTTCAAGCTGACAGGCCTTCGCCATGCTCTCAGCGAGCTTCTCCGCCACGATCAAGACCGCGTCGCCAACCTGAACGAAGGCATAGTCGATATCGC
>JABMDH010000169.1 GCA_015904075.1 Nitrospira sp.
AGATGCTGCGGAACAAGTACGGGCTGATGGGAACCGATCCCTATCGGTTTGTCATTGACGAGCGGGAGTTTCCCCTCTCCGGCGAGTTGGCTGTGGCCTTACGCGCAGGAGGTCGATCGGTTGACGTCAGTGGCAGCCCGGACAGTGTCAGCTGCAAGGCCGATCCAGGAGGGAAACCGTCTCCGGCACATCGTATGGCAGTCAAAGGAATATCATGAATCATCCGTTGTTGATCGATACCGATACCTTGCAGAACCGATTGGGCCAGCCGGGCCTGGTCGTACTCGATGTGCGTGGCAGGTCGGCGTATGAATTCGGCGGGCATATCCCCGGCGCCGTACATACCACCTGGCATGAGTATAGCGACCCGAATGCTGTGCCGAAGGGGTTGTTGAATCCGGATCTCGCCGCGATTGAGCAGACGCTTCGGCGGCTGGGGATCAATCAGGAGAGCGACGTCGTCATCTACTCCAATCCGTTCGATAATTGGGGCGACGAAGGCCGGATGTTCTGGATGCTCGAATATCTTGGCCACAAGAATCTGCGTATTCTGGACGGGGGGTGGGTGAAATGGACGGCGGAAAAGCGGCCGTTCGAGCATGGGCTGGTGCCGCCTGCCGCAGGAAACTTCAAGGCTCAGCCGGTCAAGGCGCTGGTGATTGTGAAAGAGGAGCTGAAGCTGATTGTGCGAACGCCGCATGAGCAGACGGCGATCGTGGATGCCCGAAGCCTTGAAGAGTATCTGGGAAAAGAAGTCTCCGGCATCCCGCGTCCCGGCCATATTCCTTCAGCCATTCATATGGCCTGGAACGGATTTCTCAACAAGGATGCGACGATCAAGGATCTTGACGTGATCAGGGAGATGCTGGAAGACAAGGGCATCCGGAGCGATCAGGACGTGATCTGTTATTGTACCGGCGGCGTTCGATCGGCGTGGCTCTATACCATTCTCAAGCTGGCGGGGTATCGCACGATCAGAAATTACCCGGGATCGTGGTGGGAATGGAGCCGGGATTTCGCCTGCCCGGTCGAGAAAGATACGCACATGCTTCAACAGATTCTTGGATTCGATCAGGCGGCCGGCCATTCCGGGAGGTCTTCTTGACAGCCTTTGGAACGCTGTGTAAGGTGCATATGCGATCGATCTATTCCGCTGAAGAAGCGCAATCTAACCAGGGAGGACTCACGATGACCATCAAGATTAGCCACAGTGTCATGGCGTTGGCCGCGGTTGGGGCGCTTGTCGGTATGCCCATGCTGAGTGGCGTGGCCCTTGCCGGGAATAAACATGTCGATGAGGCGGTTGAACATGCCAGGGGCGCTGCCTCGCACGGGAAAGAGGGACATGCTGATGCCTGTGTCCAGCATGCGGAAGAAGCGCTCAAGCATGCGCAGGGTGCCGGTGTGAAAAACCCGCACTTAGACGAAGGTGTCAAGCATCTGAAAGAAGCTGTTCAACATGGCAAGGCCGGGCATGCCGATGCGTGCAAGGATCACGCAGACGGCGGCGCCACACACTTAGCCGAAGTGAAGTAAAGTCGATGAGCCGATAGCTGTCGGCTGACAGCTGAGTCGAAACGGGCAGGGAGTAGTCCCTGCCCGTTTTCATATGGAGTGAAGTACTTCATGCGAGTCGGGTTTTATCAATACAATCCGTTGTTCGGCGAAGTCGCCACGAATCTCGATGCGGTGACGGCCGCGTTGGAACGGGCTGAAGCGGATCTCATCGTACTGCCTGAATTGTTTGCGTCAGGGTATCAATTCGTATCGCAGGAAGAAGTGCACCAGCTGGCCGAGCCGGTCCCTGACGGCCCAACCACGCGCCGTTTAATGGAGATCGCCAAACGACGCCGGGTGCACATTGTGGCTGGCCTTCCGGAGCGGGCCGGATCGGCATGCTATAACGCCGCTGTGGTCGTGGGACCGGCCGGGTTCGTTGGCTGTTATCGCAAGACGCATCTGTTTTATGAGGAGACACGTTTCTTCACACCCGGCGATTCCGGATTTCAAGTGTGGGATATCGGGCCGGCGAAAATCGGGGTGATGATTTGTTTCGATTGGTATTACCCGGAAGCGGCCCGCTCGTTGGCGGTGCAGGGCGCCGACATTATCTGCCATCCGTCCAATCTCGTGTTGCCGAATTGCCCGGATTCTATGCCGGTGCGGTGTCTGGAGAATCGGGTCTTCGCGATCACGTGTAATCGTATCGGCAGTGAAGCCCGTGGAGGGAAGGATCGGCTCACCTATATCGGCCACAGTGAAGTCGTGACACCCAAGGGTGTGATTCAATATCGGGCTTCACGGGATCGGGAAGATCTTGCGATTGTCGATATCGATCCGGCCGAGGCGCGCAATAAAAGCCTGAACCGCTACAACGATTTGCTTCGTGATCGCCGGACATCGCTGTACAAGACCTAGTTCGCATGAGGCATGGGTGCCGATGCGGGCATCGGCAATCCATTGTTGCGTGATATGCTGCACCTGGAACGAATATCCATTGGTGTTCATGCTTGCGGAAGACCGGCAAGCGCAGTAGGATTTGTGCATGGATCTCACACTCGGTAAAGGCCTCTTTCTCATTGCCGCACCCAGCCTCCGCGATCCGAACTTCCGTCAGACCGTTGTGCTGTTGTGCGAACATGGGCCGGAAGGCGCCTTAGGCGTGGTCGTCAACCGGC
>JABMDH010000017.1:0-11804 GCA_015904075.1 Nitrospira sp.
TTTTTCAAGACTCTTTAGGCGATTCTCTACGGTCCTGCGCACCTACGCTGTCGCTTACTCAATCGGTATCGTAGTTGCGGGAGGATAGCTTGGTTTTCGGCGACTTACGAAATCCTGATCAATCGCCTTTAGGGCCTCCAACTGGGACATCAGCTCCTCAATGCGCCGATCGCGCTCCTTGACTTGCCGCTGGAGGGACTTGACTAGATCCGATTCGATGGCAACCGATTCACTTCTCTGCACATTCTTGGACGCGGATACCGTAGAGAGTGATTCACATCCACCTAGAATGAAAGCGCAGAACAAACCAATGACGGAAAAACTCCAGGGCATCTGGTAGATCATCTTCATTTTAAAAACATCTCACGACCCCTCACATCGCGCAAGAGCAATTTCAAATCTCTCTATCTTCCAAGATCGACAGCGGCTCATCACAAGCACAGGGACAAATATCCAAGAAAACAAAAGATGGCTGGCCTCCGGGATGAGTGACAGGGTTGCGACTTAGCAGAATGTCGCCTCAGGCATCGAAATCTGCGAGACGTTCAGCGGGTAGCATGAGCTTTTCTACAACCTGTTAGAGCGGCTGCCCTTGCGTCTATCGACGACAGAATCCTAAAATAGTCTCGCTACAGCCTTCCAATGCATATACCAGCAGACACCATCATGGGCATACAACGCAATGTTCGCTATAGCCAATATCCATTTATCAAGCACACTGCTGCCAGCCTCATTCTTTGCCTGCTATTACAGTGTTTGTTCCTGGCGTTCGGAGATCACCAGGCATCTGCGGAATGGGTGACCGTTGAGAAGGCTTATCCGGTTCGTGAATTACAGACCCTCTACATTGATCCGGCGACTATACGCAGGGAAGGCAACCTTGTGGAGGTCTGGCAATTGACGGACTATAGGTGGATGCAAGGGGGGCCAAAAGCAACTCCCCGCTTTTTATCGACGACAACCCACAAACAGTTCGAATGCACGGATAAACGCCTTCGACTATTGGCCTATACTGAGTTCTCGCACCGAATGGCTGCCGGTAACGCATCGAACGGTTATGTCGACAAGGATAGGTGGTTACCGGTTGAAGCGGATAGTATCAATGAAGCGTTGTGGAACATTCTCTGTAGCCAGCAATAATCCGGCACGGCGGACCTCTCAAATCTTGCCGGTAACAGTCAGCATCGGTTCTCGTCAACACATACCCTATGCTTGCTAAATGGGTACTGATCACGGCTGGAATCGTTATAGTCGCTACAGGCATTTTGCTTTGGGGAAATGCATTGATGAGCACCCAAGCTACGACTGCGCCGGTTCGAGAAGAGGTGATTGCGGACATCATCCGCAACTGGCAGAATGCTCACCCGGCAGGGCAGCGGTTTAGCCTCCTACCCACCTTCAACAACGACGCAGTTTTTGACAAGGAAACCGGCCTTGTATGGGAATTATCGCCGCAGGCAGTAACTGTCACGTGGAACGAGGCCCGCACCACTTGTGTCAATCGGGTAATAGGCGGACAAAAGGGGTGGCGGCTCCCTGCTCCAAGCGAAATGCGCAGTCTGGTGGGTCCGGCAGTCGATGCCCCAGGTCCAAACCTTCCCCCAGGCCACCCCTTTGTGAACGTCCAACCGACTTCCTATTGGACGGTCGTGCCGGAAGCAAACCAACCTTCCTACGCACGATATGTGGATGCGTTCCTGGGTAATGTGCTCAGCCTCGTCAGGGTTTACACATTTCCTGTGTGGTGCGTCCAAGGCCCTATGAATACCGATGCCTATTGAGATATCCAGAAAGACGTAGCACATAAAATAGAGTGTCTTCGGCTACCGGGCCACTGTAGAATGCCGAGCGGTTTCAATTCCGGTGCAGGGGGAAGGGATGATGAGTACACTGCGGGAACAACTCGCGAAGGCGTTCCATGATACGCAGTCCTTCAAGTGGGATGCCGAGAAGGGATTTAAGCTGGCGTCCGGAGAAATCAGCCCTTTCTATGTCGATTGTCGCGCACTTGTGGCCCACCCGGAGGCCCGCCGGCTGGTGGCTGAGCTAGCCTATGCCAAACTTACGGGGATTGAACTGGACTGCCTCGGTGGACTCGAAATCGGAGCGATCCCCATTGCGGTGACTATCTCGGACTTTGCCTGTGCGGCTACACATCAACGGCTGTGGAGAACCTTCGTGGTAAGAAAACAGGCCAAAGATCACGGCTTGGGAAAACTGATCGAGGGAAGTATTCGATGATCCAGGTTCGCCAGGTTCCGATCCCGCGTCACCCAGAGCCAGCCGATCGTCACGGCAAAGAAGGCGGCATTGGCCAAAATGTTAAACCGCCACAGTCCCATCCACACGGATTCGAATTCCGGAGTCATCGAATCCAGACCGTGCGAGTACCCAAACGCCCGCTGGTACAACACCCAAAACACCCCGATCGCCAGCATCGCAAACCAGCCGATCTTCACGGGCTTGGAATCGTACCACTGCGAGATATCGTATCCCCTGTCAGAGGCTGCCATAGTTCATTCCTCCTTATGTAAAATAAACAACTTTCAGCATTGTTCGAAGTTCTAATTCAAAAGGTAAAGGTAGTGAATGGGGCCGCTATGAAGATCCCACTGCCTCTCATTCGTATGGAGATGGTACTCCATGAAAGTCTGCTTTGCAAGCATCCTCTCTACTTCGACCTTTCACAGAATTTGATTCTATCCTTTTCTCAAATCAATGACTTCTGAATGCAGGACACATATTGGCAACTGGCCTGGATTGAGATTTCGAACTGTACAAATAAAGCTCTTTGCCGATCTCTTAACGAGATCCTCTAACGCTTTGCCCACATACACAGTCGCGTACATAACGGGTGTCGTGATCGCATGGCAATAGATTGTTTATCAATGTCTTACGAGATGATGGCCATCATTACATCATCTACTCTGGAACGTTCCTTCATTAATACGACGATCACACTCCTTGAAGGGCTGCCCTTGCGTCTATTGACGACAGAGTCCTAAAATGGGCTCACTACTGGCTTCCTCTACCATGGGCCAGCAGACACCATCATGGGTATACAACGCAATGTTCGCTATAGCCGACATCCGTTTATCAAGTACACTGCTGCCGGCCTCATTCCTTGCCTGCTGGTACCGTGTTTGTTGTTGGCGTTTGGAGTTCACCAGGCATCTGCGGAATGGGTAACCATTGAGAAACCTTATCCGGTTCGTGAACTACAGACCCTCTACATTGATCCGGCGACCATACGCAGGGGAGGCAACCTTGTAGACGTCTGGCAATTGACGGACTATCGGTGGATGCAAGGGGGGCCAAAAGCGACTCCTCGATTTTTATCGACGACAATCCACAAGCAATTCGCATGCACTGACAAACGACTTCGGCTATTGGACTATACTGAATTCTCGCACCGAATGGCTGCTGGCAACGCATCGAACGGTTATGTCGATAAGGACAGATGGCTGCCAGTTGAAGCGGATAGCATCAATGAAACGTTGTGGAACACTCTCTGTAACCAGCCATAACCCGGTACGGCGGGCCTCTCAAATCTCGCCGGTAACAGTCCACTTCGGTTCTCGTCACCACACACCCCATGTTTTCTAAATGGGTACTGATCACCGCTGGAATTGTTATTATCGCCACAGGCCTTATCCTTTTTGGATATAAATTGATGCGCACACAAGCCACGATTGCACCAGAACGAGAAGAGGTAATTGCGGACATCATCCGGAACTGGCAGAATGCTCACCCGGCAGGACAGCGGTTCAGCCTCTTACCTACATTCAACAACGCCGCCGTTTTTGACAAAGAAACCGGCCTTGTGTGGGAATTATCGCCGCAGACAGCAACTGTCACGTGGAACGAGGCCCGCACCACCTGTGTCAACCGGGTGATAGGCGGACAAAAAGGGTGGCGGCTCCCTGCTCCAAGCGAAATGCGCAGTCTGGTGGGCCCGGCAGTCGATGCCCCAGGCCCAAACCTTCCCCCGGGCCACCCCTTTCTGAATGTCCAACCGACTTCCTATTGGACGGTCGTGCCGGAAGCAAATCAACCTTCCTACGCACGGTATGTGGATGCGTTCCTCGGTAATGTGCTCAGCCTCATCAAAATTTACACATTTCCCGTGTGGTGCGTCCAAGGCCCCATGAATACCGATGCCTCTTGAGATACCGAGAAATCTGCTTCTGGTCGACAGGCCTGAGATCACATGATCATTGTCGTTGAATAACATGAAAGAGGGACAGGGTTCTGAAAACAGACGTTTACTAGAATCGCGGTCGGCATCGTGTCGCATCCGCCTTGGCATCAGCCGATGCCTGCTTGGCGACGCCGTCCGGTATGACGGCGGACACAAACATGACCGTTATTTGGCCGAAGTGCTATCTCGTGTGATTGAATGGGTGCCAGTCTGCCCGGAAGTCGAAGCAGGGCTGGGAACGCCGCGTGAACCGATGCAACTGGTCGGTACTGTAGGACGGGCCAAATTGCTGACGCTCACGACGAGACAAGACAGAACCAACATGTTAGAGTCTTTCTCTCACCGACGTATTTCCGAATTGAAATCGATGAATCTATCCGGCTACGTCTTTAAGGCGCGTTCGCCTAGCTGCGGCGTCGAACAAGTTCCATTGTACGATCGGGATGGCAACGTCACGCCTGGAGGCACAGGTCTCTTTGCACAGCTCTTTCGAAATGAGTTTCCGTTGATTCCTGTAACCGATGAAGGACATCTTGCCGATCCCATATCCCGCCAACACTTCCTCGAACAAGTGTTTGGCTATTCTCGCTGGCAGGCCCTAATGTGCGGCCCTATGACCCGACAACGTATCGCCCGATTCCATAGGAGAGAGGCCGAAGAATTGCAGAAACGTTCCCCCTCACATTATGTAATGCTGAGCCGTCTTGTTTCAGAGACTAGCCAATATCATCCCAACGACCTGGCGGCACGATATGGGCAAGTCTTCATGCAAGCGCTCAATGTTGCACCATCAACCCACATGCAGGCCGGTCTACGACATTCCAGGCACCAATACCCAATCCAAAAGGACACGTCACTATGAGTCAATGCAAAGAAGGTGTCATTCTTGTCGGTCACGGTGGTATTCCGAAGGGATGCCCATCGGAATTGGTCAGCAAACTGAAGCGACTGGAAGGACAGCGGCGGTCGGCGGGGACACCGATGTCGGCGGAGGAACTCGAATTGGATACCAAGATCCGCCACTGGCCGAGAACACCCGAAACAGATCCCTATCAAACAGGTCTCGAATCAGTTGCTGGACAACTGCGCGCCGCACTGGGAAACGTACTCTTTGCCGTCGCGTACAACGAATTTTGCGCGCCGACTTTGGAAGAATCGATACAGGACCTCGTCCGGAAAGGTGCGACTGACATTACTGTGACCACAACCATGTTTACCCCAGGCGGGTCTCATTCAGAGATAGAGATTCCAGAAATCCTCGACCATGTACGGATACAGTATCCGGAGATCACCATCCGATACGCCTGGCCATTTGATCTGAGTCTTGTCGCTAATACATTAGCGGAACAGGTCAGGCGCTTCTCTCAGAAGTCTCTTCACGCCATGTCCTAAAATAGAATATCTTCAGCTATCAGGCCACTGTAGAATACCGGCTGGCTTCGATTACGATGTACGGGGGGAAAGGGATGATGGTTATGTTGCGGGAACAACTGGCGAACGCGTTCCATGATACGCAGTCCTTCAAATGGGATGCCGAGAAGGGATTTAAGCTGGCGTCCGGCGAGATCAGCCCCTTCTATGTCGATTGTCGTGCGCTCGTGGCCCACCCGAAGGCCCGCCGGCTTGTGGCGGAGCTCGCCTATGACAAACTGGCAGGGATTGAACTGGACTGCCTCGGTGGGCTTGAAATCGGAGCAATCCCCATTGCAGTGACGATCTCAGACTTTGCCTGTGCTGCCGCTCGTCAGCGGCTGTGGAGAACCTTCGTGGTAAGGAAACAGGCCAAAGATCACGGCTTGGGAAAACTGATCGAGGGAAGTATTCGCTCGGGTGATCGCGCTCTCATCGTGGACGATGTGCTCACGAGCGGTGGGTCACTGCTCAAAGCCGTCGCAGCCGCTCGAGAAGCCGGGTTACGAGTCGATCATGCGTTGGTGATAGTCGACCGTCAAGAACAGGACGGGAAAGCCCGGGTAGAACGGGAACAGCTCACACTCATCAGCCTCCTCACGGTGCAAGACCTGCTCGACGCTATGAAACGATCCTAGACATCACTTACAGACTCTGTCCCTCAGTATTATCGGCACTGAAACTGAATCCCCCAGCGCCGTTCCTCTATGGCTTCTTCCTGCCCTTCGATCGGACTAATCACGCGTATCCGGCCTTTGGTTTCTCCTTCACGAACAATCTCATAGGATCGTTCGCCGCACTTTTTGTCGATAACGGTAAGGGCATCCTTACGGAATGAGGATAGGATGTAACCCTGTTCTCCCTTAAAGGGATACACCACCACGCCGCCATTCTCGTGTTCTTGAATGAGCTTGGTCCCATCGGCACAACCGACAAGAGTGGACACTAGAGCCGCAACCGTCACTCTTGACCAGACTTTTCTCATGGCTCTATTATGAACAGAGTCTGTTCCGGTCTCAATATGCCTGGGAGGAAACATAATGCGGTTCTATAGAATCGTCGCAGTCGGATGCCTGGTTGCCGCAAGCCTACTGTTCAGCGAAGTCGCCCAATCTCACCATTCGTATCTGCTGACTGTGCAACAATTGCAATCCGGTCTTTCCATCTCTCGATTCATGACCCAGAAAGGTTTCATATTAGTCGATGTCCGTTCCCCGGAGGAACATCTGGCCGGCAGCATCCCCGGCACCGACCGCAACATCGACTTCCGCGAGATCCAGTCGCGGCATCGTGAGATCGGTGCAAAATTTGAGGATCATATCGTCGTCTATTGTCAATCAGGACGTCGGAGCAATATCGCGGCGGAGGCCCTGGCGGATCTCGGATATCGCCATGTGTACAATGTTGAGGGCAGCATGAACGCATGGATAGAAGCAGGGTTTCCGGTCGCACGATCGCAGCAGTAACCATTGTCCCCAACAGACAACGACGACATATGGATCACTCTCCCCTTATCTCAATCGAGGGCCGCTCCTCAGACTTGGGAATATCTCCACTCGTTGGCCGATTGAGACGCAATGCGTGACGATCTCGCACCGCTATTCTTAGCGTCGGCTGACACCGATAACTGTCGGCAATGGGATATGCGCGGACGTGCTCCCGCCAAACAAGGCCTTCCAGAATATTCGATGCTCATTCTGCAGATTGCTCTGCCACAGTGACTCTGAAACAAGTAGGTCTGACGATGAGCCTCCATCCATAGCCATCGCCCGACGCACAACGGGCAACGTATCCCGAAGACATCGGCCGATATCGTACAGAGACGTCACGTCTCGGCTTTTAAAGATGAGAATCCGTCCCTGGTCCGTTTCAGCAATGATCGTTTGATACGCCCGTTTCCCTGTCTCACGAACACGAATCGTCTTATTCCGGTCCAAGAGCATCAGCGCCTGGGCGGCCTCTTGATAGGGCGGATGTTGCTCATCAAAGGCCTCCACCGCCAAGTCAAGTACCCGAGCCTTCTTCAGACCTGGAGCCAAGGGCTCCGCGACGAATAATCCCTGCCACGTTGTGTGCCGGCGGCTTCCCAATGACCGCCCGTCTTTATACAACAGGCCGAGATAGGCGAAGTTTTCACGAAATAACCCGGCGTTGAAAATGACATCATGGCCCGTCCGTTTCTGCCATTCTTCAATCGTCGGAGGATGTACAAGTTTTTCATGCGCATAGTGATGGATCACAAACCTGGCACGATCCGGATCGATCTCAATGGCCAACAGGGACGGCACGGCCGGACAAGGCTCGTCCGGATTCCACACTGACACAGCAACACCATCCGCAAGCTGTTCCCACTGGATGTTCTCAGCAAGCGCGAGGCACGGCAGCGCACAGAGCGCAAGAACATAGCCGAATAGACGACCCACTTTTCCAGCGGCAACGGTCGGGAATCGCCGCCGTTCGATTGAATCGGAGGCTCCGCAGTGAACAGCTGGTGTGAAGTCGTCGATCATGGCATATAGCCGATAGATCGTGGTCTGAATGGTTACCGGATCACTGTCCCTTGCTAACTGGATACAGCCGTGCTCGCCGGCCTGCAATCCAGAAGCTCGCGAATGGCCCTCGCCAGTGCCTCCGGAGTGAACGGCTTTTGAAGATACCCGCAGGCTGGATCTCCGGCACCGAGACCAACATCATCGGCATAGCCGGATATGAAGAAGAGTTTCAGTTCAGGCTTGATCACACGAAGGTGCTGGGCTAATTCCGTCCCATTCATTCCCGGCATTACCACATCTGTGAGCAGAAGCTGGAGCCGTCCTATCTGCTGCGTACCGACAAGGCAGGCCTCCAAGCCGTGTTTGGCCTCGAAGACCCGATATCCGAGCTTGCGAAGTTCATCTCGAATCAGCCCCCGGACGCCCGCATCATCTTCGACCAGCAGAATAGTCTCATGACCGCTCATGGATGACGGCGCTACCTCCTGGCCATCTGCTCGATCCGGTTCCTCGATAATCCTCGGAAGGTAAATATCAAAGCGGGTGCCGCGCCCGATCGCGCTGGACACATCAAGCCCGCCACCGCTTTGCGTGACGATGCCGAATACGGTGGAAAGTCCGAGTCCCGTACCTTTCCCTTCTTCCTTCGCCGTGAAAAATGGCTCAAACATATGAGCTTGGACATCCGGTGAAATCCCGCAGCCGGTGTCGGACACCGAAAGTTTCACGTAGGTGCCGGGAGGCAAGGGACTCAGATGATACATCGGCGTCCGGTCAATCTCGACCGAAGTGGTTTCGATGATCAGCGTTCCGCCCTTGGGCATGGCATCGCGTGCATTGACAACGAGATTCATGACGATCTGTTCGAGTTGCACGGGGTCTGTCTTGACTCGAAGAGGCTCCCGGCTTGCGCGTAAAACCAATTCGATATCTTCACCGATTAAACGTCGAAGCATCGTCTCAAAGTTGCCGATGACCGGATTCAGATCCAGTACCTTCGGCTCAGCCGGCTGCTTTCTGCTGAACGTCAGCAATTGTTTGATCAACGCCGCTGCGCGATCGCCGGCCTTTCGCATCTCTTCGATCTTGCCCCTCTCAGGATGCTCCGACGGCAAATCATTGAGCAACACTTGGCTATGGCCCATGATGACAGTGAGAATATTGTTAAAATCGTGTGCCAGTCCCCCGGCCAATCGGCCGACAGCCTCCAGCTTTTGCGCCTGACGAAGCTGTTGCTCGCTCTGGCGCAACGCCTCCTCGGCCCGCTTTCGCTCCATCCGATCGTGTCGTTCACGAAGCGCTCGTTGAATCGATGGAACAAGCCGGCCGATGCGTTGTTTCAAAATATAATCCGTGGCTCCGCGGTGCATGGTATCGATAGCAAGTTCCTCACCGAGCGTCCCGGAAACAAAAATAAACGGGACCTCAGGAGCCAGCTTGCGCGCAAGCTCAAGCGCGGCAGCACCATCGAATCCAGGAAGAGAATAGTCGGCCAGGATCAGATCAATCAGGCCTTCTTTAAGGACTGCAACAAACGCCGCTCGACTTTCCACGCGGATCGGTGCGCAAGGAATTCCCCCTTCTGCCAACAGCGTGGCGATGAGGTCGGCATCTGTCTGATTATCCTCTAGTTGGAGGACTCGCAAAGGAGTGGTCATCAGAGTTCCATTCACAGTCACTTGCCGGAACCGGCTCCCTGCGGTGGAGGGAGGGAAGTATTCGCCCGGGCGATCGCGCTCTGATTGTGGACGATGTCCTCACAAGCGGCGGGTCACTGCTCAAAGCAGTCGCAGCCGCTCGTGAGGCTGGATTACGAGTCGATCATGCGTTGGTGATTGTCGACCGTCAAGAACAGGACGGGAAAGCCAGAGTGGAACGGGAACAGCTCTCACTCATCAGTCTCCTCACCGTGCAAGACCTGCTCGTCGCTCTCAAGCGACCATAAGACACCACCTTACAGACTCTGTCCCTCATCGTTATCGGCACTGAAACTGTATCCCCCAACGCCGTTCCTCTATGGCTTCTTCCTGCCCTTCGATCGGACTAATCACGCGTATCCGACCTTTCGTTTCTCCTTCACGAACGATCTCATAAGATCGGTCGCCGCATTTCTTGTCGATAACTGTGAGGGCTTCCTTACGGAATGAGGATAGGATGGAACCCTGTTCTCCCTTAAAGGGATACACAACCACGCCACCGTTCTCGTGTTCTTGAATGAGCTTGGCTCCATCGGCACAACCGACAAGAGTTGAAACTACGGCCGCAACAGTCACGCTTGACCAGACTTTTCTCATGGTTCTATTATGAAGAGAGTCTGTTCCGGTCTCAATATGCCAGGGAGGAAACATGATGAGATTCTATAGAATCGTCGCGGTCGGCTGCCTGGTTGCCGCAAGCCTGACATTCGGTGAGGTTGCTCAATCCCACCATTCGTATCTGATGACCGTGCAACAATTGCAAGCCGGTCTTTCCATGGCTCGGTTCATGACCCAGAAAGGTTTCATATTGGTCGATGTTCGCTCGCCGGAGGAGCATCTGGCCGGCAGCATCCCCGGCACCGACCGCAATATCGACTTCCGCGAGATCCAGTCGCGTCATCGTGAGATCGGCGCAAAACTGGAGGACCATATCGTCGTCTATTGCCAATCAGGACGTCGGAGCAATATCGCAGCGGAGACCCTGGCGGATCTCGGATATCGCCATGTAGCAGGGTTTCCGGTCGTACGATCGCAGCAGTAGCCATTCCCCTCAATAGATAACGACGACATGTGTATCGTACTTCCCTTATCTCTAGCGAGGGGCCGTTCCACATGCTTTGCAGTATCTTCCCTCGTTGGCTGGCTGAGACGCAACGTGTGACGATTCTCGTACCACTATATCTTAGCGCCGGCTGACACCGATGACCGTCGGTAGGGGGATGTGCGCGGAGGTGCTTCCACCAAACAAGGCCTTCCAGAAAACTTGATTCTCATACTGCTGGCGTCTCTGCCACAGTGACTCCGAAACAAGTACGTCTGACGATGAGCCTCCGTCCATAGCCATCGCCTGACGCACGACGGACAACGTATCCCGAAGACATCGGCCAATATCATACAAAGACGTGATCTCTCGACTCTTGAAGATGAGAATACGTCCCTTGTCCGTTTCAGCAATGATCGTTTGATACGCCCGTTTCCCTGTCTGACGAACACGAATTGTCCTATTCCGGTCCAAGAGCATCAGCGCCTGGGCTGCCTCCTGATAGGGCGGATGTTGCTCATCAAAGGCCTCCACCGCCAAGTCGAGTACCCGAGCTTTCTTCACACCTGAAACCAAGGGCTCCGCGACGAATACTCCCTGCCATGTTGTGTGCCGACGGCTCCCCAATGACCGGCCGTCTTTATACAGCAAGCCGAGATAGGCGAAGTTTTCACGAAATAAGCCCGCGTTGAAAATGACATCGTGGCCCGTCCGCTTCTCCCATTCTTCGATCGTCGGAGGCTGTGCAAGTTTTTCATGCGCATAGTGATGGATGGCAAACCTGGCAAGATCCGGATCGATCTCAATGGCCAACAAGGACGGCACCGCCGGACAAAGCTCGCCTGGATTCCACACCGACACAGCAACACCACCCGTAAGCTGTTCCCACTTGATATCCTCAGCAAAAGCGACACAGGGCAGCGTGCAAAACGCAAGAACATAGCCGCAAAGACGACTCGCTT
>JABMDH010000017.1:11904-19285 GCA_015904075.1 Nitrospira sp.
TCAAAGCTCCATTCTGAGTTATATGTCTGAACCGGATCCCTGCGGTGGAGGCTCGTTGATCACACCCCAGAATGTCCCCAGTTCCTTGACCGCCGAGACAAACTGATGGAATTCAACAGGTTTCACCACATACGCATTGGCCCCCAGCGCGTAACTCTCGCCGAGGTCACGTTCTTCACAAGAAGAGGTGAGCATGACGACAGGGATGGGACGGAGGTGCGTATCCGCCTTAATGGTCCGTAAGACTTCAAGCCCGTTTACTTTGGGCATCTTGATATCCAGGAAGATAACCGCGGGGTTCCCTTTCATCCGGGAAGCAAACAACCCTCGACAATACAGATAATCCAATACCTCGGCGCCGTCGTGGCAGAGAACCACTTTGTCGGAAATGTTTTGTTCCTCCATCGCGGCCAGAGCCAGTTCAGCGTCTCGCGGATTATCTTCAGCGAGTACGATCGGTTTTACGACTGTCATGATCGAGGCCTCCTGGTTGGGAGCGTCATATAAAAAGTCGCTCCTTTATCCGGCTCGCCCTCTGCCCAGGTGCGCCCACCATGCCGATGCACGATCCGACGCACGTTGGCGAGGCCGATACCGGTCCCTTCAAATTCATCCATCCGGTGGAGTCGCTGAAACACGCCGAATAGTTTGCCGGCATACTGCATGTCAAATCCCACTCCGTTGTCACGCACAAAAATGACGACTTCTCCGACATTCGGCCTGTCCATGCCGACTTCAATATGTGCGCGCGGCCTGGTGCTTGTGAATTTCACCGCATTCGCGATCAGATTCATAAACACCTGCCGAAGCATGGCCGGATCACCCAGCACTTCCGGGAGTGTGGCAATTGTCCAAGATATTTCGCGTCCTTGCAAGTCAAGTCGTAAATCGTAAAGGATGGTTCGGATCAGCTGGTTCACATCAACCGTTGTTTGAAGCATCTCCTGACGCCCCATCCGGGAAAACACCAGCAGATCGTCGATCAGCTGGCCCATCTGTTTGGCAGAATCGGAGATCGTCTGCAGATACCTGGCGGCCTTTTCGTTCAATGACTCAGTCACCGCTTTGCGCAACAGCGACGCATACCCATCAATATGACGAAGCGGGGCGCGTAGGTCGTGAGACACCGAATAGCTGAAGGATTCGAGCTCCTTGTTCGCGGCCTCGAGAAGTTCGCCACGCCGCTGCAATTCATCGGCGACACGCCGCCGTTCCGTGATGTCATGTCTAATCAAATAATAGACGGATGCCAGTAACACGAACTGAAGCAGCGCGCCGATGCTGAGCAGCACAATCGTATTCGTCGTCGTGGCCGCAGATTCCAAGACCCGCCGGCGCAATGCCTGTTGTTCATACAACTCCATTTCCGCGACGGTCTTGTGGATCTCCCTGATCTCTTGTGTTGCGGCTCCTTCGAGCGCTATTTTCTTGACCGCCTCAAATCCTTTATTAGCAAGGAGGGTAATTGCATGGGCCTCAGCAGCCAGTTGCCGATCCATCATCCGCTCGAGCAACACGACACGTTCCTGCTGTTCGGGCACTCCCTCCGTCAGATGTTCGAGGTATTTGATAAACGTCGGCCTCTGTTTGATAACCGACTGGTAGGACTCGAGATAGAGCTTTTCTCCTGTAACAAGATACCGGCGGTGATTATTCTCTGTTTGGTCCATCGCCATATCAATATTGGTCAATAGCTGCACGAGTTCGTGGCTGCGGGTATCGAGCCCGCTGTTGGCGATCACGGTACTGGTGTTGCGATAGGATACGGTACTGATCACGAGAATGCCGGCGAACACGAGACTGAACCCGGCCAAGATCCGCCGTTCGATCGTCAGTGACAAAAACCACGTGATCGGAGCGCGCCAGAATGACTCGTCGCCGGCAGGCGAGGGGGGAGGGCTGTGGGGCTCAAGTCCCCCCATCGATGCGAGCGAAGTTTGCGGCTGTTCGTTTGTCGCTGATTCCATGAACGTAGGCGATCCTGGCAGAATCCGCTGGAAATCATGTGGCTGACCGCACACGAGGACTCGTGCGCTCCACAGCCAATTGTAGCAGAACTCACGAACGGCGAAACCAGGAAAGCTATCCGCCGAATGACGGAAGAGACGGGGTGGCGATGGCTGAAGGAGCGGGAAGATTCGAGAACATCAGCGTCGCGCCGACAACCCAATCGATAAACGGCTGTGGATAAATGCCAATGACTAACGTTCCTGCCAGACCGACATAGACGACAGCCTTCATCGGACCAGAAATGGTGACAGGTGAGGGATTGGTTGGCTCATTGATATACATTTTCTTTACAACGATCATGTAATAGTACATCGAAATCACAATGTTGATCAGTCCAACCGTGATCAGTGTATACAGCCCTTCTTTAATCGCCGCGATAAAAATGTACAGTTTGCCGATAAACCCCGCCAGCGGGGGCACACCGGCCAGAGACAGGAGAAACACCAGCATCGAAAAGGCCAGGAATGGAGAGCGGCGGCCCAAACCATTATAGTCGTCGATTTCGTCACTGCCAATCGCATGGCTGACGGCAATGACAACAGCAAAGGCGCCGATATTCGCAAAGAGATAGGCCAAGAGGTAAAACAAAATAGCGTCATTCCCCATTTTCGTCCCAGCCGCCAAGCCGATCAACACATTCCCGATCTGGGCAATACCGGAATAGGCCAGAAGACGCTTGATATTCCGCTGGGCTATCGCCACGATGTTGGCATAGGTCATCGACAAGATAGAGACCGCCACCAGTAGAATGACCCACATCGGTTTGAAGGAGGCCAAGGCCACGAAGAAGATGCGGAGCAGGATGGCGAATGCCGCGCCCTTCGGAGCGATCGACAAGTACGCTGTCACAGGCGTCGGTGCGCCATGATACGTATCAGGAATCCACGAATGGAAAGGAACGGCTCCGATTTTAAACCCCAGCGCGGCGAAGATCAGTAAGAAGCCGATGATGGCGCCCGGGGTAGCAGCGAGATTCATCTCCGAAAACACCAGCTTCCCCGTCTCTCCATACACAAGACTGATCCCGTAGGCGAGCAGTCCGGCAGCGAATACACCCAGGATAAAAAACTTGAGTCCGGCCTCATTCGAGGCCAAATCCTCTCGAAGATAGCCCACCAGAATGTAAAACCCGAGAGTCGAAAACTCCAGGCTCACGAAAAGGGACAGCAGATCGTTGGCCGAAGACATGAACATCATGCCGAGAGCCGACATGACGACCAGCACGTAATATTCTCCCCGAAAGAATCTGAACCGCTCGACGTACTGAATCGACGCAAGAATGACAAGAGCCGTCGATCCGACGATAAATATCTTGAAAAAGATGGCCATGCGGTCCAGTACGAACATGTTGCCGAACAAGGCGCCCGACACATGAGTCATATCAAACCACACCAAACAGCCCAGGGTACCAGCGACAGTCGGGAATCGCCGCCTCGCGATTGAATCGGATGCTCCGCAGTCAACACCTGTCATGAAGTTGTCGATCATGGCATATGGCCGATAGATCGTTGCCGGGAATGATTACCGGATCACTGTCCCTTGCTGACTAGATACAACCATGCGCGCCGGATTACAATCCAGAAGCTCGCGAATTGCCCTCGCCAGAGCGTCCGGAGAGAACGGCTTTTGAAGATACCCACAGGCTGGGTCCCCGGCACCTAGACCAACATCATCGGTATAGCCGGAGATGAAGAGAATTTTCAGCTCAGGCTTGATCACACGAAGATGCTGGGCCAATTCCGGCCCGTTCATTCCCGGCATGACCACATCCGTGAGCAGGAGCTGGAGCCGGCCTATCTGCTGCGTACCGACAAGACAGGCCTCCAAGCCGTGTTTGGCCTCGAAGACACGATATCCAAGCTTGCGAAGCTCGTCTCGAATCAGACTGCGGACGCCCGCATCATCTTCGACCAGCAAAATGGTCTCGTGGCCGCTCGTAGACGACGGCGTGACTTCCGTGCCGACGACTTGTTCCGGCTCCTCGATAATCTGCGGAAGGTAAATGTCAAAGCGAGTGCCCCGCCCAATCACGCTGGACACATCCAGCCCGCCACCACTTTGCGTAACGATGCCGAACACAGTGGAGAGTCCGAGTCCCGTGCCCTTTCCTTCGTCCTTCGTCGTGAAAAATGGTTCAAACATATGGGGTTGAATATCCGGTGAAATCCCGCAGCCGGTGTCGGACACTGAGAGCTTCACATAGGCGCCGGGAGGCAAGGGGCGCAGGTGGTACACTGGCGTCCGGTCGATCTCGACCGAAGCGGTTTCGATGATCAGCGTTCCGCCCTTGGGCATGGCATCGCGGGCATTGACAACGAGGTTCATGACGATCTGTTCGAGTTGCGCCGGGTCTGCCTTGACGCGAAGAGGCTCACGGCTAGCGCGTAAGACTAAGTTAATATCTTCTCCGATTAAACGTCGAAGCATCGTCTGAAAGTTACCGATGACCGGATTCAAATCGAGCACCTTCGGCTCGACCGGCTGCTTTCTGCTGAATGTCAGCAATTGTTTGATCAAAGCCGCTGCGCGATCGCCTGCCTTTCGCATCTCTTCGATCTTGCCCCTCTCAGGATGATCCGGCGGCAAGTCATTGAGCAACACTTGGCTATGGCCCACAATGACGGTGAGGATATTGTTAAAGTCGTGCGCCAACCCTCCGGCCAATCGGCCGACGGCCTCCAACTTTTGCGCCTGGCGGAGCTGCAACTCGCTCTGGCGCAAGGCGTCCTCGGCCCGCTTCCGCTCCATCCGATCGTGCCGTTCGCGGAGCGCCCGCTGAATCGATGGAACCAGCCGGCCGATCCGCTGTTTCAAGATATAATCCGTGGCGCCGCGATGCATGGTATCGATGGCAAGTTCCTCGCCGAGGGTCCCGGAAACGAAAATGAACGGGATCTCAGGAGCCAGCTTACGCGCAAGGTCAAGTGCGGCAGCACCATCGAATCCAGGAAGAGAATAGTCGGCCAAGATCAGATCGATCAGGCCTTCTTTAAGGACGGCAACAAATGCAGCACGACTTTCCACGCGGATCGGGGCGCAAGGAATTCCCCCCTCTTCCAACAGCGTGGCGATGAGGTCGGCATCCGTCTGATTATCCTCTAGTTGGAGGACTCGCAAAGGAGTGGTCATCAAAGTTCCATTCAAAGTTACGTGCCGGAACCGGACCCCTGCGGTGGAGGCTCGTTGATCACACCCCAGAATGTGCCCAGCTCCTTGACGGCCGAGACAAACTGATGGAATTCAACAGGCTTCACCACATACGCATTGGCTCCCAGCGCGTAACTCTCGCCGAGGTCACGCTCTTCACGGGAAGAGGTGAGCATGACGACAGGAATGGGGCGGAGATGCGTGTCCGCTTTGATGGTCCGCAAAACCTCAAGCCCGTTTACTTTGGGCATCTTGATATCCAGAAAGATAACCGCAGGGTTCCCTTTCATCCGGGAAGCAAACGGCCCTCGACAATACAAATAATCCAATACCTCGGCGCCATCGTGGCAAAGCACGACTTTGTCGGAAATGTTTTGTTCCTCCATCGCGGCCAGAGCCAGTTCAGCGTCTCGCGGATTATCTTCAGCGAGTACGATCGGTGTTGCGCCTGTCATGATCGAGGCCTCCTGGTTGGGAGCGCAATATAAAATGTCGCTCCTTTATCCGGCTCGCCCTGGGGCCTTGAAGGCAAACCCCATGAACATGAGCCAGAAGATCAGGATCTGCTGATCCATCGGAATCGGCGCCGAGAGGAGCTCGAGTAAATCGAACGAATAGCTTTGATCCGTATGATGCAAAGACGCCCACTGGTGGAAATTGATATTGAGCAAGGCGATGCCGACCAGCATGAAGACACTGCCCAAAAGGGTATAGAGGACGAACTTCAACGCCGCATAATGGCGCTCGGCGCCTCCGCCCCACAGTTTGATCAGAAAGTAGCTGGGAATCAGCATCAGCTCCCAGAAGACGAAGAACAAGATCAGATCCAATGAAACGAACACGCCCATCGTCGTCGTTTCAAGCGCCAAGAGACACATCATGTAGAGCTTCACCTGGTGGCGGATTGTGTCCCAGGAATAGATCACGACCAACACACTCAGAAAAGCCGTCAATCCCACGAAGAGTACGCTGATGCCGTCGACGCCCAGGTGGTAGCTGATGCCCAGCGCGGGAATCCATCTCACGCGCTCCGCGAACTGCATGGCAGCCGATTCCGGCACAAAACGCAGCAGCACAAACACAGAGAGCGCAAGTTCGACCAGCGTGATGGCGAGCGCCGACGTCCGGACCATGTCCTCATCCTCGAACAGCCACAGCACGATGGCTCCCAGAACGGGCAAAAAGAGAATGCAGGAAAGGACCGGAAATCCCGCTGTAAGTTCTTCCAACATAATGACCGCCGTACGCCCCTCGACCCTCTACATCTGAACGAGAAATTGAACGACCAGCGCCAACAGAAAGAGCCCGGCGACAATGAGAGCGACATAATGGTGGACCATTCCGCTCTGCATCTTCCGCCCTTCACGCGCCGCGAGGTGATTGCCGTATCCGATGACATTCAACCCTGCATATACAATATATTTTTCAATCCAGGTTGACCCGGCAGAGCCCCAATCAGCCAGCTGTCCGACTCCACGGACTAGACCATCGACGACCGTGCGATCGAACCAATCAAGCAGCTCGCCCAACCGTTTCATGGGCTCGACAATGATAAAATCGTAGAGTTCATCGACATAATACTTGTTCAACAGCGTCCTATAGGCGCCGGAGAATTTCTCGGCCCACACATCGGCCGTCGGAGTGCTCACCTGGTACATGTAGTGGGCAAGCCCCCACCCAATCACTGCGATGCCGGTTGCCACAACCATGAGAGCAGACACCAACCCCATGCTGACCTCGTGTTCACCTGCCGAGCCCACAACCGGCGCCAGGAATTGATGCAACCAGCCATGTTCCGGGGGGAATCCCAACAGCAACCCGCCGACAAGCGACAAGAAACCAAGCGCAACCAAGGGGCCAACCATCACCAATGGCGATTCGTGGACATGCGCTTCCGTATGGTGATCCATTCTGGACTCGCCATAAAAGGTCAGGTAGGTCAGCCGAAACATGTAAAAAGACGTGAGAAAAGCGCCGATCGCTGCGATGCCATAGAGCAGGAAGTGGCCATGGGTAAAGGCCTGGGCCATGATCTCGTCTTTGCTCCAGAATCCCGCCAAAGGAGGAATCCCGGCAATTGCGATCGTGCCGATCAGAAACAGACGGTATGTCCAGGGGATTTTCTTGCTCAGTCCACCCATTTTCCTGATGTCCTGCTCACCCGACAGAGCGTGAATCACCGACCCCGCGGACAAAAACAGCAAAGCTTTGAAAAATGCATGGG
>JABMDH010000017.1:19385-22151 GCA_015904075.1 Nitrospira sp.
ACCGATCGTGGCGGCGAATAGCGCCGTACCACCGCCGACGAAGGCAACCACTTCCATCGCAGTGGGAGAAAGATCGAAAATGACATGATTGCGGACAATCATGTACACACCCGCGGTCACCATGGTAGCGGCATGGATAAGCGCGCTGACCGGCGTCGGGCCCTCCATCGCGTCGGGCAACCACGTATAGAGAGGGAGCTGGGCCGATTTGCCGACCGCACCGACCAGCAGGCAGAGCGCGATAGCGGTTGCCATGTCAGGAGAAAGCTGGCCGACCTGCGCAAATACCTTGGTGTAGTCCAGAGTCTTGAAATTGACGAAGATCAGAAAGATAGCCAGCAAGAACCCTGCATCGCCGATGCGATTGACCACAAAGGCCTTCGTCGCCGCCTTCGCCGCCGACACTTTGTCGTAGTAGTACCCGATGAGCAAATACGAACAGAGACCGACGCCCTCCCAGCCGATAAACAGAACCACATAATTGTTCCCCATCACCAGAAGCAGCATGGAGACCATGAAGAGGTTCATGTAGATAAAGAAGCGCGTGAAGCCGGGTTCGCCGTGCATATACCCGACTGAGTAGACATGAATGAGAAAACCCACTCCGGTCACCACCAGCAACATCACGCAGGTTAACGGATCAACCAGATAGGCCAGATTGATCGTGAGATCGCCCCCGAAGATCCATTGGTAGGCGACGACTTCACGTGCAGTTCCAGTCCGCAGAATATCGGCAAACACACCGATGACACAGAGAAAGGAGAGACCGACCGATCCCCACGCCAACCGATGGGCCATCTCGTGCGAATAGCGGCTGCCCAGAAGTCCGTTGGAAATCACGGCCAGAAGCGGGAGAATCGGAATCAGTTTGATGAGAAGATCGGTTAAGTCGGACACGCTAGGTCGTCATCTCCATCCTGCTACCATTTCAAGACGTTCATCTCATCGACGTTCGTAGAAACTTTCCCACGAAACACCACGATGATGATGGCCAGTCCGACTGCCGCTTCCCCCGCGGCGACGGCAATAAAAAACAGGGCGGTCAGCTGGCCGGCCATGGACTCCAGGTAATGCGAGAACGCCACCAGATTGATATTGGCGGCGTTCATCATGATTTCCACGGACATGAGCACGATAATAAAATTCCGTCGAATCAAGACACCGAGCAATCCCGTCATGAACAGGACCGCACTGACCGCCACATAGGCGCTAAGCGGAACCATCGCCCCTCACTCCTTCCCGCTCATGGGATCGATCGATTTTGGCGTCTTCGCCAAGACGATCGCACCGATGATGGCGCCCAGCAGAAAGACGCCGATGATTTCAAACTGCAGCAGGTGGTCGCTGAACATCTTGATGCCCACGGCATACGTGTCCCCGTGTTCCAGCACGGCCGCGTCGGGAGCATCGCCTTTGACTCCCGCATAGGGAGACCGAATCAAAAGAAAAATGACATACCCGGCCCCCAAGAGAGCCGGGCCGAGGAAATAGGGATACGAGGAATGAAAATACCGCTCATCCGCCTTGAGGTTGAGCAGCATGAGCACGAACAAGTACAGCACCAGAATGGCGCCGGCATAGACAATGACCTGCACCGCCCAGAGAAATTCGGCATTGAGCAGGACGAAAAGACCGGAGACATGCATCAACAGCGCGAGCAATGCGAGCCCGCAGTGGACGGGGTTTTTCAGCGACACCGTCAGAACGCCGGCGGCAATACTCACCAATGCGAAATACGCAAAAAAGACGGCAACCATGTCTTCGACTCAGCTCAGATGCTTGGGAGGCGTTTGGGTGGACTTGAGTACGGACTGCGGAAAATAGTACCGATACTCTCGGCTCTCCTCGACATTCTTTTCCTGATTGTGGGCATACAGATATTGTTTGGCGTCATTGAGGTGGCGCTCACCGATGTTGTACAGCCGCTTCTTATCGAACATTAATGTACGCTTGTCATGGGTGGAATACTCGTACATCTTGGTCATCGCCAATGCATTGACCGGGCAGGCCTCCACACAATAACCGCAAAACACACACTTCGTCACATCGATGTAAAACTCGCTTGCGTATCGTTGAAGCGGGCGGGCCGTATCCTCGGCGCTGATCACCTTGATGCAATGGGAGGGGCAGGCCACCTCGCAGAGATCGCACCCGACACACCGCTCTTGGCCGTCGTCATATCGAAGCAACCCCAGGGCGCCCCGATGGGCATGCGGAATCTCCCGCTGTTCGCGCGGGTATTGAAACGTGATCGGCTGATGGAACATGTGCTTGAAGGTGACCTTCATCGCGTCCCAGATTTCATAGAACAGCGCGGCATGGAGAATTTTTTTGGTCATTGCAGAAACGCTCATCCAAGTCTCCTGTCCACCGACGGGCGCAGCATACACACCCGATTACGCTCGTTCAATACTGACCCATGTCTGCTTGAAAGCCGGAACACCGGTCCTGGCATCCACTGAGACACTCATCAAATCTTTCACGGGCGGTTCGTTGAAATGCTCCGGAAAGAAACAGGTCCCGATGGCAACAGACTGGTCGGGTTGGACCCCGAGCTGGAGCGACCCCAGATCGGAAGTCAGACGCACTTTCATGCCGTCCTCCAGGCCAAGCCGGTCCATATCCGCCGGACTCATGCGAAGCTTGCCGGTATTCGGAGCAATCTTGATGAGGCCGGGAGCTTCCGTCGACATCTTGCCCGAGTGCATAAGCAGCTGGCCCATCTGCAATGAGAACGGACGCGCACTGTCATGCGAAACAGGCATT
>JABMDH010000017.1:22251-42866 GCA_015904075.1 Nitrospira sp.
TGTTAGCGATCACCGTACTGGTGTTGCGATAGGACACCGTACTGATCACGAGAATGCCGGCGAACACGAGACTGAACCCAGCCAAGATGCGCCGTTCGATCGTAAGTGACAAAAACCACATGATCGGAGCGCGCCAGAACGACTCGTCACTGGTAGGTGAGGGAGGAGGGCTGTGGGGCTCAGGCCCCTCAAACGGTGCGAGGGAAATTTGCGGCTGTTCCTTTGTAGGTGATTCCATAAACATAGACGGTGCTGCCCGGAATCCAAGAACATTGTGTGGATGGCAACCGTGTACGCTAGAACTCGTGCGCTCACGAGCAATTGTAGCAGAACCTGCGAACGGCGAAACCAGGAAAACTATCCGCCGAAGGGCGGGAGAGACGGCGTGACAATGGCTGAAGGAGCGGGAAGATTCGAGAACATCAGCGTCGCGCCGACAACCCAATCGATGAACGGCTGAGGATAAATGCCAATGACCAAAGTTCCTGCCAGACCGACATAGACGACGGCCTTCATCGGGCCAGAAATGGTGACAGGCGAGGGATTGGTCGGCTCATTGATATACATTTTCTTTACGACGATCATGTAATAGTACATCGAAATCACGATGTTGATCAGTCCAACCGTGATCAGCGTATACAGTCCTTCCTTAATCGCCGCGATGAAAATGTAGAGTTTGCCGATAAACCCCGCCAGCGGCGGCACCCCGGCTAAAGACAGGAGAAACACCAGCATCGAAAAGGCCAGGAACGGAGAGCGGCGGCCCAAACCATTATAGTCGTCGATGTCATCACTCCCGATCGCGTGGCTGACGGCGATGACAACGGCAAAGGCGCCGAGATTCGCAAAGAGATAGGCCAAGAGGTAAAACAAAATGGCGTCATTCCCCATTTTCGTCCCGGCCGCCAAGCCGATCAAGACGTTCCCAACCTGGGCAATACCGGAATAGGCGAGAAGACGCTTGATGTTCCGCTGGGCAATGGCCACGATGTTGGCATAGGTCATCGACAAGATAGAGACCGCCACCAACAGAATGACCCACATCGGCTTGAAGGAGGCCAACGCTACAAAGAAGATACGGAGCAGGATGGCGAACGCAGCGCCCTTCGGAGCAATCGACAAGTACGCCGTCACAGGCGTCGGTGCGCCATGATACGTATCAGGAATCCACGAATGGAAAGGAACGGCTCCGATCTTGAATCCAAGTGCGGCGAAGATCAGTAAGAAACCGATGATCGCGCCGGGGGTAGCGGATAGATTCATATCAGAAAACACCAGCTTCCCCGTCTCCCCATACACAAGACTGATGCCGTAGGCGAGCAATCCGGCGGCGAATACGCCCAGGATGAAGAACTTGAGACCGGCCTCATTCGAGGCCAAATCCTCACGAAGATAGCCCACCAGAATGTAAAACCCGAGGGTCGAAAACTCCAGGCTGACGAAAAGAGACAGCAGATCGTTGGCCGATGACATGAACATCATACCGAGAGCCGACATGACGACCAGCACGTAGTACTCTCCCCGAAAACATCTGAAACGCTCGACGTACTGAATCGACGCAAGAATGACGAGCGCCGTCGAGCCGACGATAAATATCTTGAAAAAGATGGCCATGCGGTCCAGTACGAACATATTGCCGAACAGGGCGCCCGACACATGAGTCACATCGAACCATACTAAACAGCCTAGCGTGGCCAGGAGGCCGGTAATACTGAGAATGGCCAATTGCTCCTTGGGCAAGCGTGGAAAGGCAAAATCGACAATCACGACAAGGCAGAGCCAGCAGGTCAGCACAATCTCCGGCAACAGCAACAGAAGATCGGCGAAGGACAGGGTCAGCGTGAAGGTCATTCGTGCCCTCGTGAAGGGTCAGGGGTCAGAGGTACGGGATTATTTGCGACAAGGGGAATATGCTCCCTGACCACAGGGATCGTCGCCTCACTCTTCACTCCTAACCCGTCGCCGCTCTGCGCGACCGGAACAACATGGGTGATCCTGGCGATTAATGGATCGACGCCTGAACGAACGACATCGTACAAATGCATCGGGAAAATGCCGAATCCTACGCTGACGGCAATCATCACCAGCAATGGCAGCCGATCAACGGTCGATACAGCATCGTGCGCATGGCTGTATTGTTGATTCATCGGCCCATAGAACAGACTCCGCATCATTTTGAAGAGATAGGCCATGGTGAGAACGATTCCCAGCACGGCGACAATGACCTGAAGCGGATACTTTTCCCAGCTGCCGACGATAATCATAATTTCTGCGATGAAATTCACCGTCCCCGGCATGCCGATCGAGGCCATGCACCCCACGATGAAACAGCCGGAGATAAACGGCATCTTGTTCGAGAGGCCTCCCAATGATGGAAGATCCCGCGTGTGGGTTTGGTCATACACCCACCCTGCCATGGCGAAGAGCATGCCGGTAGCCATCGCATGGGCAAACATATAAATGACTGCGCCGCTCAAACTGATGTAATTCAATGCTGCCATCCCAAGAAACACATAACCCATGTGGCTCGAGCTGGAATAACCAATGACATATTTAGTGTCCTTGGCGTAAAACGCGACAAACCCTCCGTAGACGATGCTGAACATGCAAAGGACGGCCGCAATCGGCATCATTTCACGGGTCGTCTCAGGCAAAATTTCAAACGCCACCCGAATAATGGAGAAATGTCCAAGTTTCATGAGTACACCGGCATGCAGCATGCTGGTCGCGGCCGGAGCCGCGGCATGACCGACCGGAGACCACGAATGGAGCGGCCACAACGGAGCGATTGAAGCAAAGCCGAAAAAGACCAACACCCAAATGATCTTGTCCAGCGTCGTGCCGAGCACGGGAATATTCATGAGGTGCGCCTGCTCGCGAAGGACAAGAATATCGAATGTGTTGAGCCCGGAATACTTGTAAATCAGCAGGATACCCATCAACGCCGCGACCGCAAAGGCCGACAAGAACAGCACCAGCTTCATCGCCGCGTATTCCTTGCTGTTCGACCCGAAATTGAAAATGAAGCCGACGGAATCTCTCAGTTTGAGCCCTTCCGTATCTGTCATCTCCAAATACCGCTTGGTGTGGCTGCCCCACATACCCAGCAAGAGATACATAGGAATCACGGACATTTCATAGAAGAAGTAGAGGAAAAACAGATCCAGGGACATAAAGACGCCGATCGTGGCGGCGGCGAGAATCAGCAACCAGATGTAGAATTCTTTCGCGCGATCCTTGATGTGCCACGAGACAAAAATACCTGTAAACAATAAGATCGCCGAGGCCAGCACGAGCGGGGTCCCGATACCATCCACACCAAGATGCAGCGAAATACCGAGTTGCCTCGACCACTCGAACCGTTGGACGAATTGGAAGCCGCCTTTCACCGGATCGTATGCGTAAAACAGGTATACCGACGCAACCAGGGACACTAAAGCCGAACTCGCCGCGATACCCCGGACCAGCATCGGCTGTCGATTCGAGACCATGATCAGCGCCAACGCGCCGGCGAAGGGAGCAAAAAGAATATAGAGCAGTGCGTATTCGCCCATGAACTCAGCGTCCTTTTTCAGCCGTGGAGGTTCCGAGTGCCGCCACGGTGCCGTGATTCAACCGATCAACGAGCGCCTGCACCGATCCATTCATGATTCGAAGAAAGGGCGACGGATACAGCCCGATCCACAGAATCATGACCGACAACGAAACGGCAATGACCATCTCGCGTAATTGAAGGTCGCTCATCGTCTGTTTCACCGCCTTACCAACCGGGCCCAACATGGCGCGTTCGTAATACCAGAGGAAATAGGCCGCCCCGAAAATAACGCCGAGCACAGCCACCGCTCCGAACCACCACTTCGCTTTGAATGCCCCCAAGAGAATGAGAAACTCCCCCACAAAACCGTTCGTTCCTGGAAGTCCGATCGAGGCCAGTCCGATAATCAGAAAGAACGTAGCCAACAGCGGCACTTGCTTGGCCATGCCTCCGAACGCCGACAGCTGCGTGGACTGTTGACGCGAATAGAGAAACCCCGCAATAAAGAAGAGGCCGGCCGTGCTGAATCCCAGATTGATCATGGTCAGAAGGCTTCCCTGCAGACCCTGGTAATTCAGCGAGAACAGTCCCACGACGATGAAACCCAAATGGCTGACGCTACTATAGGCTAGGAGCCGCCTGAAGTCCGGTTGAACCAGCGCCATCCAGGCTCCATACAGAATGGCGCAGAGTCCGAGCACAACCACCACGGTCACAACCGTTTCGCTTTGGGATGCATCGGGAAGAAGCGGCAGGCTGAAGCGCATGAAGCCAAACGTACCGAGTTTGAGTCCGGCCAGCACGACCGCCATGCCGATAGGGCCTTCCAACAGCGCATCCGGCAACCATGTGTGGAACGGGAAAATCGGGGCCTTGAAGGCAAACCCCATGAACATGAGCCAGAAGATCAGGATCTGCTGATCCATTGGGATCGGCGCCGAAAGGAGCTCGAGTAAATCGAATGAATAGCTTTGATCCGTATGATGCAAGGATGCCCACTGGTGGAAATTGATATTGAGCAACGCGATGCCGACCAACATAAAGACACTGCCCAGAAGGGTATAGAGGACGAACTTCAACGCCGCATAATGGCGCTCGGCGCCTCCCCCCCACAGTTTGATCAGAAAGTAGCTGGGAATCAGCATCAACTCCCAGAAGACGAAGAACAAGATCAGGTCCAATGAAACGAACACGCCCATCGTCGTCGTTTCAAGTGCCAAGAGGCACATCATGTAGAGCTTCACCTGGTGGCGTATCGTGTCCCAGGAATAGATCACGACCAACACACTCAGAAAAGCGGTCAATCCCACGAAGAGTACGCTGATGCCGTCAACGCCCAGGTGGTAGCTGATACCCAGTGCGGGAATCCATCTCACGCGCTCCGCGAACTGCATGGCAGCCGATTCCGGTACAAACCGCAGCAGCACAAACACAGAGAGCGCAAGCTCGAGTAACGTGATGGCAAGCGCCGAGGTCCGGACCATGTCCTCATCATCGAACAGCCACAGCACGATGGCTCCCAGAACGGGCAAAAAGAGAATGCAGGAAAGGACCGGAAATCCCGCTGTGAGTTCTTCCAACATAATGACGGCCTACGTTCCCCGACCCTCTACATCTGAACGAGGAATTGAACGACCAGCGCCAACAGAAAGAGCCCGGCGACGATGAGCGCAACATAATGGTGGACCATTCCGCTCTGCATCTTCCGCCCTTCACGCGCCGCGAGGTGATTGCCGTATCCGATGACATTCAGCCCCGCATACACAATATACTTTTCCATCCAGGTCGACCCGGCAGAGCCCCAATCGGCCAGCTGTCCGACTCCACGGACGAGACCGTCGATGACCGTGCGATCGAACCAATCGAGCAATTCCCCCAACCGTTTGATGGGCTCGACAATGATGAAATCATAAAGTTCATCGACATAATATTTGTTCAACAACATCCTATAGGCGCCGGAGAATTTCTCGGCCCATACATCGGCCGTCGGAGTGCTCGCCTGGTACATGAAGTGAGCAAGCCCCCACCCAATCACCGCAATACCGGTTGCCACAACCATGAGGGCGAACACCAGTCCTATGCTGACCTCGTGTTCACCGGCCGAGCCGACGACCGGTGCCAGGAATCGATGCAACCAGCCATGTTCCGGAGGAAATCCCAACAGCAACCCGCCGACAAGCGACAGAAAACCAAGCGCAAACAAGGGACCAATCATCACCAATGGCGATTCGTGGACATGCGCCTCGGTATGATGATCCATTCTGGATTCGCCATAAAAGGTCAGGTAGGTCAGCCGAAACATATAAAAGGAGGTGAGGAACGCGCCGATCGCTGCGATGCCATAAAGCAAGAAGTGGTCATGGGTAAAGGCATGGGCCATGATCTCGTCTTTGCTCCAGAATCCCGCCAAGGGAGGAATCCCGGCAATCGCGATTGTGCCGATCAGAAACAGACGGTATGTCCAAGGGATTTTCTTGCTCAGTCCGCCCATTTTCCTGATGTCCTGCTCACCTGACAAGGCGTGAATCACCGACCCCGCGGACAAAAACAATAGGGCTTTGAAAAAGGCATGGGTCATCAAATGGAAGACAGCGGCGGTATAGGCGCCGATGCCGCAACCTAGGAACATATACCCCAACTGGCTAACCGTGGAATAAGCCAGCACCCGTTTGATATCCGTCTGGACCAAACCGATCGTGGCGGCGAATAGGGCCGTACCGCCGCCGACGAAAGCGACCACTTCCATCGCAGTAGGAGAAAGGTCAAAAATGACATGATTACGGACAATCATGTACACACCCGCTGTCACCATAGTGGCGGCATGGATGAGGGCGCTGACCGGCGTCGGGCCCTCCATCGCGTCGGGCAACCATGTATAGAGAGGAAGCTGAGCCGATTTCCCGACCGCACCGACCAGCAGGCAGAGCGCAATAGCGGTTGCCATGTCAGGTGAAAGCTGGCCGGCCTGCGCAAACACCTTGGTATAGTCCAGGGTCTTGAAATTGACGAAGATCAGAAAGATGGCCAGCAAGAAGCCTGCATCGCCGATGCGATTGACCACAAAAGCCTTCGTCGCCGCCTTCGCTGCCGACACTTTGTCGTAGTAATACCCGATGAGCAAATACGAACAGAGCCCGACCCCTTCCCAGCCGATAAACAGAACCACATAATTGTTCCCCATCACCAGAAGCAGCATGGAGACCATGAAGAGGTTCATGTAGATAAAGAAGCGCGTAAAGCCCGATTCACCGTGCATGTACCCGACGGAGTACACATGAATGAGGAACCCGACTCCGGTCACCACCAGCAACATCACGCAGGTCAACGGATCGACCAGATAGGCCAGATTGATCGTGAGATCGCCCCCGAAGATCCATTGGTAGGCGACGACTTCGTGCGCAGTTCCAGTCCGCAGAATATCGGCGAACACGCCGATGACACAGAGAAAGGAGAGACCGACCGATCCCCATGCCAACCGATGAGCCATCTCATGCGAATAGCGGCTGCCCAGAAGTCCGTTGGAAATCACGGCCAGGAGCGGGAGAACCGGAATCAGTTTGATGAGCAGATCGGTTAAGTCGGACACGCTAGATCGTCATCTCCATCCTGCTACCACTTCAAAATGTTCATCTCATCGACATTCGTAGAAACTTTCCCGCGAAACACCGTGATGATGATGGCCAGTCCGACCGCGGCTTCCCCCGCAGCAACGGCAATAAAAAACAGGGCGGTGAGCTGGCCGGCCATGGACTCCAAGTAATGCGAAAACGCCACCAGATTGATATTGGCGGCATTCATCATGATTTCCACAGACATGAGCACGATAATAAAATTCCGTCGAATCAAGACGCCGAGCAATCCCGTCATAAACAGGACCGCGCTGACCGCTACATAGGCACTAAGCGGAACCATCGTCCCTCACTCCTTACCGTTCATGGGATCGATCGATTTCGGCGTCTTAGCCAAAACAATCGCTCCAATGATGGCGCCCAACAGAAAAACGCCGATGATTTCAAACTGCAGCAGGTGGTCGCTGAACATCTTGATGCCCACCGCATACGTGTCCCCGTGTTCCAGCACCGCCGCGTCAGGAACACCGCCTTTGGCGCCCGCAAAGGGAGACTGAATCAAAAGATAAATGACATAACCGGCGCCTAAGAGAGCCGGGCCGAGGAAATAGGGGTATGACGAATGAAAATACCGCTCATCGGCCTTGAGATTGAGCAACATGAGCACGAACAGGTAGAGCACCAGAATGGCGCCGGCATAGACGATGACCTGCACCGCCCAGAGAAATTCAGCATTGAGCAGGACAAAAAGACCGGAGACATGCATCAGCAACGCGAGCAAAGCGAGCCCGCAGTGAACGGGGTTTTTCAGCGTCACCGTCAGAACGCCGGCGGCAATACTCACCAATGCGAAATACGCAAAAAAGACGGCAACCATGTCTTCGACTCAACTCAGATGCTTGGGAGGCGTTTGCGTGGACTTGAGTACGGACTGCGGAAAATAGTACCGATACTCCCGGCTCTCCTCGACATTCTTTTCCTGATTATGGGCATACAGATACTGTTTGGCGTCATTGAGGTGGCGCTCACCGATGTTGTACAGCCGCTTCTTATTGAAGAGCAATGTACGCTTGTCATGGGTGGAATATTCGTACATCTTGGTCATCGCCAGCGCATTGACCGGGCAGGCCTCCACGCAATAGCCGCAAAAGACGCACTTCGTCACATCGATATAAAACTCGCTTGCATATCGTTGAAGCGGGCGGGCCGTATCCTCAGCGCTGATCACCTTGATGCAATGGGAGGGGCAGGCCACCTCGCAGAGATCGCACCCGACACACCGCTCTCGGCCGTCGTCGTATCGAAGCAACCCCAGGGCACCCCGATGCGCATGCGGAATCTCCCGTTCTTCGCGCGGGTATTGAAACGTGATCGGCTGATGGAACATGTGCTTGAAGGTGACCTTCATCGCGTCCCAAATTTCATAGAACAGCGCGGCATGGAGAATTTTTTTTGTCATGGCCGAAACGCTCATCCAAGTCTCCTGTCCGCCGACGGGCGCAGCATACACACCCGATTACGCTCGTTCAATACTGACCCACGTCTGCTTGAAAGCCGGAACGCCGGTCACAGCATCCACGGAAATACGCATCAAATCTTTCACGGGCGGTTCGTTGAAGTGCTCCGGAAAGAAACAGGTCCCCAGGGCAACAGACTGGTCGGGTTGGACCCCGAGCTGGAGCGAGCCCAGATCGGAAGTCAGACGCACTTTTATGCCGTCCTGCAAGCCAAGCCGGTCCATATCCGCCGGACTCATGCGAAGCTTGCCGGTATTCGGAGCAATGGTGATGAGGCCGGGAGCTTCCGTCGACATCTTGCCCGAATGCATCAACAGCTGACCCATCTGTAATGAGAACGGACGCGCACTGTCATGCGAAACAGGCATTGTCCGGTACCGGACGGCGACCTCGGCGGCATACCCATTATCCAAGTAGCGATCCGGCGACGACACCACTTTGCGCGGCTGACCAAGGTTGTAATAGCCCGGCAAGAGCTTCATCATTTCAGTTTGAATATCATTGACCGATTCATACTCCCACTGGCAGCCCAACGCATTGGCCAGGGAGGTCATGATATGCCAATCCGGCAGGCTTTCCCCAATCGGATCCATCGCTTGACGAACCCGGAGGACACGGCCCTCCAGATTCGTGAAGGTCCCGTCCTTTTCTGCATAGGTACAGGCCGGCAACACGACATGCGCCTGCCGAGCCGTCTGGGTCAAAAACGGATCCTGAACGACGAGCAACTCCAGCCGATCCAATGCAGCCCGTACTTCCATAGAAGCCGGCAACGTCTCCAGCGGATTTTCTCCAAGGACGTACAACGCCTTGATGCTGCCGTTCTTACATCCGTTGAGGATCTCGACGAGATTGGACCCGGTTCGACTCCCTGGAAGTGCCGCACCCCAAGCCTTTGCGAATCGCTCGCGTGCAACCGGATCGTCAAACTGTGCTTGACCCGGCAAAAATTCAGGCGCCACACCCATATCGACGGCGCCCTGCTCATTCGGCTCTTCGGTCACGGTATTCACACCACAACCCGGGCGACCGAGCTTGCCGGTGATCCAGGCCAAATCGATGAGTTTCAACACATTGTCGTAACCACCGGTTCTCCTCACGATGCCTTCCGCACACATAATGATCGAGCGCGGCGCTTCGGCGAAGATCGCTGCAATATCCCTCAAGTTGTCCGTGGTCAGCCCGGTTTGAGAGGCAACATCGTCCAGTGAAAGGCCTGCAACCGCAGCCTGAAGCGCGGCGAACGCCTGGGGATGTTTCTTAGTGGCGTCGTCATCCATCAGATCCTGCTCAATCGTCGCCTTAATCAATCCATGAATAACCAGTCCCTCCGTACCGGGCGTGATCACAAACGGATGGGAAGCCAGCTTGGCCATATTGGTGACGGCGGAATCCAGCGTCACGACTTGTGCCTTATAGACACGAATCGCTTCTTTAATCCGCACGGCCGTCAGGGGATTCGTTTCCGTAATGTTCGAGCCGATGAGGAGGATGGCTTTGGCTTTGGTCAGATCTTCCCAATCATTCGGCGTCCGTCCCAGCCCAAGAGCATGTTTCGAGGCATGCACGAAATTCAGAAGGCCGGTGTGTGCCGAAATGTGATCCAACGACAGGCCTCCAACCGCTGATTTGAGCGCGGCGAAGGCTTGCGGATGTTTCTTGACCGTTTCTTCATCAACCAAATCCTGCTCGATGGCCGTCTTCACCAATCCGTCAATGACGGCGCCTTCCGTGCCAGGATTAATCAGCAGAGGATGAGAAGCCAGTTTGGCCATATTCGTCACAGCGGAGTCGAGCGTCACCACTTGCGCTTTGTAGACACGGATCGCTTCTTTGATTCGCACGGCCGTCAGCGGGTTTGTTTCCGTGATGTTCGAACCGATCACGAGAATGGCTTTGGCCTTGGTGAGATCTTCCCAATCGTTATGCGCCCGTCCCAGCCCAACCGCATGCTTCGAGGCACGCACGAAATTCATGTGGCCGTAGCGGGCGCTGCTGTCGAGATGATTGCTCCCGAACCCGATCCGCATCAGCTTCTGGAACAAATACAGCTCTTCGTTCGTGCATCGCGCAGTGACTAATCCTGCAATGGCATCGGCGCCGTATCTGCTCTTGATATTCGCAAATCGGTCTACGACCAGGTGCATCGCCTCGAGCCATGGTTTTTGAATCAGCCGGTTGCCCTCACGAACCAATGGCTGCCGTAACCGGGTCTTCCCATCGAGATACTCGAATCCGAATCGCCCGCGCACACACAGGCCGCCGTGGCCTTTAGCCGTTTCCGACCGGTCGCCCCACTTATTCTTCCAGGACAGGGGCGAGGTGACGCGAATCACCTCTTCATCTTTTGTTTCCAAGTACATCTGGCAACCATCCCCGCAGTAGTTGCAGGTCGTCGTCGTCTTTTTCATCTGCCAGGGTTTGTACAAATACTTGGAGAACTTGTTGGTAATGGCGCCGACCGGGCAGACCGCTAAGCAATCCCCGCAGAATTCGCAGGAGAGTGCGACGTCACCCTTCGGGACCACTTGATTGAATCCGCCCTTTTTCATGAATTGCAGGGCATCGATCATCAACACATCTTTGCAGACGTTGATACATTCGGCACACGCGATGCAGCGGTTCATG
Organism: Nitrospira sp.; assembly: GCA_015904075.1. Next base: position 33,501 of record JABMDH010000017.1, read on the forward strand.
TTGAAATCCAGAACCGGACTGCGGGTGTCTTCTGGAATGAACTTCTGCTTGGCATTGGCAAGATTGGTCACACCGTGCTCGAATGCCATATCCTGGAGTTCGCAATGACCGTCTGCGTCGCAGACCGGACAGTCGAGCGGATGCACGGACAGATGCTTCTCGACGGCTTTTTTACGGGCAAGGAACAGATCCTCCCCCTCGGTTCGTATGACCATCCCCGCCGTCGCTTTGGCAGTACAGGAGCGGACGGGCGCCTTTTTCCCTTCTTGCATCACAAGGCACATGCCACACGATCCGAATGGATCGAAGGTATAGTGGTAGCACATGGCCGGGATGATTTTCCCCGTCATCGAGATCACATCGTACAACGAGATCCCGTCCTTCGCCGTCACGGTCTTCCCGTCGATATTGAGTTGAATCGTCGCGGCTTCGACGTCGGGATTAGTGCCTGGCTTCAGCCCCATGGTGCCTCACTGTTGCAGAATGCTCTGAACATAGCGGATGCAGATATCCGCTCTTCATTACAACCTTGAACCGTCATCACTCGCGACTGCCTTACCGGTCGCATTCCCCCATCACGATATCGTACGTCCCGAAGATGGTACAGGCATCGGAGATCATATAGCCTCTGGACATATGATCGAAGGCGCCCATATGAATGAAGGACGGGGCGCGGATCTTCATTCGATAGGGCTTTCCTCCGCCTGTACTGACGATGTAAAAACCCAGCTCGCCCTTGTGGGCTTCGGTGCCGCAATAAATCTCACCGGGAGGGGCCTGGAATCCCTGAGAGAACAGCTTGAACTGCTGGATCATCGATTCCAAATTTGTAAACACCCGCTCCTTCGGCGGCAGCGTCACGCTTGGGACATCGGCCATGACCGGACCATCCTGCATTTGCTCGAGGCACTGCTGAATGATTTTGACGCTTTCGTACATCTCCATCACCCGGATCCAATACCGGTCGTACGTATCGCCATTTTTCCCGACCGGTACGCTGAACTCGCACTTGGGATACGCGCTATACGGCTCGTACTTCCGAAGGTCGTAGTCCACACCGGAGCCGCGCAACGTCGGCCCGCTCAACCCGAAATTAACGGCGTCTTCAGCGGAAATGACCGCCACACCCTTGGTGCGCCCCAGCCAGATGCGGTTTTTCTCAAGAAAGACCTGATATTCAAGAATCTTAGGAGGAAAGTAGTCGATGAACTGCTTGAGCTTGTCGATCAATCCTGGGGTCAGATCTCGTTCCACCCCGCCGATGCGATACCAACTTGTCGTAAGACGGGCTCCGCACAACTCATCGAACCAGTCGAGTAGAATCTCCCGGTCACGAAAACAATAGAAAAAGACGGTCATCGCCCCGATATCGAGCGCTTGAGCCCCCAGCCAAAATTGATGGCCGATGATGCGCTGCACCTCCGCAACGATCGTTCGGAGATATTCCCCTCTCTCGGGGACCTTGAGATCCAGCAGCTTCTCCACGGCGCGGCAATAGGCAAAGTTATTGTACATCGCACAGACGTAGTCGAGCCGGTCCGTATGGGGAATGAACTGGTGATAGGTGCCGTCCTCGGCCAGTTTTTCGACTCCACGATGGAGATACCCCATCACCGGTGTGGATTTCACCAGCCGTTCCCCCTCCAACTCCAAAATCACTTTGAGGACTCCGTGCGTGCTGGGGTGCTGAGGTCCCAGGTTAAGCAAGAGTTCCTCGGTTCGCAGAGTCGGAAGCGTTTCGCTTTCCGGGTGCTCCGGATTGACCTTGTAGATTGTGGTTCTCTGATCTTCAAATGCCATGCTGCTGCCGCATCCTACCGTGGGATTTCGTCCAGGAATTCGAACGTGTCCCGCCAGCCTTTGCCGCGAAGCGGAAAATCCTTCCGCAACGGGTAGCCTTCCGTGAAATCGTCCGGCATCAATATCCGGCGCAGGTCCGGGTGATTTCGAAACCGGATCCCCATCATGTCGTACACTTCGCGCTCCATGAAATCAGCGCCTTTCCACAAGTCCGTCAGGGAATCGACCACACAATCCGATTCAGGCACTCGTGTCTTGAGCCGAATACGATGCCGCTTTCGAATCGAGTAGAATTCCCACACGACTTCGAATCGTTCTTCATCATCGGGCCAATCCACGGAACTCACATGGACGATATAATCGAAATCCATTCCCGGTTCATGACGCAGAAACTTGGCGACGTCATGCAGCTTGTCACGAGTCACCGTCACCGCTACATCGCCCCGCCATTCCGTCGCGGCGACAAAACCGTCCGAGAAGGACTCCTGAATCCGTGTTGCCAGTTGATGCATCGCAGTACCGTCAAACCTTTAAGCTTGCCTGAATCTCTTTCGGCTGGGCGACAAACACCCGTTTCTCCATGATCCGCTCTTGCAATTTCAAGATGCCGTCCAGAAGCGCTTCAGGGGTCGGCGGACAGCCGGGCACATAAATATCGACGGGAACGAACCGGTCGACTCCTTGCACAACACTATAGCTATCGTAGATGTTCCCGGACGTGGCGCAGGAGCCCATCGCGATGACATATTTCGGTTCCGGCATCTGGTCATAGATCTTTCGGATGACGGGCGCCATCCGCCGGCAGACTGTTCCGGCTACGATCATCAAATCCGACTGCCGAGGCGAGCCCCGAAACACCCCGGCTCCGAACCGGTCCATATCGTACCGTGAAGAGACGGCGGCCATCATCTCGATGGCGCAACAGGCAAGCCCAAAGGTCATGGGCCACAGCGAACCTTTTCGTGCCCAGTTCACGGCTTTTTCCAAGGTGCCCGTGAACACATCGGGAGCACCGTCCTTTTCCTGACGTCCCAGTTGAATCAATCCCATATAAACCTCAGTCCCACTCCAGTGCACCCTTCCGCCAGGCATACACATAGGCCACGACGAACAGGGCGATAAAAATGATCATCTCAATCAAACCGATCAACCCAATTTTGGTAAAGACCACCGCCCATGGGTAGAGAAAGATGACTTCAATATCGAAAATGACGAATAACATCGCAAAAATGTAGTAGCGCACCGGAAACGGCATACGGGCATCAGAGAACGGTTCGGCGCCACACTCATAGGTCGATAATTTTTCAGGCTCAGGATACCTGGGCTGAACAAAATAGCTGATCACCAACGTCAGCACTCCGAACGCAAGCGCGACGAAAATGAAGAACAGGATCGGAAAAAACTTGGTTAAATAATCGAGAAGTTGATCCGTATCGCCCATTGCCTTTGCCTCACAAGGCATTGACCTTGAAAGAAGAATTGAAATTCTAGAGCCTCGCTCCTAGGGATAGCAAGCGAACAAAGGACCTAACAGGACCATTCCCTAAAGCCCTAGATATTCCGATTTATGCGATGACGAGATGGGAACACCAGCCCAGGTGAAGGCAAAAGCAAGCAGGAATTGGGAATAGATCAATGCGCAAACTCCACTGTATTTGCAAAGGCATCTGTCGGAACTCGACAGACCCATGACCTGAAGATGTAGCGTGTGGATTAGGCTCGGCTCCGAGGCTGTCCGGATGAAGGAACCATCCGTAACTGGGTGGGCGGCTGTGGCTGAAAACTGTCCCACTCTGACTTCATCGGACCGGAAGCCTTGGCTTTCCGCCGCCGATGGATCTGTGTCTCGATCCTGGGTTTCCTCCGATCGCCGAAGGGCACCGACGGGTCTTGATCGCGACGTCCGTTCATACACTATCCCTTAATAGCGCGGCATGGAGGGATACCGGCAAGCCGCGACACCATAACACTCAGAAAAACCTCCGTCAAACCCTGGACCATCTGCTCAAATTCTTGACAAGACAGCATGATTTGCTATGGTTTGCACAGACACTCACGCCTTATATAAGGAACCTCTCTATGAAACCTCTGACACCATTCGTCCTTATCCTATCCATAGGGATCAGCCTGTCCCTGGACCAAGGAGCAGCTCAAGCCCAGCATGCCGACATGGTCCGCTATGGAGAAGCCGCGGTTACCTTCGCAAACGGCGTGATCCAAAAAGTGACCCCCCGTGACGGTATTGTGAATTTGATCACCGGTGATAACCAATCATCAGGCAATCGGATGCTCATGGCACGGCGGGATACTTTCTATCTCAAACTCGATCACCCGGCTGAGGTGGCAGCCGGCGATCTCTTTACCGTCTACAAACGCGCGCGCAAAGTCTTTCACCCTATAACACAAGAATATCTCGGCTTTATCGTGCTACGGTTGGCAGTGGTGCGAGTGATCGAGACCGATGGTGCGCTCGCAACTGTGGAGGCCATCACGAGTTATGGACAGGTCGCTCCGGGCGATCCCGTGATGCGGTTTATCGCGCCGCCGGCACCCGACGCAGCAACCAGCCTGACATCGGATGTCGCCGATCTCAGCGGCATGATCGTCGAATTACAGACGGATAAACCGATGACCTTGGTATCGCAATTCGATATCGTGTACGTGGACCGTGGAAGCGCGGACGGGCTCAAGACCGGTGATCTCATGGATATCCGCCGCCATAGCGTCGGAATTCCCGCAAGAAAGATCGGCCAACTCAAAGTCATATCGACCGAAGAACACACGGCGACCGCGCGAGTCATCAAAGCCAACACCCGCGTGCTCAAGGGAGACCGATTCAAGCTTGTCGGATATTCGGCTCCGGTCGTTCAACCGGTGGAACTCGTTCCGACCCCGGCCAAGGCAGAAAAACAAGACCGGACGGGAGGACAACCGGATACCGCTTCAGCTGATCTCGTCGCCGGCAAATTGAAAACACAAGATGCCTCCGGACAAAGCCGCATCAACTTGGGCGACGTGGCAAGCTTCCTTCGCTATGAATCCGGCGAAGCGGCGATCAAGCCTGAAAACTACACCGTGTTGGACCAGGTGATCGACCACCTACTTACCAGCGGCGATACCAGGCTGATTCGGGTGGAAGGCCATACCGATAACGTAGAAATCGGTCCCTCGCTGAAGTCTCGCTATCCGAGCAATGTAGACCTCGCCAACGCCCGTGCCGGCGGCGTCCTCCGATATCTTGTAGAAAAGGGCGGATTGGATTCGGCTCGGCTCACTGCCGTAGGCTACGGCGACAGCAAACCGGCAGCCACCAATGCCAATGAAGAAGGCCGGACGAAAAACCGTCGAGTGGAAATTCTGCTTTATGAGCCGACTACTGACCCTCACGCCTCCACGGCCGATGTTCACAATCAGGCGCAGAAGCAAGGACGCGATTCTTCCGGTCTGAGCGCACGAGGGACAAACGGCCAACTGAGCACTCCTCAGGCCGTCCCTCTGAACTCGGGAGCCGGCACGCTTTCTGTCGGCCAACAACAGCAGGCTTCTGCCGGAGATGGAACGACACTGCCGAGCAGCCCGAACACAGGTGGGGTTATGTCATCTACCGGTCAACAACAGCCACAGGCAGGGGCAGGGGATGGAACCGCATCCTCGAATAACCCCAACACAAGTGGCGCCCTTTCACCAAATCCGAGCCAGCAGGATCCTCAGCAGCCGGCCGCTCCGGCAAACTTCTAGCCCTCATTCTTGCTCACGGCGGTTCGTCGCTGGTTGAAAAACCGGATGCGACAACCGCCTGCCGCCCGTGACGTTGTTCTCCCTTTTCCTGCGCTGCTACAATGCCGCATGCCTCTCGATGAACGCAGCCTTCGTGCCACTGCAACTCCAACCCTCTACGCCGACGTCATCGTCCCCCGCCATATCGCCAAAGCCTTTACCTATGTCGTGCCTCCGGCATTGGCCCAGACACTCGCCATAGGCCAACGAGTCCTTGTCCCGTTCGGCCCATCGATCCTCGAAGGAGCGGTGATCTCGCTCAGTGATCAGCCTCCCATGGGGATACAGGCTGCCTACCTCAAAGAAATCCGATCGCTGGCCAGCGGGACCGACGATCCCGATCTCTCGCCCGCGCGGCTCGATCTGTCTCGCGCTATCGCGGAGTACTATGTCGCACCCTGGGGCCAGTGTCTCCGGCTTGTTCTGTCGAAAACTCCTGCGAAACAGCCCAATCCTCTGCGGTATGTGGCCACCGATCAAGGTCGCACCGTGCTGGGCGCTGGAACTTGTCCAGACCATCTACGCCCCATGCTGGGCCGTATTGCGCGTCAAGCCAGAGGCCTGCTGTCATCCACTCTTCTCAAGACTCGCGACCACGATAGTCGGAAAACGGTCAAGGCGCTCGAACAACTGTCCTGGGTAGTCGCCACTGCATCACCGGTCGTCAAGACCGCGGTTTCCAAGCGACAGGCACAACCCATCGCCCAGCAAGGTGATCGAGCAGGAGACGCCGATCGGGTGCTCCTCGAGAAGATGCGGCCGGAACCTGATCGGGTATGGACCACTCGTGTGGCCACCTGTCTTCAGGCCAATCAGGCCAGGAAGATCGTCTTGTGCGCTCCATGGGAGGATCGGATCAGCCGGCTTGCCGATGCCATCCAACAGACACACGCCATCGGTAAGTCAGTCATCATACTAGCCGGCGAGATTGCCAGGGCAGAATGGCTCGGACGGCTACTCTCGACCCTCACAGATCTTTCAATCACCATCGTTCCCACGTCACCGGCATCAGATAACCGGACAGGCAGACAGGGGACAACGCCATCGGTGATCGTTGGAACTCGCTCAGCAGTATTCGCACCGCTCCCATCAATCGGTCTCATTTGGATGGACAGAGAAGAAGATCCGGCGTTCAAGGAGCCTCAAGAACCACGTTATCACGCCCGAGAAGTCGCCTGGATGAGGGCCAAAGGAGAGGGGGCGCTGGTGGTACTCGCATCCGCCCATCCGTCGCTGGAATCGGCATGTGACCCGGACGCCGAAACCTATGCCGTTTCACCAGAACCGGCCCGCCGACCGGCGATCGAGCTCGTCGATCTCAACCAGGAACCGGGAGGGACCCTGCTGAGCAGCACGCTGGTGGCGGCCATACAGGAAGCCGTGGACCGCAAAGCGGGTGTCCTGCTCTTCTTGAATCGTAAAGGCTACGCCAGAACGCTGGTCTGCCGAGCAAGAGAGTCGCCCAAGCCCAGAGTTCCGTAATGGACTGAACCCTCCACCACAGAAATCCCCCAACCGTGATCGCCCACAGCACCACGATACCCTGAGAGGCAGCCCCCTGGAGAATCCAAAACCCAATGGTTGTGACGAGGGTTCCCAGAATGAGATTCAGGATGATCATCGTGTGTCAGACAGCCGCGTAGAAGGCCAAGTCTGACTGGGGACCCAATGCGATGTCAATGCTGCGACGGGACCATACGGCCCGGGGACACGCCGGCTTCTGCAGCAACGGTCTCGAGTAGGACATGTACGTCGAACGGTTTCTGAAGGGTTCGGCTGGCGCCCAGCATCTTGGCGACATCCAAGAAGTTCAGGATACCGATCATGTCGCCGCCGCCGGTCATGGCGATCACGCGAGAGGAGGGAAATTCACGGTGCAGAGTCGCCATGCTTTCCAGCCCATCTTGGTCGGGCATCAAAATATCCATGATGACCACGTCGGCCTGGTGGGCCCGATATCGCTCCAGTCCTTCCTTCCCGCCAGGTGCCTCCTCGACGACATACCCGGCCTGCTCCAGGACTTCCCGGATAAGAATGCGTATCCGCTCTTCATCATCAATAACGAGAACTGACGGCATCGAAGCCCTCCCGCGACACTTGTGATCGCTCTTCGCCTTGCATCAGCGGTCCAGTCGGTGGTGAACAGGCCGCAGATCGAGCATCCAAAACACGCCGAATCCTATGCGCCAGGTCCTGCACTGTAAGCGGCTTCGGAGCGATGTCGACAATTCCGCTCATATGATTGTCTTCATTGAACAGTGCCTGCTCCGAACCGACACAGAGGATCACCGGCAGATCCGGTCTCAGTTGCCGACATCGGTGGGCCAGTCGATCTGCGGACATATCGGGCAGAGTCAGATCGGCAATCAAGAGATCCACGCGCTGCGGAGCCAGATCGAACGCCTGCCAGGCCGCTGATCCACTGGTAAGTACGATCAGACGGTACCCGAGCGACTCCAGCATTTTCTGTCCGGACGTGACAAAAGATTCCTCGGCCGCCACGAACAGGATACATTCGCGTCCACGCGGGAGTGAGTTATCTGGCACAGGAACCGATGCGGCAGAACGAGACAGCGCGGGGATATAGACCGACACCACTGTGCCGACATCGATCTGACTGTCGATCACGACGGTCCCTCCATGCGCCGTCACAATCCCATGGACGACGGACAACCCCATTCCACGTCCCTCACCCAATGGCTTACCGGAAAAGAACGGCTCGAAGATTCGATCGGCAACCGCCGGCTCCATGCCTTCGCCGGAATCTCGCACGGTCAAACAGGCGTAGCGGCCGGCCGCCAGTCGGCCAGACGGCGTGATCTGATCGGTCTTGATCTCTTTGTCTTGGAGATGGAATGCCAGAATTCCTCCGGTCTTCCTCATGGCATGAATGGCATTGTCCGCCAAATTCATGATCATCTGATGCATCTGCGCCGTATCGGCCAAGACAGGACTGGTCGATGCATCGATCTGCTCTTTGAGTTTGATCGAGGAAGGGATCCCGGCACGCAGAGGCTTGATGGCTTCCTTGACCAACAAATGGAGAGGAAGGGGATGCCGGACTTGTTCGCTCTGCCGGCTGAATGTCAACAGCTGATGGACCAGCTCACGCGACTCCATTCCGGCGGACAGCACTTGTTGAACATAGTGATGCGCCTTATTGTCGTTGGGAATCAGCGGGAGTGCCAGATGGCTGAAACCGAGCACCGCCGTCAGGCTGTTGTTGAACTCATGCGCAATGCCGCCGGAGAGTGTACTGATCGCCGTCATCTTCGACGCAATACGCAGAGACGCTTCGACCTTCTTGCGATCGGTGATATCGATGACAATGCCAAGCGTGCGGCTGGGCACAGGCGCAGCGCCTTCCCCATTGAACCAGGTGCGGGAATTCAGGCTGATATGCCGAACTTCCCCATCGGGCCTGACGATCCGGTGTTCGAGATGGAACTGCCCATTGCCCGCCGGATCATGGGCTTCCTTGACCGCGGAAAAGACTTTCTCTCGATCGCTTTCATGGACAAGTTCGATATAGCGTTGAAGAAGGCCTGGTTCATCCGCGCTCACACCATAGATTGACCGCAGAACCGGCGACCAATAGAGCGTATCCGCTTGGTGATCATGCTCAAAGATACCGACCTGCGCGGTACGAACGGCAAGATCAAGTCGTTCTTCGCTTTCCCGAAGCCGACCCTCCGCCTGGCATCGGGCTGTGATATCAATGACTGCGACCAGTAGCGAAGTCCCCGAAGCCATGGCAACGGGATTCAGACCGATCTCGACAGGAAATTC
>JABMDH010000017.1:42966-51083 GCA_015904075.1 Nitrospira sp.
CTCGGCCGCGGCATCTGCGGCGGCTTTGGCGGCAGCGAGGACTTCCAGTTCCGCCAGGCGAAGGAACCCATCGCTGAGCTGCTTGAGATCCGCAAGTTCTTCGGCTCGAGCGGCTGCGTCAGGATCGGTTGTCAGCTGCGAGAACTCTTTGAACGCCTTGATTGCGTCCGAAAACTCCCTCCGCTCGTAGTGCTGCCGGCCGCGCGTATAGATGCGCCGGGCCGCAGTCGGCAACGCCTTCTCTCTCGCCATTTCAAAGGTCACGCGGTCGTGCATACAAAAGAGCGTTTCTACCGGTAGCCCCAGCAACTCGTCGTGGGAGTAGCCAAACATGCTCTCAATCTGCGTATTGACCATCGAGATAACGCCGTCCTGGCCGACCATCAGCAGGCCGTTAGGAGCATATTCCACGACCTGCCTGAATAGCAAATTCTGCTCCTTTGCCGACTTGTCGAGCAACGCCCCCGCCGTCTGATCCTGAACGATCCCTAAGAAGCGAATGGGTTCGCCGGCGAGGTTGCGAATGACCAGCCCTCGAAAATGGACGGTGCGAACATTCCCGCTGGGCTGAACGATTCGACATTCCACATCAAACGGCTCATCCAAGGCGAGTGAGCGTTCACCCGCATCGAGGACCCGCCCACGGTCTTCAGGGTGAATGGCGGCCTTGAACGTGTCATACGTGGGCAGGATCCTGCCCGGTTCATAGCCAAACATACGGCACTGTTCATCAGACCATATTTCCACGCCGGTACGAATATCCCGCTCCCACCTTCCAAAGCAGGCGGAAGACCGGGCTGACTCCTGATGCGCTTCGGTTCTGGCTATGCCGTGATGGCGTGACTGGTCGGGCGCATCGATGGACACACGCTCTGCCTCCCGGCATCGTGTGACATCGATCATCACCCACACCATCGCGGTCAGACGCCCGGTTCGACCTTTTACCGGCGAGAGGGTAATTTCATTCCAAAAAGAAGTGCCGTCCTTACGGTAATGGAGCAGACAAACCCGGCAGGCCCTTCCCTGCTGGCGAGCCAACTCAAGCTTTTCCACCGAGGCCTGATCGGTACCAGGACCGGCCAGGATGGCCATGGTCTTACCTACAATCTCGCTGTCCGTATAGCCGGTCAGTAACCGGAAGGCAGGATTCACGTGGGTCACGGGATGATGGGACGCCCGGGCATCAGTCATCACCACGCCGCATCCGGTAGCTGCGATGACTTTGGACTGAAACCGGCACTCTCGGCGTTGCCGAACAAGACGCCAGACCGCAATACCAAGAAGCAGAAGAGCGGAACCGGTGAAAAAACCCACCGTAGCCTCTTTTCAAATCAGCTTGGACTCACTTGGCCAGAATCCAGAACAAGGGTATCCCACCCATGTGTAATGATACACGGGCTCACGCAATATGCTTAGGTGAAATAGGTGGAAAACGGACAGAAATATAGCCCTACCATAATAGGGCTATATGCCTCAGCTTAGGTCTGCCGTTTGACAAAGAGCGCCGCCGCCTGCGAGCGGCGGGTGATATGAAGTTTATGAAAGACATTGGCAAGATAATTTTTCACGGTCTTGTCGCTTAGATCGAGTGCGGTGGCGATTTCCTTGTTCGTCTTTCCTTCGGCGACGAGCGCCAGTACCCGCTCTTCCTGCGCAGAGAGTTTTTCCTCCCCCGGCATGTCTTTGCCGGCCGCCAATCCGCGCAGCCACGCGAGCGCACGGTCGGTCACGGCGGGGTCCAGAATCGACCGGCCCTCGGAGACAGCACGGATCGCGCCGACCAACGACAACGTGTCGATGGCTTTCAACACATACCCATGCGCACCGGCCAACACGGCCCCTAAAACCGAGTCGTCGTCCGCATAGGAGGTCAGAATGATCACCCGGAGACCGGGAAAAGAGGCAAGGAGGTCTCGGCAGGCATCAACGCCTGAACCATCGGGAAGTCGCACATCCATGAGCACCACGTCTGGTTTCAGGTTCTCTATTTTTCTGATTGTCTCCGCAATCGTCGCCGATTCTCCTACTACCTGAATAGAGTCATGCTGGCTCAGCACCGTCTGAAGGCCCACACGAACGATCTCATGATCGTCCACGAGCAAGACGCGAATGGCCTTGAGTTTCGCCTTATTCATCGGCCGACCTCCTGGGTATATCCAGCAATACTTTGGCTCCCTGCCGAGGCCGAGAGCGAACCTCGATCCGACCGCCAAGTTTCCGCGCCCGCGCCGCCATATTGACCAATCCATGCCCGACGTCGCGGACGGCCTCCGGGATGAATCCTTTTCCGTTATCTGTCACCAACAGACGGACGGATCGGCGCAGCCGTTTGAGCGACAGCGTGACGCGGACGGCCCCGCTATGGCGGAGGCTGTTGCTCAGCGCCTCCCGCACGATATTCATCACATGATAGGCCTGCTCCGTCGACAACTCTTGAGCCGCGGCCTCCTCAATCGTCACCCGGCAGGCCGTTCCATTGGATGCGCACATGGCCTGAACCATCGTCCGCACGGTCTCCCCCACATCGGTGTCTTCCAACATGTGCGAATCGATGCCCGCAATGAAATTCCGGACGTCGGTCATGACATGATTCAGCTGTCCGATCGCACGATTCAAGGCTGTCATGAGCGGCGTGGCGGCCATCTTGCTCGACGACGGCCGCTTGGATACGAACGTCCTGCAGGATTCCAGGCCTAGACCGACCGCAAAAATGGACTGCAAGATGCCATCGTGCAGATCCTCGCTGATTCGCTCGCGTTCCTTGACTGCAGCACGCAGATCCCGTTCCCGTTGACGAAGCATCTCTTCCACGTGCTTGCGAGCCGTGGTATCGCGGCAGGTACACAGAAACGCCTCAGAATTAGCCCCCTCATGGGGGAAACGTTGCAGCGAGATTTCTACGTGGACAGGCCCCCCTGCTTTCAATCGACCGGTCAGTTCGCCGCGCCAGAACCCTTCGGCCTGTAAGGCAGGGAACGCCACGGCTTCGATCGTTGCAATCTGGTCAGAGTCGTACAGGGTTTTCCAGGACTGTCCGATCAATTCAGCGACTTCATACCCATACATCCGCGCATGCGCCGCGTTCATATACGTGTAGCCGCCCTGCCCGTCCAACAGTGCGAACCCCTCCATTCCATGATCGATAGCATATTGCAAGGTTTCACGCGCCGCCTCAACGTACTTCCGTTCGGTGATGTCTTGAATTTGCGCGATCAGGTACAGGACCTGTCCATCGCGGTTGCGCACCGACGATGCGCTCAGATTGACCCACACGATATGGCCATCTTTGTGGAGATAGCGTTTCTCCATCTGATGCGTCCGCAGATCTCCGCTCAGCAATTTTTCCAGCAGAAGCATGCTCTTCGGGAGGTCGTCAGGATACGTGAGAGACTGGAAGGTTGTGTTCTGTAATTCCTCCTTAGAATAACCGATGATCTGACACAGAGCCTGGTTGACTTCAAACCAATGGCCGTCCATCGACACAAGGGTCACTCCTATCGCCGCCTCGTTAAATACGGTGGCGAATCGCTCCTCGCTGACTCGGAGCGCCTCCTGAGCCTGCTTGCGGTCGGTCATGTCCTGGCACGAGCCGGACATCCGACAGAACTCACCCTGCTCGTTCCAGATTGCTTGTCCTCGCCCCCAAACCCATCGATACTCCCCGTGGTTGGTCCTGAGCCGATATTCCACATCGTAGGGAACCCGTTGCTCGATGTGCGCCGTGAGTCGGACGAACACCTGGTTCACATCGTCAGGATGCAGTCTCGCCGTCCACTGCATGAGCGTGTCAAACGATTCCCCCTCCTCCAGGCCCAGCAGCTGTCGCACACGTGGAGACCACCAGATCAGCGTTTCCGGCGCATGCCAGGGCTTCCCCGGAATGCGGTGCACATCCCAAAGCACATCGGTCGATCCCTCCACGGCTAGAGCGAACCGCTCTTCGCTGATTCGCAGAGCTTCTTCGGCACGTCTTCGCGCGGTGATATTGTGTATAGTGCCTACCATCCGAATAGGTTGTCCGCTTTCATTGCGATAGACGATCCCATTGCCTTCGATCCACTGGATGTCACCTCTGGGCGACACAATCCGATGCACCGTGTGAGACGGATCAGGCCCGGCGAGTGCCCGGTTGATATCGGCGAACAACATCGGAAGATCGTCGGGATGTACCAACTGTTGATAGGCTTCAAAGGTCCCATCGAACGTCCCTGGCGGGAGCCGATTCACCTGTTCGAAATTTTCAGACCAGATGACTGTGTTGGTTGAGATGTCCCAGTACCATGTCGCCAAGTCGGCAATGTCCATGGCAAGACGAAGCCTTTCCGTCTGTTCTTGGCGCTGCAGACCCATCACCTTCCACGCCGTGATATCACGACCCACCCCCGTCAATCCGATGATATGACCGTGGCAATTCTTCAAGGGCGCGCCGGTCCAGTGATAGGGAATCGTTCGGCCGTCCTTCGTCAGCAGATGGCTCTCCAGTTCCGTGTAGCCGTCTCGAAAGGCCTGCTGGATCGCCGATGCCATGGGCTAATTCTAGTGCGTGTTTATTGAGGAGTTCGTTCGCGCTGTAGCCCGTCACCCGTTCCATTGTCCGGTTCCAGCGAATCAAGTTGCCCTGAAGGTCCAACGTGAACAGCATGTCGGGAATGGCTTCCATGACATGATGGAGATCAGCCAGGGCCTGGCTCCGCTCTTGCTCAGCCCGCAACCGTTCCAATTCCGCTGTTGCCCGAGGAGCGAACATGGTCAGCAACGATCTCAACCACTCCCTGTCGTATATCGGCTTGACGTCCATGATCACAAGCAATCCGATCACCGCTCCATTTTTTGCTCTGAGCGACAGGCCGCAATATCCTTCGACCTGTAACTGGCCTAATCGCGTGAACGAGGGAAAGGCGGATTGAACGCCTCGTTCGAAACAGGCAAAGGAAGACGCAAGCGCCGTTTCGCACGGGGTGTGTACTAGATCGTATTCGAAATTGTCGACCAGCGCGCCGCCCGCAGCAACCGCCATCGTGAGGATCTTCTTCGTACCAGAGTCCTGTCGGATCTCCCCAATAACCGCATATTGCACACCCAAGACCGAGGTCAGATGGGTCACCAAGGCCGCAAAGAAGTCTTCGCCGGTCACTTCCGCCGTGCCGGTCACAATCGCCTGCAGCTGCGTAGACTGATTGCGCAGGTTCTGAAACTCACTGTCGAGGCGGCAACTGTGTTCGTGCAACGCCTGATCTCGCGCTGCCAATTCACGAGACAATTCGGAAACCTGACTGCGTAACACGTCTACTTTATATTCGGTGCTCATGGTGCGACTCCTTTGAGTACAGGGCAAGACAGCCTAGGGAAGGTCTGAATAATTCAAGATTTTGATCATCAGGCCGTCCAAACGCTGGGGATTCGATGAGGTCAATGCCTCGAACTTCGAATTAATCAGAACCTAGGGAAGGTCTGAATAATTCAAGATTTTGATCATCAGGCCGTCCAAACGCTGGGGATTCGATGAGGTCAATGCCTCGAACTTCGAATTAATCAGAACTTCCCTAGCTTTGTCGCTCACTCGATCAGGACGATGTGGAAACGGGTTAGAGCGTGACCGGCCAAAATTGCCGCATGGTCTCGGGATGCGATCGGCGATTGGAACGGCTGCGCGCACCCACAAGAGTGCCGGCAGCCGACTCACGAATCGTGCTTCTGTAGAGATCTGTGCAGTACGGTGAGGATCCCGTCGCCTGTGGCAACATCTCACTGATATAGCAAGCCGGTTGAGAACGGCCCACTGTCGTATGAACGACGGGATAACACCTAGATTCGACTAGCTGAGGCCGGAAGGCCTGGATGGCGACACACTTCTTCCAAACAGAAGCTGTTTGGAATCGGCGATTACCGGCGGCCGCATCCCGTATCGTCGGGCTTATCACAAGGCAGCCCCCTAGACAGGACGAATCATCGGGGCATTCTCACACATCATCCCGATGCCCTACTACGATCGGAAGATTGTGCACAGATATCTACCGGCTGTTTGGTGCCGAAGGCGGGACTTGAACCCGCACGGCTTGCGCCACACGCCCCTCAAACGTGCGTGTCTGCCATTCCACCACTTCGGCACTCAAATCCGTAAACAAAGAGTTCCGCGTTTCGAGTTGCGGGTTTCACGTCTCAAGACGCTCGGAAGCGTATTCCTAAAACCAGAAACTCGAAACCCGTAACCAGGAACCCCGGGAAAGAGGGAGGCGCATTATAGAAGTAGGGCAAAATTCTTGTCAATGAAGGGGTCCTCCGGTAGAATCGGCTCGCTATTTGAGCGACACGCGGAGGGTGCTGCACGAAGCCCGTTCTCGCAGGATACCCATGATGCCATTGAGTACATCGACTGCTCCCTGTCGCCTCAACAGCCAGGTTGCGGCCTTTTTCGATCTGGACAACACCATCCTGCCCGGTGAAGCCAGCGAAGTCAGGTTTTTCCGATGGCTCTGGCAACGCGGGGTGGTGGGATGGCCCGAGGCCCGCGCGAGTCTTGCGTGGCTCACACGGCACCTGCCATCGCTCTCCCTGCATCCGCTCCGTGAACGCAAGCTGTACCTTGCAGGAAAACCGGCCCAAGTGATCGAGCCGCTGGGAGAAGAGTTTTGCCGTGAACAACTGTGCCCCTGCGTATCCCCTGCGGCCATGCGAGCGATCGAGGAACATCGGAATGCCGGCCACTTAATCGTGCTGCTGACCGGATCTCTCGATTTTCTGATCGACCCCATTGCCACCGCGTTGCAGGTCGACCACTGCTTCGCCGCCCGCCTGGAGCAAGTCGACGGTGTCTATACAAGCCATCTTGTCCCACCCTTGCCCTACGGCCTGGGAAAGCGCCAGTTACTTGAACAGCTGGCGCAGGACCTGACGCTAGACCTCTCCCTATGCTATGCCTACGGTGATAGTCCCGGCGACCTCGATCTCTTGCGCGCGGTCGGCTACCCCACGGTGGTGAATCCCATCCGGGGAATGGCTCGCGTGGCCAAGCGGCAGAAGTGGCCGATTGCACAATGGCAATAGCCCCCACACGTGACGTGACTAGAGAATATGCGCATCACCGAAATTTTCCATAGGAGTCGACGTTCGCCGGACGGCCCTGCGTCTTCGTGCGCCTGACCGGTTGCCCGCTCCGCTGTACCTGGTGCGATACGGACTATGCCTTTTACGGCGGCGGCGAGCAGTCGATTGATCAAATCGTCGAGACTGTTCGCGCATATGGCTGCCCCCTGGTGGAGGTCACGGGCGGGGAACCGCTCGCGCAATCGGAATGCCTCGTGCTGCTGACCCGGCTGTGCGATGAGGAGTTCACCGTCCTGCTCGAAACCAGTGGAGCCATCGATACCACAACGGTTGATGCGCGGGTGCATATCATCCTGGACGTCAAGTGCCCAGGCAGCGGTATGACGGATCGGATGCACTGGCCCAATCTCCCGCGCCTTAGGTCGCACGATGAAGCCAAGTTCGTCATTCAGGATCGGTCCGACTACGAATGGGCAAGAGAGACGGTCACGCGGTATGGGATCGACCGTCGATGCACGGTGCTGTTCAGCCCGGTGTTTGGAACGCTGGACCCACGGCAGCTGGCCGAATGGGTGCTCGCCGATCGGTTGCCGGTGCGGTATCAGATTCAGATGCACAAGTACATTTGGGCCCCGGATATGAGAGGGGTATGAGGTCATGTGGTGCAATTCCGTCTAACTCCGGAATCCACAGACTAACGACGAAGGGCCGATGACAAAGGAGCATGAGGGAATGAACATTATGCAAGTCGACGTGAAGGCAGGGCGGGTAGAAACAGCAGCGACCGAGGCGCTTGTGCTGATCCTCTGTGAGGGTGACCACCTCTCCGAACAGAGTGCCGCTTCGATCGATCAGGCCATGGGAGGAGCGATCGCAGACCTGCTCAAGTCCAAAGAGTTCGAAGGGAAACCCGGTGAATTGGTGTTGCTTCACACCCAGAAAACTATTCCTGCGAAACGTGTGTTGCTCGTCGGAGTGGGGAAAAAGGCGTCCGCCGGGCTGGATACGATCCGCCAAGCAATGGGGTATGCGGCCAAGCGCGTCCGTCAGGCCATCGCGGTCGAAGTCGCCGA
>JABMDH010000017.1:51183-58978 GCA_015904075.1 Nitrospira sp.
CGCCAGCACCGATTGGAGCGAGCGTGAACGGGCCTATATTCCGAAAGGACCGACCGGGATCGGCACGAGGCTCTTGATTCAATACCTTATCGATCGAACACTGTAGGACGGGACACACCTATGCTCATGTCGCGTGAGAAGATCGGACAGCTCTTCATGGTGGGATTCGACGGTACGACCGTCTCGGCAGATCTCGCCGCCTTCATCAAAGAATATAAACCCGGCGGCGTCATCTTATTCTCACGGAATCTCGAATCGACCGAACAGATCGTGGATCTCACGAACGAGCTCCAACGATGCAGTCCCCATTCTCCGCTGTTGATCTCAATCGACCAAGAGGGGGGACGGGTCTCCCGATTACCGAACGAGTTCACGATTTTCCCGCCGTGCGAGGTGTTAGGCCGGTGCAATTCGTTGGAGCTGGCCTATGCCGCAGCGGCCACGACGGCCAAAGAGCTGCGGGCTGTCGGCATCAATATGAACATGTCGCCGGTGCTCGATGTAAACAGCAACCCGGCAAACCCTGTGATCGGGGATCGCGCCTTCGGCTCAGAGCCCGCGACAGTCTGCGAACTGGCCGTGCCTACGGTGGGAGGCTTGCAAGACAACGGCGTTGTCGCCTGCGGCAAACATTTTCCAGGCCATGGCGACACGTCTGTGGATTCGCACAAGGAATTGCCGCTCGTGGCGGCAGCGCGTGAGCGGTTGGAACGGATCGAACTCCCTCCATTCCGGCATGCCGTCGCACGTGGTGTCGCAACGATGATGACGGCCCATGTGCTGTACAATGCACTGGATGATCAACGCCCGGCGACGCTATCCCCGGCGATTATCGGATCTCTGCTCCGGAAGGAGTTGCAATACGACGGCGTCGTCCTGACCGACGATCTTGAGATGCACGCGATTATCGATCACTACGGTATCGAAGAGGCCACGGTCCAGTCGATTCTTGCCGGTTGCGATATGCCGCTCATCTGTAAAGACCGCAACCGTGAAGCGGCGGCGATCAACGCGTTGGACAAAGCCGTCGCGGACGGCACCATTTCAACACAGCGGCTGGAGGTATCCCTCGCACGCATCGCGCGCTTGAAGCAACGATTCCTCGTTCCCTACAAACCCGTCTCGGTATCTGATGCACGACTGATCGTGGGTTGCCGGACCCACCGGGCCCTGTTGCGCTCGATCCACCAGGCCCGGGAACGAGTTGCCAAACCCGCCTGATTCATAACGGTTCGTCGCAACTTAGCCAGGAAGTCCGTTCTTCGTGAAGCGCAGGACGGAAAGAAGGTGTGCCTCGGCTCTGCTTGCGAGATACGCTTCACAAGATACGAGCGACCGGATGTTCCGGAGCCAAGTAGCCATCCAATCCCGTCTTGCCCTCTTATTCCTGCTTATGGCATCATACCCGTTCCTGGAGGCGCATGGCTTCATTGCTCGAATATGTCGGCTCTGTGCATATTTACCTCGGCCCCTATCGAGGGAATCCTATCGCTTTGTATCTCAAGCGGACGGAGGGCGGGTGCCAGATCGGACCGAAGGTCTATCCCTGGAATGGCGTCATGGGCCTGGGCGACACGCCGAACAAGGCCGCTGCTGACTTTGAAGAAAAGTGGAAGGCCAGAGGTCTCACGTCAGATATGTATTCGGGTCCGGCCTGGGAAGGGGGTATCAAACCTGAGAAACCAGCGCCTCCGAAACCGGCCGCCCCGGTAGCAGCCAGTCCTACGCCTGCAAGTCCGCCAACACCTCAGCCTCAGGCTACCCCTGATCGAGCTGCTGCTCCCTCGGTGACAGAAGGTCAACCGGCCGCTGCTCCAACTCAAACCAATCAGCCCACCCCCTCATCTAACACGACTCCTGAACAGGCGACTCCTGCCTCTGCTGCAAATGGCCAACAGGCTACCACGCCCGTCTCCACACCACAGCCGTCAGGACAGTCGAGCTAGCCCCGCAGATTCCGCTAATACACTGTTCCGCATCCTATTGCAGGGCAAGGAAGCATCATCCGCGATCGAGAGATTACGGCTGACTGTTCTGTGCGGCAAGTTTGCTGTGCTTCATCCCGTATACCAAATAGACCACGATACCGATGATCGTCCAGACAACGAACCGGATCCAGGTCACTTGCGGAAGTCCGGCCATGAGATAGAGACACGCCCCCATGCCGAGAAGCGGCACGAGCGGCATCAGGGGGAGGCGAAACGGGCGGGGCTGATTCGGACGCGTGTACCGGAGCAGCACCACACCGACACACACCAGCACGAAGGCAAAAAATGTTCCGATGTTCGTCATATCGGCTGCATCGCCGATCTGAAACAGCGAGGCCAGGATGGCGACGGCTACCCCGGTCAGAATCGTCGCTCGATGGGGCGTGCCGAACCGCGGATGCACAACCGAGAGTGACGGACTCAGCAGCCGGTCGCGCGACATGGCAAAAAACACGCGGATCTGCCCAAGCATCATCACCACCAGGACGCTGGTGATCCCGGCGACGGCGCCGATCGCCACAACCACCGCCCCCCATTTGTACCCGACCAGACTCAGCGCCTCCGCCACCGGAGCATGAATATCGATCTGGCTTACAGGCACAAGTCCGGTCAGCACTGCTGCCACAGCCACATACAACACGGTACAGACCGCGAGAGAGCCGATGATGCCCAATGGCACATCCCGTTGAGGATTGCGGGCCTCTTCCGCAGCAGTAGACACGGCATCGAAGCCAATGTAGGCAAAGAAAATCACCGCCGCTGCAGACCGTACCCCCTCAAACCCCTGCGGCATGAACGGGGTCCAGTTCTCCGGGTTCACGGCGGGAGTCCCGACAGCGAGGAAGAACACAATGACCGCCAGCTTCAACGCGACGATATAACCGGTGGCACGGGCGCTTTCTTTGATCCCGATGACCAGAATGATCGTGATCAGCAGCACGATGATGGCAGCCGGAAAATTGGCGATGCTGCCTTCCGGTCCTCCGGCCCAATGCGGAGGATTCGTGGCCCAATAGGGAAGTTCCAGCCCTGCCAGCTTGAGCAAATTATTGAAGTACCCGGACCAGCCGATGGCCACGGCAACGCAGGCGACTCCATATTCCAAAATCAAATTCCATCCGGTCAGCCAGGCAAGAAATTCTCCGAGCGTGGCATAGGAATAGGTGTAGGCGGAGCCGGCGACCGGAATCATCGCCGAAAATTCCGCATAGCACAGGGCCGCCAAGGCGCAGGTCAGCCCCGAGAGAACGAAGGAGAGCACGATGCCTGGCCCGGCCCCAGCCCGATGTGCATCGCCCACAATGGCGGTGCCGACCAGCACGAAAATGCCGGTCCCGATAATCGCGCCGATGCCGAGAGCCGTGAGATTCCAGACCGTCAGTGTTTTCTTGAGGCGATGCTCAGGACGATCCGCGTCAGCAAGACACTGTTCGATTGATTTTGTTCGAAAGAGGCGGCTGATCACAAAGTCCCCTGCGTCAGGCGTGGTGGGATCGGCTGTCGTGGGATCAACGGCCCGGACTCCATTTGGAATCAAGTATAGCAGGCGGACCGCAATACGGACGGCATTCTGGCCGCGTGATAGATCGTGTGCGGATCATGCGCGGGGCCGCCGTGCAGCCCGCAGCAGCGCCTCGAACAGCCGCCGATGGGCAGTGTGGCGCTCGAAGAGAAATTCAGGATGCCATTGAATCGCCAGCAGAAACCGGTGTTGGGGCGACTCGATCGCTTCGACGATTCCATCGGGAGCGATAGCGCTCGCCACCAGCGACGGCGCCACCCGCTTGACGGATTGATGATGGGAACTGTTCACCATCAATGTTGCCCGATCGACAATTTTCCGGAGCAGGCTCTTGGGTGTCACCGCCACTGGATGAGACACGTGGATCGCTTTTTTCTGTTGGCGATGGTCCAGCGCATGCTGAACCTGCGACGGAATATCCTGGAAGAGGTTGCCACCGCACGCGACGTTGACCGTCTGCATGCCTCCACAAATTCCTAACAGAGGAAGATCGCGGGTTCGAGCCAGGAAGACCAGATCGAGTTCGAAATCGGCGCGCCGCTCACTCACAAGCGGAAATTTGTACCGCTGGCGTTCCCCGTAGAGACGGGGAGGGAGGTCCGGGCCACTGCCGGTGAGAAGAAGCCCGTCAACCCCGTCAAGCAGCCTCCGCCTGGCAGCCGGCGCAGCCACGAGAGGCAGGATGAGCGGAACCCCGCCAAGTTCTTCGATAGCCCGTATATAGCGAGCCCGAAGAAAGTAGGTGGGCTCGCTCCCGCCCATATCCTTCCTGTCACCGGCATTGAAATCCGGTGTCACACCGATCACAGGCTTCATAACTATTGGACTGGTACGGCCGTCGCGCGTTCACTCTCGGCAGCGACTCCCAGGAATCGCACCGGACGGTCGCCGGTCAGGTGTTCGGGTACGATGACGTAGGTGCCGTACATGCTCGGGATCCAGATGCTTTTGGCTGTTTGTTCACTGCCGCCCGAGAAAAGATAGGCGAGGCCGCCGACGAGGCCACCGCCGATCGCAAACGCTCCTTTGAATGGAAAATACAGAATCGTGCTCACCGCCGCCGCCGCTTGCATGCCGGCCCCCGTGGCCGTTCCTTGCTGCTGGTCCGAGCCCGACGCCTGACTCCAGGCCGGGGTGGTGAACGTTGTGATCAGGGAAAAGAACCCTACCGCTACGATGCATGTGACGAGCGGGAGTCGACCATAATATCCAGACCTATTCATTGAACTACCTCCTTCTACTGTTGCGCGAAATCATGAACGATGGAAACGCCATACACGATATCTATCACCTAATAGGCCTTATAACAAATTCCTCAACGGATGCAAACCCCCTGCCAGTTCAAAGATCTAAGGAGATGGTTGCGATGAGCGATCGGGCACCACATCCAGCTCCGTCATAATGTAGGCCATCACATACTCCGTGCGGGTAACAACGGACCGATCCAGCTCAGACACGAAATCGACCGCTGCGATTCGCTGGTTTTCCTGAGTCAAGCCGGCTCGCAAGCAGAGATCGAGTTTGCACCACGTCACGGACTGGACGAACAAATCCTCCGCACGTTCTTGATACGCGGGACGCTCGTCCGGCGACAGCGTCATCAAGACTTCGGCCAGACGATCGACAAGCCGCACGTTGTGACGAAGGTTCGCCAGCTGTTCAGATCCGATTTCCACGGACACTTGCACACCGGCCTTCCAGCTTCGCTTCTTGACGTTGAATACGCAGGCCTGAACACCGGCCTCCTTCTCCACCGGCTCCGGCCCAAAGAATAACGTCACCCGGTAGGATGAACGTTCAGATAATGATGCCTGATCCATACGGCGCATATTGTACCATGATGCGTTCTGAGGACCAGCGTTCGATTGACGCCTTTCGACCTCAACGATAAGATGCACCCGTATGAGTATGACCGTGCATAGCGAGCGGGTGGCATCGATCCAGCGCGCCCTTCAAGAAATGGATGGGCTTGACGGATGGCTCTTCTACGATTTTCGTGGAAGCGACCCGTTGGCCTATCGGGTTCTGCTCCTGGATCCCGGACAGCATGTCACGCGGCGTTGGTACTATTGGATTCCCGCGACAGGAGAGCCGGTCAAGCTGCTCCACCGGATCGAGCCTCATGTCTTGGACGAATTGCCAGGCCACGCTCAACAGTATGTGTCGTGGGAACAACAACGCACCTTACTCTCATCGTTGCTACGCAACCGACGCCGTATCGCCATGCAGTATTCGCCCCTCAATGCCGTTCCCTATCTGGCTCGGCTCGAACCTGCTTTTCCATCGAGCCGGGCATTTATCTACCTGGGGAATTTGGCATTCGCAGCGAACTCGATGTCTATGTATCTGAACGGGAAGCCTTGGTGTATGGCGAACCTCTCCAAACCGACATTGTTCCCATTCTGTGATCTTCACGACCGTTCCGCCCTCTCCGGCTCGCTCCATGCCCTCCCTTTCTTGACACTCTGCGGAGAGGGCAGCTAGATTCACTCTGTCTCACGGGTCGGTCAAGTCTCTTGTGCGGCTTGAATAAGCGGAGCAGCCATGTTCGGAACAATGGGAATTTCTGAGCTCCTCATCATTCTGGCCATTATCTTGATCATTTTTGGAGCAGGCCGCTTGCCGCAGATCGGCGAAGGTGTCGGCAAGGCCTTGAAAGGTTTCAAAAAGGAAGTTCACGACGCCCCGCCTCCGGTCGAGACGCAGTCTCAACAAGCAACACCGTCTGCACGGTCTGAGCACCCTCAGCCGATCGCTTCTGTGCCGATTCAGACTCCTGGCGCATCGAGCACGGCAACCACAGCCATCAAACCCAATACCCCCTATGCCCCTGGTCCTGAAATGACGCCCGGGACTACCGCGTCATTACTCTACAATACCGGGCCACAAGCCCCTCACAATATATCGAAGGCCGCCTCAGATCGAGCGCCACAAGCTGCCGAGACACCGGCCCAACATGTGGTCACGATGGAAGAGCGCGCGGCGGCACCTGCTCCGATGGCCCGTGGTCAATATCCCCCTTTGCCACCGGGGACCCAAACGAAGCCATCCGGCAAGCGCCCTTCAGCAATTGTGAACAAGGACGCGGTCGCCCGTGTGCAAGCCCAGCAAGCCGCACTAAAGGCCAAGGCCGCGCCTGCTCCGTCAGGGGTTTCTCCCGAAGACATGCAGAGCCTCGGTGAAGGCATGGGCGACGTCTTACGCACATTCCGGCAAGCGGCGACTGATGTCCGCAACAGCATCGCCCCTGAGATGCGCACGCTTCAGGCTGAAATGGATGCCGCACACAAAGAACTTCAACAATCTCTTGACGCCGCAGCAGAACCGGCAGCAGTTCAGGAAGATCCCCCGAAGCCTGCGTAACTCCCATATCAGGCACGTATCGTTTTCACAGACTGTTCAGTGGGCTAAGAGAAACGGATGAGGTTCAAGCCATCCGGCCCTTTGGATCGTCTATGGCACGGCTTTTTATGGTGAGCGTTCGGAAGGAAACTGTGTATCGTGTGCGATTCTTGGGGCTACATCAATCACCGCAACACTGGAATCGGTCGTGCGGGAGACCGTGCGTTGACTCAATCCGTGGATGAACCACGCCCCCTGCGATTCAGGTCTGAGCGCGAGTTCGGCTCCGATTCAATGCCTCGACCAGCCCTACGAGCAGATTTTGCACCTTGCTATCGATATCCACGAATTGCACACCCATTCCGGGAAACAGGAGATACCGCTCCGGTTTGTTGCGAACCCAGGCCACCTTTGCTTTGGCTCTCAGTTTTTCCAGGGGCCGATCAGGCAGCGAGAATTCGAGAGAGAATTCCGTTCCCAACGCCAGCGGGGAGCTACTCTCGATAAACAACCCGCCTCCTCCGATTCCTGCAGTGAGACTCTCGAATTTCTTCCCATCAGGCGTAGAACACTGCACCTTGATGGCAAGCGGGGCACGCGGGTATGCGCGGCAATGGGCGAATGCGGTATCTTCGCCGGCAAGCACTCGTTCGATAATCTCGCCCCAAGGCATATCGCCCAATACCCTCCCAGATGGATCTTGCACGGCGACTGTTTCGAGGTCGGCATCGACGATCATGGTTTTGCCCTGATGGCCCGCAGTAGAGATGACTGGAAATTTCATGGTTGTGATTCGACCTCGCGCACGAGGAAGCAGGACAGGATCCTAGGCCGCTTGGATTTTAACCTGCGTCGATTTCACCAACTCGAGAATCCGGTCGCGAATATTCTGCGCGACTTCTGTAAACTGGACTCCCATCCCAGGACTAAACGTATATTGATC
>JABMDH010000017.1:59078-60782 GCA_015904075.1 Nitrospira sp.
TTGCTATCGATATCCACGAATTGCACACCCATTCCGGGAAACAGGAGATACCGCTCCGGTTTCTTGCGAACCCAGGCCACCTTCGCTTTGGCTTTCAGTTTTTCCAGAGGCCGATCAGGCAGCGCGAATTCGAGAGACAGTTCCGTTCCCAACGCCAGCGGGGAGCTACTCTCAATAAACAACCCGCCTCCTCCGATTCCTGCGGCGAGACTCTCGAACTTCTTCCCGTCAGGCGTCGAACACTGCACCTTGATGGCAAGGGGAGCGCGCGGGTATGCGCGGCAATGGGCGAATGCGGTATCGTCGCCGGCGAGGACCCGTTCGATGATCTCGCCCCAAGGCATGTCGCCCAGCACCTTCCCCGATGGATCTTGCACGGCGACTGTTTCGAGGTCGGCATCAACGATCAAGGTTTTGTCTTGATGGCCCACCGTAGAAATGACTGAAAATTTCATGGTCGTGATTCGACCTCGTGCACGAGGAAGCAGGACAGGGTCCTAGGCTGCTTGGGTTTTCACCTGCGCCGATTTCACCAACTCAAGAATCCGGTCGCGGATATTCTGCGCGACCTCTGTAAACTGCACTCCCATCCCGGGACTAAACGTATATTGATCGGCTTTGGGACACACCCATGCCACAACCCCCTTCGTCGGAAGCCATTCGTCTGGCTTTTCCGGAAGTGAGAACTCCATGAACAGTTTGGTTCCCACGGGAAGCGGCACGTGGCTTTCGATAAACATACCACCGCCACCGATACCTCCCGCCCGACTCTCGAATTTCTGCCCTTCCGGAGTATTGTAGCGAACCCGAAATGCCAGCGAGATCCGCGGCTCGGAGCGGACTTCTTTCTGAACAGACAATTTGCGGTACGCCATGATCTGGTCGATCACGAAGTCCCACGACAAACTGCCGATCTGTTCTCCGTTGATCCCCAATAACGTCACCAGTTCGCGTGTCTCATCAAGCTCAAGCGTTTTTCCTCGATGACGAAGGCTGGATGCAATAGGGTATTTCACAGGCGATCCTCTTCTTCTTGCTCGTGGCAGATTCGTACGTCGCAAGTATAGCGCAGTGTGCCAGCTTGTCGAGAAAAAGCTGAGAGTTCTACGACACAGAAAATGCCGACTTGGCTGATCGCGAGAACGGGGCGGGTGGAGACACAGGGGAAACAGGAGCGCGGCAATCGCGCGGGGCTGTGATGCATGGCCCCGCGCATGTGCCTACTGCTACGCGCTTTTTGCGTCGATCTCCTGCTCAAATATGCGGATTGGCGGGTTTTTTCCCGTAATCGCATCTTCGGTAATGACGACTTCTTTGATCTGTTTCTGGGATGGAGCATCATACATGATGTCCAGCATAACCTCTTCCAAGATGGCCCGGAGCCCTCGCGCACCGGTTTTTTGCGCATAGGCTTTCCGCGCAACGGCGCCCAACGCCCCTTCGGTAAATCTCAGTTTCACTTTTTCAAACGACAATAGCTTCTCATATTGCTTCGTCAGCGCGTTTCGAGGTTCTGTGAGGATTCGGATAAGCGCCCGCTCATCCAGTTCCTCCAGAGTAGCCACGACCGGCAGACGTCCGACAAATTCGGGGATCAGCCCGTATTTGAGGAAATCTTCGGGCTGCACTTTGGCGAGAAGATCGCCCAAACGGATCTCGCTTCGCCCTCGAATCTCGGCTCCAAATCCCATGGATTTCCGATTG
>JABMDH010000017.1:60882-73299 GCA_015904075.1 Nitrospira sp.
CATGTGCCCTCCTGATGTTACTTGCTCTTGGCCTCATCCTTGCCGCTGTCACCGGATTCCGCCGCCTTGACGACTTTGGGCGGCCGCGTGATGACTTCATCGATAAGCCCGTATCGCTTGGCTTCTTCAGCGGACATGAAATAATCCCGCTCAGTATCGTGGGAGATTTTTTCGATGGTCTGACCCGTATGCTTGGCCATGATCTCGTTCAGGCGTTCCCGGATCTTCAGAATTTCCCTGGCATGGATGTCGATCTCCGTGGCTTGCCCCTGAAAACCGCCCAGCGGCTGGTGAATCATCACGCGCGCATTGGGCAACGCAAACCGTTTGCCTCTCGTGCCAGCAGTCAACAACAACGCGCCCATGCTGGCTGCTTGGCCCAGACAAATCGTGTTGATCGGCGGCTTCACATACTGCATGGTGTCGTAGATACCCAATCCGGCCGTGACACTGCCACCGGGGGAATTGACGTAGAGATTGATGTCTTTCTCAGGATCTTCCGCTTCCAGAAAAAGGAGCTGCGCGATCACCAAATTGGCAAACACGTCATCGATCGGGGCTCCGAGGAAAATAATGCGGTCTTTGAGGAGTCGTGAATAAATGTCGTAGGCACGTTCGCCTCGATTGGTTTGTTCGACCACGATGGGAACCAACATGTCGTCAAATCCTTTCCGCGACAGCCTTCCTCTGCATTGAGGCCAGGTTGCGCCGGCACCGTCGTTATCCTTGAATCACCGCGTGTCGGTAGACAAAATCCAGCGCCTGATCCGCCAGGATCTTCGTACGCAACTTCTCGATAGAATCCTGTCCGCCGGCCTGAATCATTTTCACCAGGTCAGCCAGCGGCACCCGGAGTTCCGAGGCCAATCGGGTCACTTCATCGTTCAAGTCCGCCTCGGTGACGGACAGCCCTTCTTTTTCCGCAACGGCTTCGAGGATCAAGCCCACCTTCACGCGGCGACTCGCGGCCTCCCGATGCTCCTCGCGAATCCGCCGGCTTTCCTCCGCGTCTGCGGCAAGAAGCGGGTCCGCATCCTTGCTTCGGTGCCGCTCCTGAAGTTTCTGCCGGACAATGGTATCGAGCTCCCGCTCGACGAGGGTCTCAGGCAGATCGAAATGATAGGTGTCCGCCAGACGCGAGAGGATCGTATCTTTGTACGACTGTTCGATGTCTTTCTTGAGCGCCTTTTCCATTTCACCGCGTACCGTATCCTTCAGTTCCTGGATCGACGCGTATGGACCACAGTCCTTGGCAAACTCGTCGTCAAGACCGGGGAGCTGCTTATGCTTGACTCCCGTGATGCTCAAACGGAACTGGACGGTTTTGCCCGCGACCCGAAGGTCGGGGTGGCTGGCCGGATACGGTTGAGCGATCTCGATGACGCTCCCTTCCACCTTGCCGACCAGGTGAGCGTCGACTTCAATACCAAGCAAGGCGGCCTTCGAGCCGACTTTGTGGAGATGGCCCTCTTTCTTCGTGCCATCAAGCGGCCCGCCGTCCAAGAACCCTTCGAGGGAGACCACGGCATAGTCGCCTTCGGCCAAGGCCGTTCCAGCAGGCGCTGCGTCTAATCTCGCCTGTTGCTCACGCAACACTTCCAGTGCACGGTCCACCTGCTCATCCGCCACCGCCCGCTTGTCCGGTTTGAGGGAAATGGGACTGGGCGCCTTATAATCACGCAGTTCGATCGTAGGTTTGATCTCAACGGTCGCGGTGAATGTAAATGGCGAATCCTTCTTAATTTTGACGCGATCCAGAGGCGGAATTTCTACGACCACAGGGCTGATCCCCGCCTGCTTGACGGCTTGATCGTAATAATCCGGAATGAGGCCTCGGATGACGTCTTCTTCTATGGCTTTGGCATAGCGTTTTTCCAAAATGGCCAACGGGGCTTTCCCTGGTCGAAACCCGGGAATGCGGACTTGGCGGTTCAGCTCAACGTAGGCCCGGGAAAATCGCTGCGTGACTTCGTCGGCCGGCACCTCGATTTTCAACGCGCGTTTCATGGGACCCAATTCTGTCATTTCCATTTTCATCGGGTGGGAATCCTTCTCTTCAGCGTCGGATACTCTCGAGCGATCGTTATCGACTTTTTTATGGTGCGAGAGGGGGGACTTGAACCCCCACGGTTACCCACGAGATCCTAAGTCTCGCGCGTCTGCCAGTTCCGCCACTCTCGCACAAGTGCGCCTGTCCGCGGAGCTGCTACCGCGATATCTCGAACCGAAAAAACACGTGATGCTGTACAGCTTTTGTACCGTTGGATGTATCCAAGTGTCAACCCATACGATTGAGGAATCAGGTAGGGGGCAAAATTTGTCACCATGTACAGACTCCGCAGATTCCTTGTTGAATCAAGCGGAAGAGCCCCTGTTCACCTTGCCGCTCATCAGGGCCCATGTTAAGATGCCGCCTCTTTGACTGTCCCGGCCGTGGAGAGGTGCGAGAGTGGCCGAATCGACATGCTTGGAAAGCATGCGTCGGGGTAACTCGACCGTGGGTTCGAATCCCACCCTCTCCGCCACCATTTGCTGTGGCAAATGATGGCGAGATCTCGCCATTTTTATTATGACGATGCACAATGGCGGATCCGCCATACCGCACTTCGTGTGACCCGCCCGTTCTTTCGGGCCGTATCGAGAGTGATCGCGGATGAATAGGCACCGCAAGTGTCTTGAGCCTTGAGTGAATCACCCGGATCTCGAAGCGCTCCTCGGAGCTGTGCCTCACGAACTGGTGCAAGGCATCGTCAAAGCTGTGATGATCCAAGATAGTTCTGCCGCACTCACCGTCCTGGCGAACCTGATGGACCAGGGGCATGACTTGCGGGCGTTCTGTGACGGCGTCGTGGAGCAGATCCGTAATCTGCTCGTAGCGTCCGTCGTTCCGTCGACGGCCGAGTTGCGCGGCTTGATTGAAGCCTCCGAGGAGGACATCAAACAGCTGGCAACGGATGCCAAGCCCCTGACACCGGAACAACTTCAGGAACTGCTGACCCTGTTTATTCAGGCAGAAGATTCTCTCCGGCTCAGCGCCCATCCACGTTTCGTACTGGAAACCGCGGCGATCCGGGCAACGCGCTTGTTACGACGGCGAGACTCCGGCGATCCCCGCCTCCTTCAAGCAACGCCGGCACCTGCAGGACAAAAATCTCCCGTCCGTTCAGAAGCCATTGATTCACGATCAACGGCCTCGTCCACGGCTCCATCCGTCGCCACGTCTACGTCGTCGGGCCGTACAGATCCGGCCGCCTCTCAGCCGGAATCCAAACCCGTCTCACGGTCACAACCGAAACCAGGGGAAAGGCCGATGCCGCAGCGGCCGCCCGATCAGCCGACACCCAAGGAAACAACGGCTACCCCAATCGCCGCTATTACCCAACCCGAGGCCGGACAAGCCACACTGAATTGGGAAACCATCCAGAACGAGATCGCCGCTTCGTTTCCCAATATCGCCCCGTTTCTGGAGGCCGGCAGGTTTCTTGGCATAGAGGGGGGCCTTGTGACGATCGGATTTGCCAAACACGCGACCTTGGCACGGACCAGATTGGAAAAAGAAGAGCATCTCCTGGCGCTGGCGACACTGTGCCAGGAGCAGTCCGGTACTCCGGTGCGGATTCGTATTGTTGAGCTTGCCGAGACGGACCCTCCGGGGCCGACGATGGCGCAAGTGCGGGCAGCCAAAGAACAGGACCAGCGGCTTGTGCTACTTGAACGGGCACGGGCCAATCCTACAGTGAAACAGGCGATCGAGATCTTCGGCGCAGAATTGACCGAGGTCCGACGAGTAGCCCAGAAGGAGGTCACCGAATGAAAAGTCCTTTCGGCAATATGAACAACATCCTCAAGCAAGCCCAGGCCATGCAGGAACAGATGGCGAAACTCCAGGAACAGGCGGCGTCGAAGACCGCCAGCGGGACAGCCGGCGGTGGAATCGTCACGGTGACCGCAAACGGCGCCATGCAGATTGTCAGCGTGGCGATCGACCCCGAGATCGTCAAGAGCGGCGATGTGGACATGCTGCAAGATCTCGTCGTGGCGGCGACCAATGAGGCGCTACGAAAAGCCAAAGAACTGATGGAGAGTGAGATGAAGGCCCTCACCGGCGGGATG
The DNA here is from genome assembly GCA_015904075.1 of Nitrospira sp. Next base: position 64,996 of record JABMDH010000017.1, read on the forward strand.
AAAATCCCAGGCCTGTTTTAACGATGGCCGTCGACCAACAGGGGTTGCTGGCACGGCTGATCAAGGAACTCGTTCGACTCCCCGGGGTCGGTCAAAAGAGCGCACAACGGTTAGCCTTTTTCCTCATGAAGGCCGAGCGGGACGATGCCTTGCGTTTGGCCGATGCAATTCGGGCGGTGAAGGACGGGCTGGCATTCTGCCGTCAATGCCGCAACATTGCCGAGGGAGACCTGTGCGAATTCTGTCTGGACCCGAAGCGGGACCGTACGAAGATCCTCGTCGTTGAAGAACCGAGCACGCTCTATGCCATCGAGCGGGCCGGCGTCCATCGGGGACTGTACCATGTCTTGTTAGGGGCACTCTCCCCACTCGATGGCATTGGTCCCGGGGATATCCGGGCTGAAGAACTAGCCGACCGTATCAAACTGGGCGGTGTGGAGGAAGTCATTCTCGCGACGAACCCGACCATCGAGGGAGAAGCCACCGCGATCTATCTCACCAGGCTCCTCAAGCCGTTCGGAGTGCGGGTCTCTCGCATCGCCTACGGGATCCCTGTTGGAATGGACATTGAGTATGCGGATGAAGTGACGTTGCTGAAATCCATTGAGGGGCGGCGAGATCTGTAAACCCATTGATGTTGCCCCGTTGACCCCTTCTCAATCGGCCTGCTATAGTTTCTCCGTGCTATCCACGCTCAAGAGTTGAGGAGGGCCATGAAGGTCCGTTCTACCGCTAAACGCGTTCCCTCGGCAAAAAAATCGACCACAGCAGCCTCCACACCCCCGGCTCGCAAGAATAAGAAGAAATCAGGCGCGGCATCGGCCAAGTATCCTGATATTCGCCGTGCCCTCGAGCGCCAACGCGCGGCAATCCTCGAAGAGGTTGAGGAAGTGCTGACGAACCGGCCAGACCTCGAATCGTTTCCTGATGTCAGCGATCAAGCATCGGCCGAAATCGACCAGAATTTTTCGATGCGGATTCGTGATCGCGAGCGGAAGTTGCTCAAGAAGATCGAAGAGGCCTTGGATCGAATGAGCAGCGGCACCTATGGGATTTGCGAGCGCTGCGACGGAGACATTCCTTACAAACGCCTCAAAGCCCGTCCGGTCACAACTCTCTGTATCGAGTGCAAGACCCTCCAAGAGCAGGAAGAACGGGCCAACCGTTAGCCGCTTCCCTTCATCCCCCGTCGAGCTAAATAACAGCAGCTCAAAACCGGATTTGAAATAACTGACTTTTGTCGCCAGCGGGCTGCTGCGAGCAGAGGGCAGGAGTTACTGTTTCAAAGCTTTGATTCGTTCGTTCACGTGGGCAGCTCGACCTTCTTCTTCGGGAATCCCTTCGACCAGGGCAAGGAATGTTTCGTATTCTGCCAATGCGCGCTTAGGATTGGTCGGTTCGTAGGCCTCCGCAAGGTTATACCGGGCCACGGCATAATTGGGGCGCAGGGTCACGGCCCGCTCAAACAGACTTAACGCCGCAGTACTTTCACCAAGTTTGACATGGACCGTGCCGAGGTTGTTCAAGACTTCCGGAATGTTGGGTCTGATCGCGAGGGATTGCAGCATCTCGGTTTTCGCCTTGTCAAATTGACCTTTGGCCGCCGAAGCCAGACCGAGCTTATGATGCGCTTCGGCAAGCCACACCTTGTTCGTAAACCCGCCGGCAATGGCTTTTTGATACGCATCCCCTGCGATGTCATAATTCTTGTCGCCACAGTAGGCCAGTTGCGCGGTTTGTCCGCGGGCGAATTGCTGGAGTGCGAGAAACGGCTCCTTGTCCTCGCTGCCCTGGCTTTCGATGGTGAGACCACCTTTCCCCACTTTGGAGTTCCTGAGCCGATCGAGAAACTCCCGGCGATAGGGAGAGAACAAGCGCACATAGGGGTCGATGGTAAATGACGCCTGAAGCAGGATCGGGTGATCCCGTGAACCGGTGACCAAGTATTGTGTGGTGCTCTTCTCATCTCCGGTTTCGAAGATGCTGCTAGCCTCCATGTTCGCTTTCATCTCCAGTTGCGACACGTTCAAATAGAACTCCAGCGCAGGTTTCAGCCGGGACAGTGTGTCTCGAAGCACTGGATAGTGGTCAAGATTCAATCCCTTCGGAAAGGTGAAGAGGGCTCCGACGAGGAGTCCGTCCTCATCGACAAAATACGATTCCTCTCCCTTCGACGCACTTTTTGCCTGCGGAATCACAATTTCCTGTCCACTGCCCCATACATTCGACTTGGGGGCCATCGACGCATGCTTCTTCAAAAACTCTGGTTTGCGTTCGCAGAGTACCGTTGATTTGAGAAGGACCAGATCCGTCGCAGAAGGGGGAAGGGGGGGACGCACGGATACCGTCTGGCTACACCCAACCATGACGAGGACAACCAACAGAACACTCGCCAGACGTATATGCCAGCCCATTAGGAACTCCTCAAGGGAAAGATGGCCTTGTCTAGACGATACACGATTTAGGGATGCTTGGCGAAGAGTAAAAACAAGGGCCTGCTCCTCGGAGAGAAGCAGGCCCATCGGAGACAACCTGTCGATGCAAGCTAGTGGCGTTGTGCGTCCAGCATACTATCCTCAGCGGTGTACCCAAAAATATAGGGGATACTGCCGCCAAGAGTATACATCGGACGATTGACCCCATAATCGAAAGCATGGCCGATTGGGTGTGACATGAATCCAATCCAACGAAGCGGATGGTCATTGATGGCCGATCCGGCAGCGGGGTTCGAATACACCAACGCGGTGCTATCCAGAATGTTGTAAATGCTTGTAGGAGGGGCGTATTCCTTGTTATCCGCACTCTGTTGACCGGTGGTTGCGCAACCAGTTACAACCATCGTTACCATCGCAATACCGACAGCCCACGACATCGCTCTCATGGTATTACCTCGCTTGGTTTGGTCCACATTCAGACCACCGATTCAGTCTTGTAAAACGCTAGGGGAAGTGTAGCCGACATCTCCCGTTCTGTCCAGAATTCACGGAGATTCGAGATTCCTATGAAAATTGCTGTTTTGGAGGGCAAGGAATGTGGCACCGGCAGAGAACGCATGGTGGGCGATACAGGTATCGAACCTGTGGCCTCTTCCGTGTGAAGGAAGCGCTCTACCACTGAGCTAATCGCCCATCGCGTGGAGTCTAGCATGGGCTTTCGGCATGGTTCAATGCGAACCTTGTCCTGATGCTCCGTCACCAACCTGAATCTGTATGCCAGCTGCCTTGACTTCACTAAAACACGGTTTCTAGAATGGGCTCCTTTCCCTGGCAAGGATGGTCGATCGCATGAGAGATGACATCGTCATCGTGGGTGGTGGTCTGGCTGGATCGGAAGCGGCCTGGCAGGCGGCAAACCGTGGCGCCAGAGTCACGCTCTACGAGATGCGCCCGAAGGAAATGACGAAGGCGCACAAAACCGGCGGCTTGGCCGAACTCGTCTGCTCAAATTCGTTGGGGTCGATCGATCCACACAACGCGCCCGGTGTACTTAAGGAAGAAATGCGCCGGCTGGGCTCCCTGATTATCGCCTCAGCCGAACAATCCAAAGTTCCGGCCGGATCGGCACTGGCAGTCGATCGTGATCAATTCTCGTCGACTATTACCCGGACGTTGGAAAGCCACCCGAATATCAGAATTCTTCACGAGGAGATCGCCGACATCCCCACCGACTGTGTCTGCATCGTGGCCACCGGTCCGTTGACGTCCGATGCACTCTCCCAGGCCATTCGCGCCGTGACCCAATCGCAGCATCTCTATTTCTTCGATGCCATCTCACCGATCATCGACGCAGACTCGATCGATATGGATATCGTCTTCCGTGCCTCCCGCTACGACAAAGGCTCCGACGATTATCTTAACTGTCCCATGACAGAGGAACAGTACAACACCTTCTATGACGCGATCCTTGCAGCCGAAAAGGTTCAGCCCAAGGACTTTGAGAAAACGCCCTATTTTGAGGCCTGCATCCCGATCGAGGTCATGGCAGAGCGCGGTCGTCACACCATGCAGTTCGGGCCGCTCAAACCGGTCGGTTTGGCAGATCCCCGAACCGGTCTGCGGCCCGCCGCCGTCGTACAACTGCGAACCGAGAATGTGCATCGTACCTGTTACAACCTGGTTGGATTTCAGACCAAGCTCACGTATCCGGAACAAAAACGCGTCTTCCGCCTGATTCCAGGTTTGGAACGTGCGGAGTTTCTGCGCTATGGAAGCTTACATCGCAATACCTTTATCAACTCGCCCCAGTTACTCACCACCACGCTGCAATTCAAAGCCCGCAACACGTTGTTCTTCGCAGGGCAATTGGTCGGCGTGGAGGGCTATACCGAATCGGCGGCGATGGGTGGCCTGGCCGGCATCAATGCGGTGCGGGTCTTGAACGGGGAACCGACGGTGACGCCTCCGCCGACGACGGCGCATGGATGTCTGGTCGCTCACGTGGCGCTGTCCGATCCCCGCCACTTTCAGCCGATGAACACGAATTTTGGCCTGTTTCCTCCCTTGTCCAGCACGCCGAGGGACAAAGAAATGAAACGGCGCTTGATCGCCCAACGGGCTCTTGAGGACTTTGCATCATGGAAGACGCAATCCGGGCTTTCATGAGCTTTCTTGAAGTCGAGCGAAATGCATCGGGTGAGACCATTCGCAATTACCGGTCGGATCTCCGGCAGTTGACCGCATTTCTCTCTGAAACAAGCCACGCATCACGTTCGATTCGAGCAGACCATGTCACGGCTGAAGATATCCGGGCGTACCTTCACCGGTTGGATCGAAAAGGTGAGAAAGCCTCATCCCTGGCGAGAAAGCTGGCTGTCGTACGGAGTTTCTACCGATTTCTTCTGCGTGAAGGATCGGTACAGAAGAATCCGGCGGATGATATCCGGAGCCCCAAACTGCCCAAACCGCTTCCACGCGTTCTGGCCAAGCCGTCCGACCTGATTCCGGAGCTCCAAGGGCGCTTTCCAATACGAGTCGAACTGAGCCCCTTGTCGAAAGACGATTTTGTGCGTATTCTCACCGAACCGAGAGGGGCGCTGGTCCGGCAGTATCAAGCCCTGTTGGCGACGGAAGGTCTCGCCGTCGAGTTCACCAGGGACGGCCTGGAGGCCATTGCCGACATTGCGGTGCAGGTCAACGAACGAACAGAAAACATCGGCGCGCGCCGTCTCTTTACCATTATGGAGCGGCTGCTGGAACAGATTTCATTCGCGGGAGCGGAGTGGCCGGACAAAGCCGTGAACATCACGGCAGAGTATGTGCGTGACCGACTCAAAGACGTGGTAAAAGATCAGGATCTGAGCCGGTATATTCTCTAGGCGAGACGCAACTCTCGTCTGTCGCTGATGGAGTAGCCCATGAACAGACTCATCAAAAAAGCCAACGTCCTGATCGAATCCTTACCCTACATTCGGACATTCCGCGGAAAGACCGTCGTGGTGAAGTACGGCGGCCATGCGATGACGGATGCCTCCTTAAAAGAACGGTTCGCACAAAATGTCGTACTGTTGAAATACGTCGGGATCAATCCGGTCATCATCCACGGCGGAGGCCCTCAGATCGACAAGATGCTGGATCGGCTCGGGATCGAAGCAAAGTTCCGGCACGGTGTCCGCGTCACCGATGAAGCAACGATGGAAATCGTCGAAATGGTCTTGGCCGGGCAAATCAACATGGAGATCACCGATCTCATCAACCGGCACGGCGGCAGCGCAGTCGGCCTGAGCGGAAAAGACGGAGGATTGATTTTAAGCAAGCCGCTGACAGCCAAGGCATGGGCAGAAAGTCTGGAGCGCGACCTGGACGACAAGGACGACGACGGGGATTTCGGGCTCGTCGGCGATATTGAACGGGTCGATCCGAGCCTGCTCCATAAACTTCAAGGCGATCACTATATCCCCATCATCGCTCCGATCGGAACCGATCGCGAAGGGAATACTTACAACATCAATGCCGATCTGGTCGCAGGCGCTATCGCGGGCGCCCTGCGCGCGGAAAAGCTCGTCATGATGACGGACATCAAAGGCATTCGCGATGCCAAAGGCCACCACCTCTCGACCGTCTCGCGCAAAGATGTCCAGCGCATGGTGAAGAAGGGGACGATCACGGAAGGCATGCTGCCGAAAGTGCATGCCTGCCTGGATGCGATCGACGCCGGTGTCGGAAAAGCGCACATCATCGACGTCCGGACCCCCCATGCAATTCTCCTCGAGATCTTCACCCGGAAGGGGATCGGAACCGAGATCGTCGCCTAGGCCGTGTTGTCACTCGTCAACCGTCATTCGTGAATCACCAAACGACAACGGCACAGGTCCGGCTCAAAGCCCATCTTCACGCCTTAGTGGGGGAACGTCATCCTTTTTCCTCGACGAGTTTCCTTCAGCAAGCCGAAACCTATCTGTACGAGCAATTTGCAGAGGCTGGTCTCTCCGTTGCAACGCAGGAATTCGAGGCCTTGGGCAGCCGCTATAGGAATGTGGTCGGAGTAGCCCATCCACCATCAAAACAAAACCAACCCGTTCTGCCTCCCCTGATCGTCGCCGCACACTATGACACCGTACCAGGCTCACCGGGAGCCGATGACAATGCCAGCGCATTGGCGGTCTTGCTCGACGTGGCGCAGCGAATCACACAGACCTCGCTCAGCCGACCTGTCCACTTCATCGCATTTTGCCTCGAAGAAGAGGATCTCTTGGGTAGTCGCGCCTACGTCTCCCATCTCATGGCGACATGCAAACCCGTGCATGGTGCGATCATACTGGAATGTGTGGGTTACGCACGGGATGAAGCAGGGTCTCAAAAGATTCCGCCGGGAGTCCCCGTCGCCGTTCCGACAGTGGGAAACTTTCTGGCCGTCATCGGCAATCAGTTATCGAGTTCCCTGACTATGGCGGTTGAACAAGCGATGCGATCTCACCTGCCGGTCGTGCCGTTGATCGTGCCGGGCAACGGCGAACTCCTGCCGGACACGAGACGAAGCGACCACACGGCCTTTTGGGAGCAGGGCTTCCCCGCCGTCATGGTCACCGACACGGCCAACTTCCGTAATCCCCACTACCATCGACCCACCGATACCATCGACACATTGAACCTGGACTTCATGGCGGCAGTTGCAGATGGTGTCACAACAGCAATCTTCTGTCTCACAGAAACTCACGGGGCCCCATGATGACGATGCAGATTAGTTCAGTAACACCGTCGCTGATCAGGAAGACATACTCTCAGCTCGATTACAAAATATTGGGGAGAATCTACTGTTACGAAGGCGGGGATGAGTTCTGGCGGGCGAAGCGAAAGCCCTGCGAGCGACTAGGCATCAACCTCTCCCGGGCGCTGCTGAAAAAGTTGCCGCGTGGCGGGCGAAGTCTGTACGTGGGAGCCGGTGTCGCAGAGCTGCCTGTGCTGCTAGCTGAAGCCATCGATCTCCAGCGCCAGGTTGAGCCGTATAACCTTCGCCGATCCGAAGTCACTGTCCTCAATCGAGCTTGCCGGGGAACGCCTGTGAGGTTTCATGCGAAAACCGCCGCAGAGGCGAACGGGAAGTTTGACCATCTCTGGATCGTGAGTGTCTTGAACGATCCGGAGCGATTTCCCGATCTCTCGCCGTTGTCCTATGGGAATGCGAACCCGGTCACCTTTAATCCCGGAAGGTTCGAACAGCAGCGTCGGATTGTTCAGTCGATCGTCGATCGGTGCATGCCCAAGCTCAGTCTACCCGGCCTGGTCACAACCTCGACGGAAGAAGTCGTGTGGATCGCCGACTGGTGCCACCGACACAGGATTCCCTATCACGTGGAGCGGAAACAGTATCCCACAGCGCTCGTCAGTGACCCAATCTGTTTTATCAAGGTAGGGAAGAAGGGACGGCAGGAATCTTGACGTCCGTCAAATCTGAAAACCGGTCTTCGGTTTGACTGAACCGCCCATATACAACCCGGCGTACTTCACATAGTTCTCGGCAGATTTCTTGATCCAGGCTAATTCTTCGTCTGTCACGGGCCGTCGGACCCGTGCAGGTGAACCCAGGATGAGGCTCTTCGGCGGGACAACGGTACCTTCCACAACCAGCGCCCCGGCTCCCACTACCGAATCTTCTCCAATAACCGCCCCGTCCATGATGATGGCGCCCATCCCGACTAACACGCGATCGTGAATCGTACAGCCGTGCAGGACGACGCTGTGCCCGACTGTGACCTCGTTTCCGATAAGAAGAGGATGGGTATCGTGGGTGACGTGTAACATGCAGAGATCCTGGATGTTGGTCCGATTGCCGATCCTGATATAGTTCACATCCCCACGGATCACGGCA
>JABMDH010000017.1:73399-81053 GCA_015904075.1 Nitrospira sp.
AGGCTCGCATAGGCTCGGTCATAGACGTCCTGGTCGAAGGCCCATCGGAGGAAACGCCGCTGCTGCTGGAAGGCCGCCATGAAGGGCTGGCGCCGGAGATCGACGGCGTCGTCTATATCAATGACGGCACAACAAACCCGGGGGATCTCATCAAGGTCGAGATCACCGAAGCCGCTACCTACGACCTCGTCGGGCACATCGTCACATAATCCTACACCTCCCGGGCGCTTCCCTTCTGCTACACTTGAAGGACCCGTATCAAGGAGATATCGCTCATGACCTCACAGAGAAAAGAATCGGTCGTGCTCCTGATCCAGTGTAAGGACCGAAAGGGCATCGTCGCTCGTGTCTCAGGATTCATCCATGATTTCGGGGGCAACATTCTCGACTCCGATCATCACACGGACGAAGAGACGAACGATTTTCTCATGCGGATGGAATGCTCGACGGAGGGGTTGCAGATTGCGCCCGATCAGATTTCAGAGGCGTTCGCTCCCATCGCCAAAGTGTTCGAGATGCGCTACGAAGTCCATCAGACCAGCCGGCGCACCCGTGTCGGGATGATGGTTTCGAAGCAGGATCACTGTTTGGCGGATTTACTCCAACGCCATCGCCGTGACGAGCTGCGCATCGACATTCCCCTCATCATTTCCAATCATGACACCTGCGCCAACTGGGCTGAACTGTTCAAGATCCCCTTCGCCGTCTGTCCTGTCACAAAAGAGACGAAACCGGAGCAAGAACGGCACGTGGTCTCACTCTTGCGGGAGCAGCGCATCGACCTCGTCGTGATGGCCCGATACATGCAGATTCTCAGCGCCGAGTTTCTTGCCCAGGTCGGCTGTCCCGTGATCAACATTCACCATTCCTTCCTTCCCGCCTTCATCGGGGCAAATCCCTATCGGCAGGCTTATGAGCGAGGAGTCAAAATTATCGGGGCGACGGCGCACTACGCGACACAAGATCTGGACGAGGGGCCGATCATCGAACAAGACGTGATCCGCGTGGGCCACCGGGATACCGTGGACGATCTCGTTCGAAAAGGGCGGGATTTGGAGGAAATTGTGCTGGCCCGAGCCGTCCGTCGCCATATCGAACGGCGGGTCTTGGTCTACGGAAAAAAGACGGTGGTGTTCGACTGAGTCTTCCAGCGAGCCACTTACACTGCCTGAGGCGCGAGCGGCAACGTGACCGTAAACGTGGAGCCCTGACCCACATCGCTTTTGACGCTGATCCGGCCCTTGTGGAATTCGACGATCCATGCACAGATGGCAAGACCCAGACCGGTGCCTTTCTTGGTATGGTTACGCGCGCCGTCGGTACGGAAAAAGCGGTTGAATATTTTCGTGTGATCTTCCGGTCCGATGCCGATACCCTGATCGGTCACGGACAGAATGGCCTCCTGTCCGACTGTCACCAGGCCGATCTCGACCTTCCCGCCCGGATGAGAATACTTGATGGCGTTTTCAACCAAGTTGAGCAGCAGCTCCCGAAGCCGTAATTCGTCTCCCTGTACCAATGCCGGCATGACAGTTCCCAACACGACCTCGATATTCCGATCCTGTCCGAGCAACGGGGTCTGGCGGTGGATATCCTCCACAAGCGCCTCCAGCAAGACCGGCTTCGACTCCATCTTCACTTCGCCCATGTCGGCGCGTGACAAGAACAACAGCTCCTCCACGATGCGAGTCATCCGGTCGATCTCTTCCAGATTACTCTCGAGCACTGCCTGATAATCTTCAAGCGCCCGAGGCCGCCGCAGTACCAATTCCGTTTCACCTTTCATCACGGTCAACGGCGTTCGCAGTTCGTGTGACGCATCGCTGGTGAATTGGCGGATCTGCCGAAACGAGGTATCCAGCCGGCCGATCATATTGTTGAATGTCCCGGCCAGCCGACCGATTTCATCCGGCGCACATCGCTGGTGAATTGGCGGATCTGCCGAAACGAGGTATCCAGCCGGCCGATCATATTGTTGAATGTCCCGGCCAGCCGACCGATTTCATCCGGCGCAGCCGACATGGTCAGGCGCTGGCTGAGATCTCCCGCGGTAATACGTTGCGCGGCAAGCGTAATGGCGTCGACCGGGCGCAAGGCACGCCCCGCCAGAAACCACCCGGCAGCCAGCGAGACAGTCAGTGCGATCGGCACGGCCACGATGAGCAAAATGAGGAAGCGACGCAACGTGTCCTCGATCGACTCCATCGACGTACCGACCTGCACGATGTAGAGGAGATTGCCCCGGTGGATGATCGGCACGGAGATGAGCCGCAAGGGAGGCTCATGGGGATATTTGGCTGATTCCAAAATCGTCTGCCCGTTGAATGTGGCTTCGAGCGCCGTCCGGCTGAGCGGAACCTCGTGTTGCCTGATATTCGGGGAGCGGATTGTGATGGTGCCGGACGGGCTGAAAATCTGAAAGAATTTGTCGATGCGGGCCAGTTCAGGAAATTGGGAGAGCAGTTCCTCTTCGTCAATGAGCGGAAGAAAACCGCGTTCTTGGAGCGAACGCACGGCAGCGGTGGCGGTTTCTTCAAGGGACTGATCGACATCATCGCGAAGATTGCGGGCCGTAAGGACGTACAGCACCACGGAGAACGTAATCAAGACCATCGCCAGCGCGCTTCCGTACCAGAGCGTCAGCCTGACACGTAGTGGCATCAGTCGGCCTTCAGCATATAACCGCTGCCCCGTATGGTATGGATCAGTTTCTTGGTTCGGCCCCGGTCGATCTTGTTCCGGAGGTAGTTCACATAGACGTCGATGACGTTGGTAAAGGTATCGAAGTCCTGATTCCACACATGCTCGGAGATCATCGGCCGCGTCAGGACGCGCCCCGCATGGCGCATGAGATATTCGAGCAGGGCGTACTCTTTGAGTGTGAGATCAATCCGTTGCCCGCCGCGGGTCACATCGCGCGTGGCCGGATTGAAGATCAGATCATCGACCTGGAGAATGCCGGGAGTTTCGGTCGCGCCACGGCGAATGAGGGCCCGGACGCGGGCCAACAACTCATCGATGGCAAACGGCTTGGTCAGATAATCGTCGGCGCCGGCATCAAGCCCTTTCACCCGTTGATCGATCTGCGATTGCGCCGACAGGATCAGTACGGGGGTTTGAATGCGCTCCAGGCGAACGGTTTTTAGAATGTCCATGCCGGACATCGACGGTAACATCAGATCGACCACGAGCAGGTCATAGTTGGTTGCCAGCGCCATCTCGAGGCCCTTGGCGCCGTCCTCGCACAGATCGACGGCGTAGCTTTCTTCTTCAAGCGCTCGCTTGATGAAACATCCGACTTTAGTTTCGTCTTCGATTACGAGCACGCGCATGGATACTCCGTACCGTATGGTGAAACCTCCGCAGCATCGTTCATGTGCGGGGGCGAGAGATTATACCAAAGCGGGCGAGTCCGTGACATCTCAGTGCATCCTACCGGCCCTGGGCTCGGGAGCAGGCGACGTCACACGATGATCGCAGATGGAGTGGGAGCGGACCGGCAAGCCCGGTCAAAGTGGCGATACGATCTCCGGTATCGAGCCTCGGAGCGATGCGACCTGCCTGCGCGAAGCGCTTGCGAAGGCAGGGAACGCCGCTGGCGGACGTGTTCAGCCTCCTGCTATGTCGAATCGCCCGGAACGACTTTATCAAGCGACACGATTACCGGCTTATCACCACGCATTCTGACAATCAGGGTCTCTTCGCCTTCGACCTTGAATTCCCGGTTCGCCTGCCGCAGTGTTTCTGTCGATTTGAACGAGACCTTCGCGCTCCGTTCGTCGGCTGCCAGCGAAACGGTGGTGTTCAGGCGGGTAAAATCGTTCGCGCTGGGAAAGTCAAATTCCATGGCCAGCGTCTTGCGATAGTCTTCTCGCGTGAGCCCCGCTTGTTGCTGATTCGTGCCTTGCTTCATGTGAATCACAATGACCGCGTCAGGAGCAATATGCCGGAGAACACCCTCAACATCTTTTTTTCGGACAGCCTGATCGAGTTCATTCAGAAGGAGATCGATGGATGCCCGTGTTAGTAGGACTTCCGGCTTGAGGGGGTGCGACGAACCATTAGGCGGCGCGGCGCCGGTTGGGCCGGCAGAGGATGGCGAGAACTGGGTCGGGAAGTCCAGCCACTTCGAATACAGCGCATAGCCGAGCACCACAACGATGAGGGCCACACCGAGACCGATCGTTATCAGACGGGCGCTGCCGGCGGAGGACTGCCATTTCGGTGCGCGCTGGTTATCATCGGAGGGAAATTGGTTTGTCGCAGCCATTCGGTCCAGACTCCAATCCATGGCCTAGCCACCCCCGACGATAGCCTAAAATAGCCGGAATGCCATCAAAGTCAAGGAAACGGTACGCTCACCGGAGCGCCCCTGGCCACGCTGCCTCCACGAGCACTCCTGGCGGCGGGGCCGATCCCATAAACCGGACATTTCTACTTTGGAAGAAAGCGGACATTTCTAAATTGGGTTGACACTCTCTTGAGCATTCGTTGACAGGCTTTTCAAGCCTCCCGTAGACTGCTTGAATGTCTACGTCTTTAATCCAGCTCGGCCGGAAGAACACCACCAAGAAAGCAGCAGTTGCCGGGAAGGCCGCGGCTGCGAAAACAACGACCATCGGCTTCGTCAATCTGGGGTGCTCGAAAAACCAGGTAGACTCGGAGGTGATGCTCGGTACACTCGTACACGACGGCTTCGCGTTAACCGACAATCCCAAGAAAGCCGAGGTCGTCATCATCAATACCTGCGGCTTCATTGAAGAAGCGAAACAGGAATCCATCAACACGATCCTCGAACATGGCAAGCTCAAAAAGAACGGAGCCTGCCGCGTCCTCATTGCCGCCGGTTGTCTGGCGCAACGCTATCAGGGCGATCTTCTGAAAGAACTGCCGGAACTGGACGGCGTGGTGGGAACCGGCGAATTCGGGAACATCGCCACCATCTGCCGGGATCTCCTGGCTCCCCAAAAACGGCAGCAACGGCTCTGGATCAGCGAGCCGCCCTATCTCTACGACGCGGATGCCCCGCGCCTGCGACTCGGCAAGGCGCACAGCGCCTATGTGAAAATTGCCGAAGGCTGCAACCGCAACTGCGCCTTCTGTGCCATCCCCATCATGCGGGGCAAGCAACGCAGCCGCCCGGTGGAATCGATCGTGGCTGAAGCCGAGCGCCTGGCCGCGGAAGGCGTGAAAGAAATCAACCTCATCTCCCAGGATACAATCAACTACGGCGTGGATCTGGGGATTCGAGGCGGATTGACAACGCTGCTGCGCGCGCTGGTGAAGGTGAAAGACATTCACTGGATCAGGCCTTTTTATCTCTACCCTCAGCAGGTCACGGATGAACTCCTGGATCTCTATGCCGGCGAAGAGAAAATTACCAGGTACATCGATATGCCGCTCCAACACATCAACGACCGGATGTTGAAACGCATGCATCGATTAGGGAATCGCGCCGCGATCGACAAGCTGGTGGACCGCATTCGCACCCGCATTCCCGGCGTCACCTTTCGCACCGCCTTTATCGTGGGCTTCCCCGGTGAAACCGAGCAGGCGTACCAGGAGCTGAAGACTTATGTGACGGAGCGGGAGTTTGACCGAGTGGCCGTCTTCCTCTACTCCGACGAAGAGGATACGACGGCGGTTGCGCTCGATGAGAAAATTGACCGGGCCATCATGGACGAACGGCGGAATGAACTCCTGGCGATTCAGGAAGGCATCGCCGCCGCGCAGGGGCAGGCTCGCATAGGCTCAGTCCTGGACGTCCTGGTCGAAGGTCCATCGGAGGAAACGCCTCTGTTGCTGGAAGGCCGCCATGAAGGACTGGCGCCCGAGATCGACGGCGTCGTCTATATCAATGACGGCACGCCAAACCCGGGTGATTTCGTCAAGGTTGAGATCACCGAAGCCGCCTCTTACGACCTCATCGGACACATCGTCACATAATCCTACGCCTCCCGGTTACTTTCCCTTCTGCTACACTTGAAGGATCCATATTGAGGAGATATCGCACATGACCTCGCAGAGAAAAGAATCGGTCGTGCTCCTGATCCACTGCAAAGATCGAAAGGGCATCGTCGCTCGCGTCGCAGGATTCATCCATGATTTCGGGGGCAACATACTCGACTCCGACCATCACACAGACGAAGAGACGAACGATTTTCTCATGCGGATGGAGTGCTCGACGGAGGGATTGCAAATTGCGCCCGATCAGATTTCCGAGGCATTTGCTCCCATCGCCAAAGTATTCGAAATGCGCTACGAAGTCCATCAGACCAGCCGGCACACCCGTGTCGGAATGATGGTCTCGAAGCAGGATCACTGTCTGGCGGATTTACTCCAACGCCAACGCCGTGACGAGCTGCACATGGACATTCCCATCATCATTTCCAACCATGACACCTGCGCCAGCTGGGCTGAACTGTTCAAGATCCCCTTCGCGGTCTGTCCTGTCACGAAAGAGACAAAACCGGAGCAAGAACGGCGCGTGGTCTCACTCTTGCGGGAGCAGGGTGTCGAACTCGTCGTGATGGCCCGGTACATGCAAATTCTCAGCGCCGAGTTTCTCGCCCGGGTCGGCTGTCCCGTGATCAACATTCACCATTCCTTCCTGCCCGCCTTCATCGGTGCAAATCCCTATCGGCAGGCGTATGAGCGAGGAGTCAAAATTATCGGGGCGACGGCACACTATGCCACGCAAGACCTTGACGAAGGACCGATCATCGAACAAGACGTGATCCGCGTAGGCCATCGGGATACTGTCGACGATCTCGTTCGAAAAGGACGGGATCTGGAGGAAATCGTACTGGCTCGAGCCGTCCGTCGCCACATCGAACGGCGGGTCTTGGTCTACGGAAGAAAGACGGTGGTGTTCGACTGAGTCTGCCAGCACGCCACTTACACCGCCTGAGGTGCGAGCGGCAACGTGACCGTAAACGTAGAGCCCTGACCCACACTGCTTTTCACGCTGATCCGGCCCTTGTGGAACTCCACAATCCATGCACAGATGGCAAGACCCAGGCCGGTGCCTTTCTTAGTATGGGCGCGCGCGCCGTCAGTGCGGAAAAAGCGGTTGAATATTTTCGTGTGATCGTCCGATCCGATGCCGATACCCTGATCGGTCACGGACAGAATGGTCTCTTGCCCGACTGTCACCAGGCCGATCTCAACCTTCCCACCAGGATGAGAATACTTGATGGCATTTTCGACCAAATTAAGCAGCAGTTCCCGAAGCCGTAATTCGTCTCCCAGCACCAATGCCGGCACGACCATTCCGAGCACGACCTCGATATTCCGATCCTGCCCGAGCACGGTGGCCTGGCGATGGATATCCTCGACAAGCGTCTCCAGCAAGACCGGCTTCGACTCCATCTTCACCTCGCCCATGTCGGCGCGCGACAAGAACAACAGCTCCTCGACGATGCGGGTCATCCGGTCGATTTCTTCCAGATTGCTCTCGAGCACGGACTGATAATCTTCAAGCGCACGAGGCCGCCGCAACACCAATTCCGTTTCACCTTTCATCACGGTCAGCGGTGTTCGCAGTTCGTGCGAGGCATCGCTGGTGAATTGGCGGATCTGCCGAAACGAGGTATCCAGCCGGCCGATCATATTGTTGAATGTCCCGGCCAGCCGACCGATTTCATCCGGCGCA
>JABMDH010000170.1 GCA_015904075.1 Nitrospira sp.
TCCCGCCTACGTCTCTGTGGAGATCATGGCTTCCCGTGCCGATCGCTTGTGAGATACCGTGGCCCCATCGATCGATCAAGCAGGTGACCTGTTGGAGGCCGGTGCCCGACGCAGCCACAACACCGATTGTTCCGCGCGTGACGACGTTGGCGAACGCGAGTGGAATTCCATTGATGATTGCAGTTCCACAGTCGGGGCCCATGACGATCAGATCGCGGTCCCGCGCGAACCGTTTCAACGCGATTTCATCTTGTAATGAGACGTTGTCGCTGAAGAGCATTACGTTGAGGCCGAGGCGCAAAGCCTTGAACGCCTCGGCTGCGGCGTATTCGCCGGGCGTGGAAATCAAAGCAAGGCTCGCTTCGATCATATCCCCAAGACCCATTTCAAGACTGCGAGGAGCGATGGCACGAGACGTTCCATGTTCAGTCGTGGGAGCAGGTTGCTTCAGCGCAGACTCGGCTGCGGCGAGTGCGGCATCGAGCGCCTCGGCGTTTCCTTGCAGCGCGATCAGCAAATCATTGGCGCCGGCCTCGACGGTTCCGGCCAACAGGCCCGCTTCCTTGAGCAGGCTGATGTTGTTTGCGGAGGCCATGATGGCCGAGGCCTGCTCCACGCCGGGCAACTTGGCGAACGTGGAGGAGAGCTGCATGAGTGAGACCGAATCACGATAGAAGTTGCGGATGACTTTGGTCGCCCTGGCCATGTGTGCGGCCTCCCCTCGACGTGTCGCGCCGTGGACGGTTTCTGGCGCTTAACGCTGGGTGGCGGGATATCCCGCCGGTGGATTATGCGGCAAACGGCACATCTCGCAACCGTACGCGTTGTCCGAGATGGCGGCGTGCATCATTCAGGCATTTCCGACTTCAGACTACGGTGTCGGACGTGTTCGGTGGCAAAATTGAACACATAATTGTATACCAAGTCAAGCGCTCGGAAACCCTAAGCAATGAAAGGCCGGCAACGAAGGCCTTGTCCAGGCAGCACAGCCGAACAACAATCCTGTTACGCCGTCGGTCCCCGAGCTGTGCCCGACCTGTAGGGCGGCCTGTGTTTCCGCGCGGACCTCGTCGATGTTATCTGCCCGATCCAGCAGCTGCGCTAACCGCGCGATCGGTTCCGATGCATGTCCCCTGACGGCGGACTGGATGGAAGCCTGACTGATCACAGTGGTCTGAGAGGCAGCTTCGGACAGCCACATTCCGACCGATGTCAGGAACTGCTGCCGTGCCGTATCAAGGCGAGCCGTACTCCACAGTCCGGCCAGGTACCCCACCAGAAAATCATCCCCTGCAGGCGTCAGACCAGGCCCCAGTCCGATTAATGGTCCGATTGCGGCGCAGGCTTTTTCCGCGTGCAGCGATTTGGTTGCTTCAAGGAGGGCGGGAATGGTGCCAAACGCTCCCTCAGCCTGAGCCATGGCCGCGATAATCCCGGCAATAGTATCTCCGCGCTGATAGTGGCGCAGTGTGTGCCATGCGACTTTCCATGCTGCTGTCTGGTCCGGCCGGTGAAGATCGATTCGTAACCCACTGAGGTCGATATGCCAGCACGTGGCGGTCCACAGATCGATAGAAAGAACGGAGTGGGTGAAGCGGACGGTTCCTTCCCGGCACGCGGCCGGTTCTCCCACGTGGACAAAGTCCGGAAAGGCAAACCGGGCCGGGGTCTCGATTCTGAGACCATTGGGCAGGTTTGGTTTTTCTGAAGACACCAGGGTCAGCAGGGCGCCGGTCTCAAGTCCGATATTGCAGGCTCGCTCGAACACGCTGTGCACAATTCCGCTGAAGCGTTTGGTCGGCGCCTCAATCCCGGCTGAAAGAGCGAAGAGACGCATCTGGCCCCCTGCGATGGTCCGGTTGCGTTACCCCCGGTAAGTTACGAAGTAGAGACAACAGCAGTGACTGATCAGCACACTACAATGAATAGGACCGTGCCAGGGCATCTTTGATTGCCGAATGAACATTGTTCCGGCCTTCTTCGATATTTTTCTGCATGGCGTTGCGTGCGCCGGTGACATTCCTGGCGAGAATGTATTTGAGGATATCCAGGTGCTGGCGACAGGTGCTCGCCGCCCGGTGTGTCTTGGCGAAGTCGATGATGCGGAACAGCATCAATCGCTCGTTGATTGCGCGTAGCTGGCGCAGCAAAGATTTGTTGCCGGAGGCAT
>JABMDH010000171.1 GCA_015904075.1 Nitrospira sp.
GCTACGTCGCTCACCGTTCTGATCCTTCTTCTTTGTATCTTTGGCGTTCTGCTCAGTCTTCAAATGGCGATCGTCCTCGGCCGTCTTTCTGGGCAGAATGCATTGTGGGAATGGCAGTTGAGGGGAATTGAATTTGCGCCGGAGTGGCAAGGGCAGAAAATCATTACAGGCCTCTATCGACTCCATGAAACGCGACAGATGATCGAAGATCCACGCAACGAGCCTCCCGTCTTCAAGCCGAACTGGGCGTTTCGCCAGCACCGGCAATGGTGGGCCCATCGCGCCGTCAGTTTTCCCTGGTTCTTCGGCTGCGTCTATGGCCTGTTCTTCATCTGGACCGTGACAAACCTACAGAGGTAGTTGTCGGCCATTCCGTGATGGAGCCAGAAACGCCTGTTCAAACACGATGAAGGCTGCGAAGCTCACGCGGGATGATTTGATCGAGGAAATAGGGGATACGGTGCCGGCGATGGTCCGGCTGATGGAGCGGCAGGAGCAGGGGTGGGCTTATGCCAAGCCGTGAGGTCTGAACCGTGAGGGGTAAAGGGGTGAGGAGTGAACGAAACGGAAAGGGGATGATATGGACACTCGGAGCACAGTCTACCTGTACCATACGACGGTGACATGGACGGACCACCGCAAAGGAACAATATCCTGTCCAGGTAAGCCTGATGTGGAGGTGGCGACGCCACCGGAATTCAAGGGGCATGAGGGGATCTGGTCACCGGAAGATCTGTTTATGTCCTCGACGAATGTTTGTCTGATGACGACGTTCTTGGCCGTTGCCGAACGGGCCGGTCTTGCCTTTTCTGCCTACGAGAGCACGGCGGAAGGCCGGCTGGAGTTGGTCGAGGGAACGTTCCAGTTCACTGCTATCACGATCAGGCCGACCATTACGCTGGAGTCGAATGCGGATGCCGCCAGGGCAAAGGACCTGATCGAAAAGGCCGAAGCCAATGGTCTGATCTCCAACTCGATGAAAGCCACTGTGACGTTGGAGCCGGTCATCCATTAGCTGCATCCTTTCTACCTCAATCAGATCAATTGTCGTACGTCAGTCGTCAGCTTCCATCGAGTGAAGGGACAGATGGCTTCTCAGCTTTTGCGATCGCTTGTCGTTTGACGCTCTCTCCTCTGTAGCATCCTGCGCCAGTGGCAGAAATGACGCTGGGGTGTTTTTCGCCAACTCTCTTTCTTCCTTGCCGTCACGATCAGATCCAATCCAGCTAAGCCCGCGACGAACTGAAGAGTTACCCTTCCATTACTTACCTGGCTTGGTGGCATACCACTGGCAATAACTCCACATGCGTGAGGTTGTCCATGCGTTCCATTGAAATTGGGCTCGGCTTGCTCATTGGGATTCTCTCGGCTGGATTTGCCGGAGGGGTGGGATTGAAGGATCTCACTTCTGCAGGAAAAGGGGGAGATTCGGTCAGCGGGCGGGAAATCTATGTCAACACCTGTATCCGTTGCCATGGAATCGACGGCACAGGCGTACAGAGCATTCGGTTGGTTCCCTCGCCGGCGGATCTCAGTTCACCTGCCGTTCAGAATCGTCTCGATGGGACACTCTTCAGACGTATTCATGAGGGCAAACCGAATACCGCGATGGGAGCATGGAAACATGCGTTGTCCGACGAAGAAATCTGGGACGTGCTGGC
>JABMDH010000172.1 GCA_015904075.1 Nitrospira sp.
CAGCTTGGCCACGTGCTCATGCACGAAAATGACAAGACAGACTAAAAAGACCAGATAGACCAATTGGGACACCGGAGGTCACAGTTTCTCCATTTTTCGCAGCTTCCTGCTTCACAGTTATTTGCAACGAGTCCTGGCGAATCACCCGCACCCGGCTGCCGAAGCTGAGAATCCAGCCGATGAGCTCGCAGCTATCTGCGACTGCATGCGTCATCCGCATGCGCCCACGCGGCAATTGTTTGCACTGCTGGCTTGGATGCCAGATGTGGTCTTTCACCCACGCCGCTGTTGCCTTATCAAACTCCAACTCCAGGCTGATGCGAGGCCCGCGCATAACAGCAAGCGAGTCTTCGACAAAGGCGTCGTAATCAAAGTGCAGTGTGATTTGATAGGGAAAGAGTGTGAATCCGTGTCGTGAGGCTTCACATTTGTTGAGGATGACGAGTTGGCGGATGGCCTGGTCGTTACGCCGCATGCCTCTCCCTCAAACGATCCAATCCTGAGGTAGGCTACGTGGTCGATCGGCCGGAGTCAACTCTCCAATACGAATTCTGCAGGTGTGCGCATGGGCAAGACCAACGGGAAGGATCGTGGCAGAAGCGGCCGGCTATGTCGCTTTGAATTCGGCGATCGCAAATTTTCTCTTGCCGACCTTTAGACGCCGGATCTGGTTGAGATCGAAAGCTACGAGTTTGTCCGGATTGGATTCTTTCTCGCCATCCACTTCCACCCCGCCTTGGATGATCAATCGTCTCGCGTCAGCGTTGCTCGATACCAATCCGGTATGGGCTATGAGCTTGGTTAGCTTGATACTGCCCCCTCCTGATTCACCCCGCTCCTGCATATCCTGGACTGCCAGGATAAGATGTTTGTCCGGCTTATCGGGAAACTCCTGTTTCTGGAACTTCTGCTGAAATTCGGCTCGAGCCTGCCGGCCGGCCTCCGCTCCGTGATAGCGTGTGACTAACAGCTCGGCCAATGCCTGCTTTGCCTCCATCGGATGACACGCCTTGACGCCGCCAAGATCCTCTGTGGTGAGCAACTCATAATAGCGATACATGAGCAGGTCGCTGATCGACATCACTTTACCGAACATGTCGCCGGGCTTATCTTCCAATGCAATGTAGTTGCCCACGCTCTTGCTCATCTTCTTGACGCCGTCGGTCCCCTCCAGTAACGGCATCGTAATCACTACTTGGGGCTCCTGCCCATAATCGCGTTGGAGTTCCCGTCCGACGAGCAGGTTAAACTTCTGATCAGTCCCGCCCAATTCCACATCCGCCTTGAGCGCCACGGAATCATACCCCTGCACCAGCGGATAGAGAAACTCATGGACACTAATCGGCTTCTGCTCATGATAGCGCTTCTGAAAATCGTCTCGTTCCATCATGCGCGCCACGCGATAATGCGCGGCCAGTTCAATCAATCCACCCGCCGTCATCGGCCCCATCCAGCGGCTATTGAATTCGATGAGCGTCTTCTCCGGATCCAGAATTTTAAAGATCTGCCGCTGGTAGGTCTTGGCATTCTCCCGCACTTGTTCAGTGGTAAGCGACTTGCGCGTTTCGGACACACCGGTTGGATCACCGATCATGCCGGTAAAGTCGCCGATCAAGAAGAGGACCTGGTGCCCGAGATCCTGGAAATGTTTTAGTTTGTGGATCAGCACCGTATGCCCGAGATGAAGATCGGGCGCCGTCGGGTCAAACCCTGCCTTGATCCGCAAGGGACGCTGTTCTTTCAAGGCACGTGTGAGTTTGGCTTCCATCTCGACCGGATGAATGACCTCAACCACACCCCGCAGGATGAGATCCAATTGCTGCTTCACATCCATCATAACGGTCGCTTCTCCGCATTGTTCTTCGTCTCTGCCGCAGCCACTGTGACCAACGGCTTGAGACGATCGAATTTCTTTGAGCCGATTCCGGCTACCTCCCGCAGGTCTTCAACTGCCCGAAATCGTCCCACGGATTTTCGATAGGCGATCACCCGTTCAGCGAGCACTGCGCCAATGCCGGGCAACGATTCCAACTCTTGTGCTGTGGCTCTATTGAGATCCACGACATGGCGCCGCACTGCCGCGTTGTCATGACTCGCAGCAGGCGCCAGGCCTGACTGCTCGACAGTCGGCGTCTGATGAGATCGATCGGGCACACCTGACTCAGATTCCAATGTGACGGGAGCACGCAGGGGCACCGCCTTTGAATCATCCAACAACGCCGCATGCTTCAAGGACGCATCAGGAGTTTGCCACCCGATCCAAAGCACGACTCCTATTGTCGCGGCCAGCATCCCGAACTTCACCAGGAGGGACCGGATCATGCTCCCGCCTTTTTTCTGACTTGATGAATCGCGGCGCCGTCGACATCTTCCAACGCCTCCAACATACCTTCGGCCAACGTTGGATGGGCATGGATCATACCGGCCGCTTGTCTAGCTGTCATCCCCATCTGCATCGCCAGAGCTGCCTCATGAATCAGATCCGCCGCATGAGCTCCGACGATATGCGCGCCAAGAATCTTGCCGGAGGTTGCATCGACAATCACCTTGAAGAGCCCTGTGATATCCCCTGTCGCTTGCGCCTTTCCAAGCGCTGCGTATCGGAAACGACCGATTTTCACGCCGTGCTCGGGGCTCACCCCCGCCGCCTGTGCCCGCTCCCGCGCCTGTTGCTCTGTCAAGCCGACTCGACCGACTTCGGGCAACGTGAAAATTCCGGCGGGAATCACGTCGTAGTTGATACGTACCGTATGGCCGAGAATGTTCTCGACCGCGACCTTTCCCTGCGCCGACGCCACATGCGCCAGCATACCCTTGCCGACGACATCACCGATGGCATAGATGCCGGGAACATTGGTCTCCATTCGCTCATTAACCAATACTTCGCCGCGTCTGCCCAGAGCCACTCCTACACGATCCAACCCAATACCCTGTGACTGAAAGCCCCGCCCGATGGAAACGAGCAAGACATCGGCCTCAACCGTCGTCTCGTCCGCCATCGATAGGCACAGTGCATCGACTGTGCGATCGACATGCGTAATCGTAGTGCCGGTCTTTACCTCTACTGAGCGTTTCTTCAACTCCCGTTCCATGAGAGCCGACACGTCCCCATCTTCCAGCGGAAGCACCCGCGGCTGTAACTCAACCATAGTCACCACAGTCCCCAATCCACTGAAATAGGTCGCGCATTCACAGCCTTCAACACCGCCGCCAAGAATGACCATCCGCTTGGGAATCACCTCCAGATCCAGTGCTTCCTTGCTAGTGATGATCGTCGTCCCATCTATTGGAAACTGCGTTGGCTGCGGCCAGGATGAGCCGGTCGCGATAATAACGGCATCGGCCTCCAGTTTCTGTCCCACACCCTCCGGCCGGGTCACCGTGATCGTTCTGGCATCCAATAACTCTCCTCTACCTTCCACGACGTCAATGTTCCAAGCCTTGAAGAGTGTCGCAATCCCCTTGACCAACCCGGTGACAACTTTGTTCTTTCGCGCAACCATGCGGGCCAGGTCGTAGCGAACCGGCCCTGCCAGCACCAAGCCAAGATCATCCGCTTTTTTCAATTTGTCACCGAGTTCGATGACGGAGAGGAGCGCTTTGCTGGGAATACAGCCCCAGTTGAGGCAGACCCCGCCAAGGGCCTGACGCTCAACAACCGTCACGCGGGCGCCGAGCTGTGCCGCACGGATCGCCGCGACATAGCCGCCCGGCCCGGCACCGAGGATTGCAATGTGCTTGGGAGCTGGCATATTACAGTTGAGGGAAGCAGGCTAAGGCCGACCACATGGGAACAATGTTCCAAATCTCAGTCTTGGCCACGACCTCTACCTGCACGCTGCATCAATGCTTCTGGCTGGCAAGGAACGCGTCGTACTGGGCCGCGGTCATCAGTTGCTCGACTTCTGAGGGAACGGCAAGGTCGATGACAGCAATCCATCCCTTGCCGTAGGGATCCGAATTCACGACTTCAGGATGGTCCTTGAGATCCGTATTGATCTTGGTGATGGTGCCGCTGACCGGCGTATAGATGGTGGACGTCGTCTTGGTCGATTCCACTTCGCCGATCTGCTGCCCGACCTTGACCGAAGCCCCGACCTTAGGAAGATCCAGGAACACAATGTCGCCCAA
>JABMDH010000173.1 GCA_015904075.1 Nitrospira sp.
CACGCACCATGCGGTCATCATCGATGATCAGTATGCGCGCCATAGCAAATCCCTCTAGGCGTAGGCTCGTTTCGCAGCCGGAGCAGGCATGTCGGCAAAACCGCCTGAACTGACGACGACACCCAGTCGCTCTCCGACTCTGCGCTTCAGCCCGGCCAAAGCACGATGCTCGAGCGAACAGGGCGAACTGAACAGAAAGCGATGCGGGGTCGCCGCAAAAGCAGGAGGGATTGCAGGCGCGTGCAATCCTGACACATGACTCCACACAATCAGGCGCATCGGCGGCAATTCCCCGCTGCACATCCATCCTGCGACCACGGGATGATGCCACCATTCGAGCTGAACAATATCGGCCAGACGAATCTGCCGGTCTAACTCTTGCGGAGAAGGGCAGATCACAATCTGTCCCCCCTGAGACTGAAACTGTTCGACGAACTGAGTCTTTTCGATCGCCTCCAGACACACCACCGTATGCCTGATCCCGTCTTGCCGGCGTCGAGACTCCGCCGCAAGGCGCGCCAGCACCTTCCCCACGCCTCCTCCCAAATGTGCGGTGATGTGTAACAGATTGATCACGTCAACGACCCAATCCGATCAGCCCTCGCCTCAGTCCTGTGTACGGTCTGCACGCAGCCGGACTCCTTTATTTGACGCGCTTGAGAAAACCATCCGGAGAACCGGTCAGCACGATTTTGTCCTCAACACGATGGTCGATCTCGAATAGCACCGTATCACCGGCCCTGTCCTTACGGCCTTCGTCGGTCAGTCGTCGGATATACTCCCAGACTGCCGTCTTGGGGCTATTGCCTTTGCCCCACGGACGTTTGGCAGTCATCGGCGCCGGGGCATCCTCAATGATCGTGTCACCGACAAGACAATAACTTCCAGGACTGACTAACGGCGCATAGGCCTCCAACTCCGCTAACACATGGTCATGCGTATGGTTGCTATCCAAACACACCAAAACCCGCTTGTGTTGCGCCGCAATCGCGTGCACCTGTTTCGTCATCGTGTCGCCAATGCTCGACCCCTCCAGCAGCGTAATCTTCTTCGATAAGGGATGTGCTCGAATCGCTTCCTCATTATGGGGGCGTATCTCAATGTCGATACCCAGGACACGCCCCTGCTCAATTTCACCACAGGCCTCCAAGATGGCAAGCAGGGACGCGGTGAACATCAGCGACCCTCCCCATGCCACCCCGGTCTCAATGATCAAGTCAGGCTTCACCTGCCAGACAATCTCCTGCATCGCCTGGAGGTCCTGAGGGATTTGCAGGATCGGAACTCCCAACCAGGTAAAGTTGTACACGTAGTCCGCCTTGCCGATACCGATCTGATCAAAGAAAGACCGGGCCGCAGTTTGCAAGCCGGCATTGGAACGATAGGTCGCAACTCGCGTTGCCATATCCTGTCGGTATTGTTCAATAGGAGTCATGTGCTACCTCTTGCCCGTTCAGTGTTGATTCATCGCATGATCACTGTGACCACTCACCGCTGATCACATCCAACAATACAGCACAAAGTCGCCGAACAGCGGCGCATGCTGCCGGAGCGCGAAACGGTATTCCGGAACCAGACTCCGGACATATTCCGCCACTTCATAGAGGTGGCTGGGGTAGTGATAGATGCACAAGGCCATTTTGGGTTTGCAGTTCCGGATTGTCTGCGCGGCCCCTCGTAAGAGCTCCATCTCCATGCCCTCAACGTCTGCCTTGAGAAAACTCACCGGCCTGCCGGCCAGATACGTATCCAGCGTAAGCACCTGTGCCGTGGTCTCATTCCCGCCCTCCGGGTTGGACGGCGCCATGATACCGGACAACCCGTGCCGCAATGGCGCATCATTGACGAACGTACAGGCCATCCGACCGGCTGCATCTGACAGGCCCGCTCTGACCAGAGACACAGCGGAGGGGTCGAAGGCCCACTCCGACGTCAATCGCTGCACACGCTGTTGCATGGCATGAAATTGTTTCAGCCCCGGCTCAAAGGCATGGATATGCCGAAACGTGCCGAGATTCTCCCAGATAAACCGCTCCACAGTGTCGCCGACAAACGCCCCGGCATCGACAAAGGTCTCATCAAAATTACCGCTGAACTCAGGCAGGCAGAAATACATATCCTTATCCATCACGGCACGGCACGGCTCTGTGCTGCCGCTCAGCATGGCCATCAGCAGAGCGTTAAAGACCTGGACCGATCGGATATCCCCCAGATACTGATCGCGAATCGCACAGAGCCGGTCATAGTTGCGCAGAACGAAATATCCATCGAAAGAAAGAGTCGGACAGCCGTAGGGGGCCATCATCTGATTCACTTCGGGAACAGCGTGGCGGGCTGCAATAAATAACGCGTGGGCAGAGGCCAGCTCATCGCGGCTGGGGCCGACGACCGGGATGCCGTTGACTTCCCTTCCGATCTTGCGGCTGTCGCTGTCGATGAATTTTGTAATGTGCGCGCCCCGGGACTGCAGATACTGCGACGCCCACGTCCCGACAAACCCTGCCCCGTATATGGCGATGCCGTCAGCGTACCGGGATTCGATAGCGGTGGCGGCGGGGGCCTGCCGCTCCCAGGCAACCCGGACCTGCTCAGAGGTGTACATGGTCGTCATATCATTCTCCCACATGCATTACTGCAACAGATGGATGGCGTGCTGCGGCCACCCGAGCCGACTGGCTGCCGACTGAATCGCCGCCCCATGGAGATACGGCGCAACGATCAGCATGCCCTCTACCGGCACGGAAGCAGGATCCTCCACAGCTCTTCCTTGATACTGCGCCTGTTGTTTGCGCTTGGACGAATCGCAGATCCGATAGTTCTTCAGATCGAGCAAGGGCAACACACTGAATACTTCGGCCGAACACCCCCAGATTGTGACCGGCTGCTTCCCCGCCATGGTCTGAATATCCCGGACCTGCCGGAGCAGCGCCTCCTTCGATTCCAACAGATGCGCGGCCACATCGCCTGCTGAAGGCACACACACCGCGGGAGAAAGCGTGCCCGTCTTTTGACTCAGAACCATCAATGAGGGATACGCAAACTCCGGCGTCGGCAGGGTCTTCCGGACGATCTCGCGGACTTCAAATCCGTGAGTCCGTAGCGCCGCTGTCAGTGCCCTGGCCGTGTAATGAAAGATGTGCTCACGGATAGAAATCCAAAAAGCCGATCCGATCGGAAACTCTCCGTACCGTTCCGCATCCGGGACTTCAATCAACAATTGACCACCCGGTTCAAGCACCCGATCCGCCTCGCGTAGCAGACCATGCACATCGCGAATATGTTCAAACACATGGAAGTACGTCAGTAGACCGAGTCCCCCATCCTCAAAAGGGAGATGTAGGGCATCGCCAGTCCGAAATGTGACGTTCGGTGACGCCGCACAGCCCTGTTGCAGACTTCTCACATCTACATCCACGCCCCAACAGGCGGCGTCCCAGCCATATTGCCCAAGCCACGTGACAAATCCTCCACGTCCACAGCCCACATCGGCCATGGGAACAGAATCGATCGCATGTTGCCTGAGCACACCGGCATACGCGGCATATTTCTCCCGATTCTCCGGAGATGTGACGGAGAAATGGGTGTTCTCAAAATAACTGCACTCTTCCGCGTAATACTCAGCGAGCCGTGCGTCGGTCATATTGTTCACAAATACAAGGCCGCAGTCGCGACAGGAGTAAAACTGTGCCGTGTAATTGAAGATCGACGTCCCCAACCCGCTGTACGTCCAATCCGCGAGGTAGCACGCCGATGCGCCGCAGGCTGGACACCGATCTGTATCTGCTGCGTCCACCCGCATCACTCCTTCTCAGCCATACGCGAAAAATGACTGGAGACTTTTTCAAGCAGGAACGGCTTGTGCGCATCGATATTGTCGGCCTGTGCGTATTTGATATGCCCGCAGGCCTTGCACAACGGATTGTCTCGCCGCGCCCCGCGTAAATGTTGCAACCTCAACTCGTGAAGGACGGGCGAATTCCAGATCTCGCGTAAACTCTCCCGCTTGAGGTCTCCGACTATCAATTTCTGGTCCCAATCAGGACAACAGGCGCTTACCGTGCCGTCGGCGTTGATCGCCATGGCATAAAATATATACGTACAGACGTCCTTCTCCTCGAGCGATTGCCGGTATTGCCCGGTCTGTTCTTGCATGTCCACACCCGCTCGCTTCTCCACATCAAATTCAGGCCAGATCGGCGCCAGCTCCTCCACAAAAATCCGGTCGCAATAATTCCCGAACAGATCGAAGAAGCGTGTTTTATCGTCTGCCGTGAGATAGTTACCGGGGATCTTGATGGTCACTTCACAGTCGCCGCGATGGGCATAGAGCCACCGGATATTTTCCACCAATTCCTCGAAGTCGATCTCGACCTTGGCATGCTTGGCATACTGTTCTTGGCTGATGCCTTCCAGAGACACATTCAACCGATCCAGGCCCGCCGCGACGAGACGTGTCAGCAGCTCCGGGGAAAATAAGGCGGCATTCGTGGCAAGGTCGATATAGCGAACCCTCCCGCTGGCCTTAGCCAAGGCGATCATTGCCGGCAACTTCTTATTGAGCAACGGCTCCCCGATTTTATTCATCCGCATCACTTTGAGCGGCTCGGGAAACGATTCCAGATCCTGGATCAGTTTTTCAAAGAGTTCGAACTTCATCACGCTGCGCTGGTACTCGGACGCTTTCAACAGATCCCGATGGCCGGTCGGGCAGAACTGGCAGGAAAAATTACAGGCACTGGAGGGATCCACGTACAAAAGAAACGGAGTGCTCAGTGGAATCACGTCCTCTAGCGCTACCCGCCCTTCCAGGTTCAACTTCGACTTCACTTTGGCCTTCATACGGATTTCCCCCACAATGGTGTTCAGTTCTATTCAGATCGAAACCGCGCTGCGCTCATTCGGCAGGCAATACATGACTGCTCCCGTGCCGCACCAACTGTGCAATCTCAGGTAAAACCGGTAGTCCATCAGTGTGGCCATCAGCCAGGACGGCAGTTGCCATAGACCCGCCTCACTGTGGTAGGTCGTAACTGATATGATGGGTCTATGGCGTCGAATGGTCTTCTCCGCCCCTTGCAAGGCGTCGAGTTCGTGTCCTTCAAGGTGCAGTTTCAGATAGCTCGGCGCGATATCCGTATCATCCAGAGCCGTGACCTCGACCATGTCGTGACCGAACCAGCATAGTTGCGACCCATAACCCAATTGAGAAAAGAACGGCTGTTTGCCTGTTTGCCGGCACAAGGCCTGGGGCAACAGGCGATGCCGGCGTCTGACATATTCGGGTAACGACTGGAGCCCCGCTTTGATCACATCCGCATTGCGAGCATCCGGCTCGAACATCAGAATCTCTGCGAACCTGTTATTGACCGTTTCTCGAAACACTTTGGCTATCTCGCCCTTATGAGCGCCGACATCCACGAACACTTCCTGATCCCTAAGAATCGAGACCACCTCAGGAATAAAGTAGCGGCGTTCCAAATCTATCGGCGCGTCGTTGAAGATCCAATCCTGGCGGAGACGATGCCACGCGATGAACTGCAGATGATGGGCGCGGGACAGATCATCACTCCAACCGGCCAATACCTGCTCGACCATCACTTGCTCGGTCTGGTTCAGATCTCCCATGAACCATCCGTTGCCGACCGGATAACAGCGGCGATACGCTTCCATCACATCATACAGAGGCACAACCTCCTGCCATCCCTGACGCCGTAACGTGTCAGCCAATTCCGTAAAACACAC
>JABMDH010000174.1 GCA_015904075.1 Nitrospira sp.
GCTACCCCTGAGCGAGTAGCTCTTCTGAATGAAATCGATGCCGAAGCCCGGAGATACGACCCTCGCATCAAGAATGTCATGGCGTCCTTCAATACCGAATACAAAGTTGTGGCGGTGGCGACATCGGACGGTACCCTCGTCGGCGATATTCAGCCGCTCTCTCGCTTGCAAATCACCTGTATTGCCGAGGAGAACGGTAATCGCCAGGTTGGGAGTTACGGCGGAGGCGGACGAGTCGGGTTCGAATGGTATCGTGAGGGGAGTCGCCATCTGGATTATGCACGGGAAGCCGCGCGCGAAGCGATATTGAATCTGTCCGCCGTCGATGCTCCGGCCGGCGTCATGCCGGTGGTCTTGGCCGGGGGATGGCCCGGCATTCTCCTGCATGAAGCGATCGGTCATGGGCTGGAGGCGGATTTTAACCGAAAGAAAACGTCGGCTTTCTCAAACTTGATCGGGAAGCGCGTGGCGTCCGATGTCTGCACGATTGTAGACGACGGGACATTGCCGTTCCGACGCGGGTCATTGAATATGGACGATGAAGGCACGCCCACGGGCTCCACGACACTGATCGAGAAGGGCATCCTTCGCGGCTATATTACGGACAAGCTGAATGCGCGCCTCATGGGCATCGCTCTCACGGGCAATGGCCGGCGCGAGAGTTATCAAAGTGTGGTGTTGCCGCGCATGACGAACACCTTCATGCTGGCAGGCGAGTCGGACCCTCAGGACATTGTCCGTTCAGTCAAAAAGGGGCTCTATGCCGTGTCTTTCGGCGGCGGGCAGGTCGATATTACCAACGGAAAGTTTGTGTTTTCCGCCAGCGAAGCCTATCTGATCGAAGATGGCAAGATCACGAAGCCGGTGAAGGGAGCTACGTTGATCGGAAACGGGCCGGAAATCCTGACCAAGGTCTCGATGGTCGGGCACGATCTGAAGCTCGACAACGGGATCGGCACTTGTGGAAAAGATGGTCAGTCAGTACCGGTCGGAGTCGGTCTGCCGACTCTCAAGATCGACGAAATTACCGTCGGTGGGACACAGGGCTAGAATCAGTCATTGGTCCAATCCGTAAGAGAACGCCGTGTGGGCACCAGTGACTGTGAAAGGAGACCGTGCTTCAAAAGCAAACATCGGCAGGTTCTGTAGAAGCCGCTCACGGTACCTATGATCAGCTGGCGTCGGATGTGTTGGCCCGCGCAAAGGACTGCGGGGCGACCGAAGCCGATATCGTGGTGGCCGACGGCGAAACCTTCTCAGTGCAGGTGCGTGTCGGGGCTGTCGATCGTTTGACTAAGGCGAGAGAAAAGCGACTGGGGTTGCGTGTGTTCGTCGGGAAACGCTCCGCCACGACATCGACCTCAGATTTTTCAAAAGACTCGCTCGAACGGCTGGTGTCTGAAACCTGCACCCTGGCGAAGGCCGTTGTCGAGGATCAGGTCTCCGGGTTGCCCGATGCGGTGCAGATGGCGCGTGATTGGCCGGACCTCGATCTCTACGACGATACGACTCTGGGCACAGAAACTCAAATCGAGTGGGCCAAGCGAGGCGAGGCCGCGGCGTTCGCCGCCGATCCGCGCGTGACGAATTCCGAAGGCGCCGAGTTCGATTCGTCATCCGGCCGGGTGGTGCTCGCCAACAGCCACGGGTTTCTCGGGTCCTACAAGAGCTCCAGTTATTCGCTGTCGGTCTCGCCGATTGCGACGGAACCAGAGACAGGCGCGATGCAGCGGGATGCCTGGTATGAAGTGCAGCGTAAGTTTTCTCGATTGGCGTCGGCGGAATCGATTGGACAGGAAGCGACGAAGCGGGCCGTTCGCCGGCTGGGTGCCCGCAAGGTGGCGACGAAGCGCGTGCCGGTGGTGTTCGATCAAGAGACGGCCGGTAGTCTGCTGGCGAATCTCTGCAGCGCCGTCTCCGGCTACGGCCTCTACAAGCGGGCCTCGTTCTTACTCGATCAACTGGGCCAGACGATCGCCTCCGATCTGATCACCGTGTACGATGATGGCCGTATGGCAGGGGGGCTGGGGTCCCGCCCCTTCGACGGTGAAGGATTGGCCACCCGTAAGAATACGATTGTCGAACGGGGTGTGCTGAAGAGCTATCTGCTCGATACCTATTCGGGAAAGAAACTTGGCTTATCCTCAACGGGGAATGCTGCACGGAGCGTCGGGGAGAGTCCTTCCGTCGGCCCGACGAACTTTTATCTCGTTCCCGGAGTGAAGAGTCCGCAAGACATCATCGGTTCGGTCAAGGAAGGGCTCTATGTGACCGACTTGATCGGGTTCGGGATCAATATGGTGACCGGCGACTATTCGCGGGGGGCCTGCGGGTTCTGGATCGAAAACGGCGAGTTAACCTACCCGGTCGAAGAAATCACCATTGCCGGCAATCTGAAAGAAATGTTCAAGCACATTGAAATGGTCGGTAGTGACTTGGTATTCCGTGGCCGCATTGCCAGTCCGACGGTCAAAATTACGGAAATGATGGTCGCTGGAAATTGAGAGCGTGTGGCGTATGGCCGATAGCACGAAATCAGCAAACGCAGAATCGCGTCTGCCACCAGCCATTAGCTATAGGCTCCTTCACGAGTGAGGTGACCCATGGCTGAATCGATCAGGGAAAGCACGGTCCAGTATCCGAGCGGCAACGTCACAATGAAGGCATTCGTGGCGGCGCCACAGACCACAGAGAAGCGGCCCGCCATCATCGTCATTCAGGAATGGTGGGGGCTCACCGACCACATCAAGGACATCGCCAGACGGTATGCAGCCGAAGGCTATGTGGCGATTGCGCCGGACCTGTACTCACGGCTGGGCCATGCGCTCACGACTGATGCCGGTGAGGCGGGAAAATTGATGAATACCCTCAAGCAGGAGGATGGGCTCAACGACTTGAATGCGACCGTGACCTATCTCAAATCGGTTCCGGAGGTCGATGGGACGAAGGTCGGTGTCACAGGTTTCTGCATGGGTGGTTCTTATGCATTGATGCTACCCTGTGTGAATCCTGCGATCAAAGCGACGGTTCCCTTTTATGGCCAGGTTCCGAATCCTAACGCACCGCTACAAAAACTATCGGCGCCGGTGCTCTATCTCTACGGAGAAGATGACGGGTGGATTACGAAAGCCGATGTGCAGCGGCTGGCGGCTGCGTTGAAGACATACAACAAGCCCGGCGAGATCAAGACCTATCCGGGTGCTCCGCACGCATTTTTCCGTGACAATGATCCGTCCGTCTATCGGCCAGAGGCGGCCAAAGATGCGTGGGGCAGGACCAAAGCCTTCTTCAAGCAACATCTCGGCTGATGAACATGACCTCCAGCTTCGTTCTCAGTCGTCCGTCTTTCTGCGGCCTCGCCGGAATGTCATGTTGATTAGCCTCACACATCGAGTGTAGTCAAACAAGGAATCCATTATGCCGCTGAATGCCGAGTTGGGAAAGAAAACCCTCCAGCTGATTACGTCACGCTACGATGATCGGCAGTGGCGGAAACGTATCGAAAAGACGCTCGGCCTGCCGCAATCCGGAGTCACTGATCCGATCCAGCAGCAGATCTTCATGTATCTCAAGCTCGGACTGAAGGCCTATAAGTCCCGCCGGGCTGATCCGGACTCCTGGATTATCGGCGGGTATGCGACCAAGGAAGTCATCGACCGCGCCAAGTTCCAGCCTCAGCTCGTCGGTTCGACGGTCAAGAAAGAAGACGTGGCGTTTCTCGGAACCGATCCCGGCCAGGAAGTCACCGAAGCCTGGTGGGATGAGATGCTGGTGCAGTGGTTCGATGTGCCGGAAGAAGAGAAGCCTGCCGAGGAAGAAAGCGGCAAGGCCGCGGATTCAGACTCCTCATCCACCGTCAAAACAAAAGCCTAAGACCAACATCCGCAACTGCTTCCGCTCTTGTCAGCGCCCCGCTAGCTTGCCCTCACGCTCAGCCACGATTGGCCAAGAAATGAGCTCCGTTTTGACTGATGGTCCAACGGAGAGGATTGACAGGTAGTATCCAATTGGCTACAGTTCAGCATGCTTGGCATTCGACAGACCGAGACATTTTCCCGCTGGCTTGATGGGCTTGCGGATGTGCGGGCGAGGGCGCGTGTGCAAGTGAGGATCGAGCGTCTAGCTGGAGGGAATGCGGGTGATGTCAAACCAGTAGGTGAAGGCGTCTCCGAGCTGCGCATCGATTACGGGCCTGGGTATCGGGTGTACTTCACGAAACATAAGGACGAATTGATCGTTCTTCTCGCTGGCGGGAGTAAACGTTCCCAGTCTGCAGACATTAGGATAGCGCTCAGACTGGCGCGCAATCTGTAGGAGGGGTCATATGGGAAAAACAGTGACGACAAGGTATGACGTGGCTGAACATCTTCGCAGTCCCGAGGAGATGGCCGCGTATTTGGAAGCGTGTTTAGAGGAGGCTGGTGATGATGCAGCGTTTATCGCAAAGGCTCTCGGCGATATTGCTCGTGCAAGAGGAATGGCTCAAGTGGCACGAGATGCCGGGCTGTCTCGTGAGAGTCTCTACAAAGCACTCTCCGGGGAGCGGAGTCCGGGGTTCGACACCATCCTGAAAGTCATCGGGGCGCTCGGGATAAAATTACGGGCAACTGCATCGACCAAGCGTGCCACTCGATCGGCTTCGCGGTCCAGTGGCCGGGTAGCCAAGCGGAGAGCCGCTTGAGAGTCGCATCGTTTATCCATTAGTCATTGGTGCTAGGTTCAGACTGACCCTGATGGATTCTCCAGTGTTAGGGCGCATCAGTGCGCCCTGCCAACGTAACCTCCACCTTCTTTACTACGGCATCGCCTGCGGGCAGAGCAGACGAGTTACCGCAGCTATCGGCGACGAAGTGTTGTCCTTCCTTGCTCAGGAAGAGTAGATGCCTCTCTCCAACTTCCACAGAATATCGGCCGGAGTCATCTCAGTCCTCAGGTCAATGACCTGAGGCACGCGACCTTTGAGTTGTCGAAATATCTGAACTGTGTAGATGTAAGCCGTTATACCTTCGGAATCACTTGAGTTTTCATGGAGGGACTGCTTCTTAGTGACCGTGCCGATGGCAATAACCTCGGCCAATTGGATTTCCTTGTTGAGGGGGGCCTGGTAGTCAGACAGTAGTGTCTCTGGGGCCAGGCACACCGCATATGCAGTGGAGTTTGCCGACGCAAGAATGATGAGCAGGACGATGCCGAGACGGGTAACGGTGTTTGGCATGTGCCCAAAAGTTCGAGTTTTCCCGCGCCGCAGGCGTAGCGCAGCGGGCAGAAGGTGTTGGACAATAATGCGTTCTTAGACGGCATTCTCCGCATAAGTCTACTGCGGATGACTTTGCCGTATAGCACGGTAACCTTGTCGCTCTGGTGAAGGCAAGTCTACTTAGGAGTCAAATTCTTGTTCAATGCTTCTTCTATCCCATCGACTGGGATAGGTGATTCGACGGGGACAGGCCCCACGTGCAGACGCAGGGACGGGTGTCAGACCCCAGGGCTCCGCAATCTCGCGACAAACTGTCTTGAATAATGCAGCCTAACCCCTCACGGGAGAACGTGCCCAACTATCCGAACAGATCCATCTGCGCCGGATTAGGCGGATCGATTTGCAATGTCGGGGCGGCTGGTGAGGCCGTGTTGGTGGATTCGGCTGGTTTGGTGTTCTTATCGAGAAACTCTTTCAGCTTCTTGAAGTCTTCTTTCAGTGTGTCGAGTAGATTGCCTTGGTGTAAGGCGGCGGCCGGGTGTAGGAGCGGGAAGAGGACGAAGTCCTTCATGTAGAACGCCTGCGCCTTCACTTTCGTAATTCCCACTTTGCGTTCCAGGAGCGTCTGGGTCGCCCAGTTGCCCAAGGTGCAGACGAGCTTCGGGCGGATCATTTGAATCTGCTGCATCAGGAATGGTTTGCAGGTATCGACCTCGTCCGGTTCAGGGTCGCGATTGTCCGGCGGCCGGCATTTGATCACGTTGGCGATATAAATCTGATCGCGTGAGAGGTTGGCCGAGGCCAGCAGATCGTTCAGGATCTTTCCTGCTGCGCCGACAAACGGTTCCCCCTTCAGGTCTTCGTTGGCGCCCGGCGCTTCGCCCACGAACATGATGCTCGCATGCGGGTTGCCGACTCCGAACACGACCTGGCTCCGTCCGAGCTTGGCCAGTTTGCAGCGCTGGCAGTTGTGAAGAGATTTCGCAAGTTCTTGGAGCGGCGTGAGCGTCATGGTTGAATAACCCCAGACGAAAACTGACGGTATCTTAGGAAGGCAGGCTGGTGTTGTCAATGCGGCTGTGGACGGTTGAACCGGGACATCGGAGAAACGGGGGGCTGCGCTTGAGAGGCTGGCCTGGTTTCCTCGGTCTGCTGGGTTTGATGACTGTACCTGCGCTGGTGTCGGCGGCTTCCGTGGATGTGGTTGCGTGGAACGATCAGTCTTTCTGCAGGAAGGTGGCGGCGTTGTTCGGAGAACGGCCGACGCCCGATTCCGAGGTATTCAAGACGGTGGAGTGGAAACCGGTCGAATTGAAGGGGCAGGGGCCGAAGACGAGGCATGCCCAAACGAAGGCTCCGCCGCGTCACGCCCGAA
>JABMDH010000175.1 GCA_015904075.1 Nitrospira sp.
GATGCTCAAAAAGGCCGTCCAGCAAGGCCGCAGCGAGCGAAGAGGCGAGGCGTACGGGTTGGTACGTTGAGCCTCTTCGTGAAGCGAGAACGCCGCTGGCGGACTTTTTCAGCATCCTGTTAGGGGCGTGGGCCGGATGCCAAGGCTAGCGTTGCGGTTTCGATGGACGCTTGCAGAATTTCTACCATGCTGGTGAGTTCCGGAATCGACGTACTAAGTGGCGGCATGAGGATGAGGACGTTGCCGATCGGGCGGAGTAGCAGCCCTCGGCTGCGGGCTTCCATCGTGACTCGCTGCCCCATCCTGGCTTCGAGCGGGTAGGGCTTCTTCGTCTTCTTGTCCTCCACCAACTCGATGGCGGCCATGAAGCCGCGCTGCCGGATATCCCCTACATGGGGCAGCTGCAGAAACGGCTTCAGGAGCCGCGCCATCGTTTTGACCTTGGGTTGCAGCCGAGCGAGTGTCTTCTCTTTTTTGAACACCTCGAGGTTCGCCAGCGCCACGGCACAGCCGAGTGGATTGCCTGTGTAACTGTGGCCATGGAAGAACGTTTTGAACTCTTCGTACTTGCCGAGAAACCCCTTGTAGATCTCCTCGGTGGTCAGGGTCGCGGCCAGGGGCATGTAGCCGCCGGTTAGCCCCTTGCTGATCGCCATCAAGTCCGGTGTGACTCCCTCATGCTGGCAGGCGAACATCTTGCCGGTGCGGCCGAAGCCGGTGGCCACTTCATCGGCAATCAAGAGCACATCGTATTTCGTGCAGAGTTCACGGATTCGTTTCAGATAACCGGGCGGGGCGGTGATCATGCCGGCTGCTGCCTGCACCAGTGGCTCGATGATGAAGCCTGCCAAGTCGCGGTGCCGCTCTTTGAGGATCTGCTCGATCGGATCGAGACAGGCCATCTGACAGGAGGGATAGGTCTGATTGAGTGGGCAACGATAGCAATAGGGAGGATCTGCTTCGAGGGTAGGGAACAAGAGCGACTTGAATCGCGCATGGAACAGTTCGATGTTGCCCACGCTGACTGCGCCGATGGTGTCGCCGTGGTAGGCCAGTTTCAGGTGGAGAAAGGTATTCTTGGGTCCTGCCTCGGGATGCCGTTGTTGCCAGTATTGGACCGCCATTTTGAGCGCTACTTCCACTGCCGTTGATCCGTTGTCGGAATAAAATACCCGCTTCAGGCCCTTCGGTACGATGCGAATGAGTTCGCGCGCGAGTTGAATGGCCGGTGGATTGGAGAGGCCGAGGAAGGTGGAGTGCGCGATCTTGTCGAGTTGGGTCTTGATGGCGCGGTCGAGCGCTGGATGGCGATGCCCATGCAGATTCACCCAGATGGAGGAGGTGCCGTCGAGGTACTGCTTCCCCTCCGTATCGATGAGGTAGGACCCCTTCCCCCGCTCGATAATGAGCGGCTCCTCCTGCTCCCATTCCTGCATTTGGGTGAAGGGATGCCAGAGGTGCCGGTGGTCCCACTCAATCAGTTGTCGAGTCGAAGGTTTTCGTGCCACGGTGGAGGAGTTGCAGAAGAGCTCATAGCGTATGGCGTATAGCGAGAGATCGGAAAACCCAGGATCCTACTATTCGCTATACCGATCAGCTATCGGCTCTTATTCGATGTTGTTGGCGCGGTGCGGAGCGGATTATACGAGGGGGCACTTGCTTTGACAACCTGGGGGGCAGTAACTATAATGAACCGATTTTATTGGGAAAAGAGTTAGCATTTGCAAAGCCTTATACGCAATTTTTCGATTATCGCCCATATCGATCACGGCAAATCTACCCTCGCTGACCGG
Source organism: Nitrospira sp. (assembly GCA_015904075.1). The sequence continues at coordinate 1,794 of JABMDH010000175.1, forward strand.
ATCCTCGACGCAACTGGCGCGGTGACTGCCCGAGAGGCCAAGGAGCAGATCCTTGATGCGATGGACCTGGAACGTGAGTCACCTGAGACACGTGAGCGGAGGCGATCCGGGATCACGGCTGCGAGATCATCTCCGGATTGTGTGAGGCATACCTGGTGGCCGCTTATGCCATGCCCGCCAAAAGGGAACAATGGAAACCATGGATCCACCGGATGCTGGACCGCATTCTCGAAGTAGGCCGGAACGAAGACGGTCTGTTTTACGATGAGGTCAATCCCCGTACCGGGGAAGTCACCTCCTCCCGCGTGGCCGATAATTTCGGTTATACCTTGAATGCATATTATTTTGTTTATCAATTAGATA
>JABMDH010000176.1 GCA_015904075.1 Nitrospira sp.
CCCTTGCACGCATTTCCTTACCTGCACGCGCATAGCCAAGCACTTCAGGATGATCAGACCGGTCGTGGGATGATCTCAGGTGGATGGAGGATTGCCCGGGTTCTCAGAGGATGATCTCGTGTCGTGAGGGAGCGCGTTCAGCAACCGGTCGATCCATTGTGATGGCAATTTCTCCACCGACTCATAAATACGAGACTGCCACCAGGCCGAAATTTCAACGAGGTCTTCCTTATGGAAGCGGTGTTCGATGATATCGAAGGTATCGTGCCGATACAGCACAACATCGAGAGGATACTCGACGCTTGTGGAGCTCGTGCGGGTGGCGTCAAAGGCGAGAAAGCCTACCTTCATGGCCAAATCCATAGTGGAGTCATATCGCAATACGCGATCAAGCAGTGGTTTCCCATAGCCGGTCTCACCGATGATGCAGTAGGGAGTCCCCTCGCTGACCTCGACCCAATTACCTTGAGGGTAAATAAGAAAAAGCTTGTGCTCCGGGTCGTTTTCAAGTTGCCCACCCACCAGCGCATGAAGGTTGAATGTAAGGCCGGCCTTATAGAGGGCGTCGTTGTCTTCCTCCGCCACGCGGCGAATCTGCGCAGCTAGCACATTGACGGCCTTAAACAGCTTGTCGAAGGTCTGATCGCTTTCGTTGATCGCTTCATCGAAGTAGGTGACGGCTTTGTCCCGGACGGAGCGCAAACCCGATGTCATGAGAAACATCGAGTGGCGGCCATGCTGATGAATCGAGACTTTCCTGGCCGTAATGCACTCGGCTCCTGTGGTGACCCGTGTGTCGGCAATGCCGATCAAGCCGTCTTCGACTTTCATGCCCAGGCAAAATGTCATTGTGCCTCCGCTCCTGTGATTGTACTGTGAATTGGACGAGGTGTGAAAAACGTTTCAGAAATGGCGTCTCCCACGCGATTGACCTGCGCTTGAAACTGATCCAGGAATTCGTGCAGTCCGCTGGTCACGCAATCCTCAAGATCGCCAAAGTCCAACTCGGCGCGCAACCGTCCCAGCCGCTTCTCGGCCGGGTTCTGATAAGACCCGTGTTCGGATCCGGAGATGGCGTGCAAGGAATCTTCGCTCTTGATGAGACAGTACCGGATAGCTCGCGGAAACGTGGAGTCGAGAATCAGGAACGCCGCAACATCGTCCGGGGAGATGCGGCCAAACCGCTTGTAGTACATCTCGAGGGCGCTGGCGGATTTCAACAACGCGGACCACTGGATGATATCGAAGGGCGTGCCGACTTCGGCGACGGTCGGGAGCAACATGAAGTATTTGACGTCGAGAATGCGGGAGGTCTTGTCGGCTCGCTCCAGTAGACGACCGAGTCTGGCAAAATGCCAGCCTTCCCCGTGCGACATGGTGGCATCGGTAATACCCAGAAAGAGATGGGAGTTCGCTTTCACATCCGCCAAAAACGGGTGGAGATTCTGGCTGGACAAGCCTTTCGAGACGGCGTCTTTCACCATGAGGTAAAAGCGGTTCACCTGCTCCCACATATCGGTTGAAATTACCTCTCGGACCGACCGCGCGTTTTCACGTGCCGCCAGAAGGCAGGACGGAATCGAATTGGGATTGGCGGCGTCGGCCAAGAGAAACTGGATCACGGTTTCTTTCGTCGCCTTTCCATAGCGACCGGTAAAACTTTCATGATCTCCCGTCGTGGCCACCAACGGTTCCCACTGTTCGGTAGTGCCCCTGGGAAGATCGAGACTAAGGTTCAGGTTCACCTCGATGAATCTGGCATAGTTTTCTGCCCGCTCGATGTAGCGGTTCAACCAATAGATGGAGCTGGCGACTCGGCTCAGCATCGTTGACCAGGCCCTGCCTGTTTACCAGCGATAGGACTATGGCTGGTATCCGGCTCGTCCGTGAAGGAGGCGCTCATGAAAGAACCCAGGTGTCTTTGTTGCCTCCGCCTTGAGAGGAATTCACCACAAGAGATCCTTTCCGCAACGCTACACGCGTCATGCCTCCCGGTAAGACGTGCAGATCACGGCCATACAAGACGTATGGGCGCAGGTCAACGTGACGTCCTTCCAGATGATCCTCCACCAAGGTAGGCACGCGCGAAAGCGCGAGGGTTGGTTGGGCAATGTAGTTGCGCGGGTCTGCCTCGATGCGACGCGCACAGTCTTCACGCTCCTTCTTCGAGGCGTGAGGACCAATCATCATTCCATATCCACCGGCTTCGTTGGTAGCCTTCACGACCAGCTGATCCAAATGATCCAGGACATAGGTCCGATCCCGCCTATCTGAACAGAGATAGGTGGGGACGTTCGGGAGGATCGGTTCCTCCGCCAGGTAATAATTGATGATCTTCGGGATGTACGCATAGATGGCTTTGTCGTCCGACACGCCCGTGCCGGGCGCATTGGCGAGCGCTACCCTGCCTCTCTTGTAGGAGTCCATCAGGCCGGGGACTCCAAGCACGGAATCGCGACGAAACGCCAGTGGGTCCAAGTAGTCGTCGTTAATTCGTCGGTAGATGACATCCACGCGCTGAGATCCTTTGGTGGTACGCATGTGGACATAGCCATCGATCACTCCGAGATCGGAGGCTTCGACCAGTTCCACTCCCATCTTTTGGGCGAGCAGGGAATGTTCGTAATAGGC
>JABMDH010000177.1 GCA_015904075.1 Nitrospira sp.
CGGCTTGCTGCTGAGACCGACCTGTCCGCCCATCATCTCGACAAGCTGTTTCACGATCGTCAGCCCTAAGCCAGTGCCGCCGTATTTTCTCGTCGTCGACCCGTCGGCCTGGGAGAACGAATTAAAGATGGTCTCATGCTTGTCGGCAGGAATACCGATGCCGGAATCCTCTACCGTAATCCGAACGACATCCCGATTCAGCTCCAGCGAATGGACCGACAGCTGGACACTGCCTTGTTCCGTAAACTTGATGGCGTTGCTGACCAGATTAGCCACGATCTGCCGGAGCCGATGCGGATCTCCCTGGAACATGTCCGGCAGACCGATCGGCATATCCGTCGCTAACGACACCCCCTTCTCCGCCGCTCGCGCGCGATACAACTCCACCGTCTCCTGAAGAATCGTCCGAAGCGAGAAGGGAATGCACTCCAATTCCAGCCGGCCGGATTCGATCTTGGACAGGTCCAGAATGTCGTTGATGAGATGCAGCAGATTCGTGCCGGACGAATAGACCGTCTCGACATATCGCCGCTGCTTGTCATTAAGCGGCGTGCTCCTGAGCAATTCCGTCATGCCGAGCACCCCGTTCATGGGCGTCCGGATCTCATGGCTCATGTTCGCCAGGAATTGCGATTTAGCGATGTTCGCCGCCTCGGCCGCTTCCTTCGCGCGTCTCGTGCAGGCCTCACTCTCCAACAGCTGAAGCTGAGCGACTTCATTCACCCGCCAGAAATACAGCAGCGCCGCGCACTCGGCCAGGATGAATCCGCCGTGAATCAGCGCCCAGGTCCAGGGATGCTCCTGCGCCGCCGGGTGGTTGTAGACCATGTACGGCATCAGCGTACCCATCATCCCGTGATCCACAACCACATAGGTGAGGCCGATCACGAAGGGCAGCCAGTCTTGATACAGCACGATCACGGCCATCATCACAAAGAAGTGAAAGTGAAACTCGATATAGCCACCGGACAGGTGGACAAGCAGCGAGGAAGAGATCATTAACCCCAACGTAGCCAACCCGGATTGCGCCCGCCGGGGCATGCTCGACAAGTGGATACAGAGGGTGAGAATCAGCAGCAGCAAGCCGCCACCCAGCACCAGCGGCAGACTCGCCCCCATTATCAGGCCGAACGCCGGCACCGCAACGACATGGAACCAGAGAATAAAGAGAATGCCGCGATGGCGAGAGTCCCAGGAAGATTGGCTCAATGAGCCGCCATGCGGGAGCCAGGACCAAAGAGTTGTGATGAATGACTGCTGAGAAATCATAGGTCTACGAGAAAAATCAATTCCAATGCACAAAGCTAGAGCATCACCTCATCCTGTATCGACGAGTAATCTTGAAACTTGAGAGGAAAATGAAAGACTTCGCCATCAGACAGTGGCCTCTGAGCCACGCCGCAAGAGCCGATGTCAGGCAGCCGGGAGGAACATACGAGCGAGATAGTCACCGCAACCGGAAGGTCAAATGGACCGAAAGAGATGGAAATACTATTCCATTGAAGAATGTGGAAGGTCAGCGAGCGCTTGTGCCAGCCCTGAAAAGGCTTCCCCCGCCACCATCTGAGAAGGTCACACGTCGATCAGTCAGGTCGGTTCCGTTGATAGCGGAGCGAGTAGTGTCCGCATTTCATGCAGACGACTTGGTACGGCGGAAGAGCCGGATCGTAGACCTTGTGGATGTAACCAGGCGGCACCGTCGAATCAGGGTAGCCTTGGTTGCGCTGAGAGTCGAGTTCCCTCCCGCACTGGCCATTCGCACAATTCACAGTGAGTGACACGATAGGAGCATTTGTAGACATGAACGCACCATAGCAGGGTCATCGAGCCAAATCCAAGGGGTGCCTCTTTCCAAGGGGGTCAGAGT
>JABMDH010000178.1 GCA_015904075.1 Nitrospira sp.
TGTCATGTGAATCCCCTCCCGGCCGAAGCGTGATTCTAACCGGCATTAATTTCATGGGATCGGAAAGCGTGGAGCCCGAATTTCCGATCCCCCCTCCGATGACATGTCCAGGAGGAACCGCTCATCGACAACCTGGCTCTCTACTCAAAGGCCATCCCACACAATCCGCAAGAACGGAACGCCCACTTCGTCAATAGTTTAGGGGAAAAGCTATAGCAAAACGACACGAGCACTGAGTACTAGATGAATGACCAGGATTCCAAGGAAACTTATCCAGGTCAGTCCCTTGCATATGCTGGGGGGCACTTAGCAGGCTGTTGCAAATCCTCTCCACCCCAGGCCGCCTGAGCGATAAGAGACGGCTCCATCAACCCGCGGCCGAACACCCCGCCCGTCATAGAGGATCACCAGCGTAAGAAGCACCGCACCAAGCAGCGCACTTTCCCTCATCACCAGCCAGCTACGGGTATGGCACGGCTCCGCTTCCGTTGCCACCGTCATGTTGAACGCAATCGCCACGCACGCAAATCCGACTGCCGCCACCACATAGAGCGATGTTGTCAGGGATGCCAGGCCATACATAATCAGGATCGATGAGAGTGTTGCCTGCCGGCTCATACTTGATGAGTTGTTGCCGATCCACTCGGTTCTACGAAGCCACAATCCGCTGGCCGTAACCACCAGGCCGAGGCCGATAAAGAGAACTCCGATAATTCCTTGCTCCGCCGGCCTCGATAGCGCCCAGAGTAGCGCCAGCGCCATGGAAGCCCCCATTGCAGCTAATCGAACCCCTTCCTGAAGGGAAGCGCGCCATTGTTTCAGCGGCGCGGCAGCGATCACGCCGCTGATCACACCCATGATCGCTCCGCCCAGCACGTCGGTTGGGAAATGGGATCCACGCAGGATTCGGCTGAGCGCGACAAACACCGCGATGCCCAGGCACAGCGGACCCACGGCAGGAAATCGTTTGGCCAACACGGTCGCCACGGCAAAACCGGCAGCGGAGTGCCCGGAAGGAAATGAGTCAAGGCCGGAGGCCCAGGATGGAGCAAGTTGCCATTCTCCGGAATGGGCAAATTTTGGTCGAGGCCTGCCGATCAGATGCTTGAGTCCATTGACGACCAATGCCGCAAGCCCGTGCGCGAGCAGGGTTTGGATCCCGGCTGCTTTGACCGTCGCCTGTGAGAAGAACCACCCGACCGCCAGAAGTCCGACGCTCACGGCCACCAGATGCGTTCCTTCACCGATCCAATTTCCCGCGTCGCTGGTGAAGGCCATCCAGGGAACAGTGAGCTGGTTCCAGGGAAGATGAATCGTAACCGACCGCACATAGCGGACGATAGGAAGATCGAACTGGGACAGTCCTACGAAGGCGACGATCAGCGCGGCACAAGAGCAGCCGAACGCCGTGATCAGTGCCGCCGTCTGTAACCACGTCCGCCCTACGGGGCGATCAGAGGAACCCTGATCGCCACCAAGGACCGCTGGTTCCTCCTGACTCGTCACCGGTCACTCATGATCGACCGCTGCTTTATGGAATCCAATCAGCCAGGAACACGTTGAACTCGCCCGGTTCCTTCGCATTGCGGTCCGAAGCCCACACTAGACGCTTCCCGTCCGGAGAAAACATGGGAAAACTGTTGAAGCGTCCTTCTACCGTCAGACGTTCCAACGCCGTCCCGTCATCACCCACCAGATACAGATGAAAGCTGGGCCGCCCCCCCTCGCCTCTGGTTTCCACATTGGAGGAGAAAATGATGCGCCGGCCGTCGGGATGGAAGAAGGGGGAAAAGTTCGAGGCCCCGTTGGAAGTCACCTGTTTCTTGCCCGATCCATCGGCGTTCATGACGAAGATTTCAAGCTGCCCCGGCTCGACCAG
>JABMDH010000179.1 GCA_015904075.1 Nitrospira sp.
CCCGTGCCACACGCACCAGGCAGTCGATACGTCGCACCTGTCTCGCCAGGCGGCGCACGGCGCTGTCGGAGGCTTGTGCATCGTATAGCGCACGGGGCCTGAGGTGACATTGTACGAGTGGAATCACCTCGCCGATGAGATCTTCCTGGTTCGTCAGCCGTTCGAGAAAGCGCCTAGTCGGTTCCTCTCCTTCCTGTTCATGCCCGCGCGAGGTAATCCGTCCATTGTCGGTTCTGGTCGTCAAGGGTTTGCCGAAGTCATGACAGAGGATGGCAAGCCCGACGAGGAGATCCTCTTCCCGCCGGCCGGTCCGCTCCCCGGCGAACCAGTCCAGACAGTGCAGCGTATGGATCCAGACGTCGCCTTCCGGGTGCCAGAGGGGATCTTGTTCGCAGCCTTGGAGCGCGGCCAGTTCCGGATAGAAACGGAGCCAGCCGGTATCGCGCAAGAATGCGAATCCCAGCGACGGTTTGGCTCCTTGAACCAGGAGCTTCTTCCATTCCTCCCACAGCCGTTCGCTCGGCTGTCCATCTTGAGACAATGTCTTGCATAGTTCGATCGTTTCCGGTGCGGGAGTCAGCTCGAATCGTGCAGCTAGCTGCATGCCGCGCAAGACGCGCAAGGGGTCCTCGGTGAAGCGATCCGATGCATGGCGCAGCACATGGGTCGCCAGGTCGGCTCGGCCGTTGAACGGATCGCGGAGTTCCAGGGTATCGGGGTCCCAGGCCATCGCGTTGATGGTGAAATCGCGGCGGGCCAGCGCTTCGTCGATGTCCATGTCGGGATCCGCCTGTCGGAGCAAGCCTGATACGGACCCATGGTCCGCGAGGAGGCGGGAGGGAATAGAAATATCGACGGGCGTGCCCGCGAGCTTGAAGACGCCAAAGGCCTTTCCGACGAACTGAACGGAGAATTGTTCTCCCAGCAGCGCATGAAGGCGTCCCGGAGGAATCCCGAACACTTCAAGGTCCAAATCGCGCGGCTGACGGCCCTGTGCCAGATCACGCACCGATCCGCCCACCACCCACGTTCGCCCGCCGGCTCGGCGGATGAGCTGTTCAATCTGCCGGAGCGTTCCAGCTAGCGCGTGGTCTTCGATACGAAAGCGAACAGGCATCAGATCTCCGCCTCACGAAGGGATTTCGCCGATTCTTCCGGCGAGACCGGGTTGATGTAGAAGCCGGTGCCCCATTCGAACCCGGCAACCTGGGTGAGCTTGGGAATGATCTCCAGATGCCAGTGGTAATAATCGCCGGTCCGTTCGTGCAACGGCGAGCTGTGCAGCATGAAATTATATGCGGGGCGGGCAAGTACTTTGTCCATGCGCCGGAGACATTCGGACAGAATCGGCGCGAGGCATTCGAACTGGGACTTCTGGCTTTCCTCGAAATAGCCGGCGTGGCGTTTGGGTAAGATCCACATTTCGAAGGGAAATCGCGGCGCATAGGGGGTGACACAGACGAATTCTTGGTTTTCGGCTACGACGCGGTCGCCATCGCTGAGATCCTGCCGGAGGATGTCACAATAGATGCAGCGCTCCTTCTGTTCAAAGTGGGCTCTGCAGCCGTCGATTTCTTCCAG
>JABMDH010000018.1:0-11532 GCA_015904075.1 Nitrospira sp.
CGGCATCGACCGGGACAAGATGCAGGCGGACGATTCGGTCGCCAAAGACCTCATGGGGAACACCCTGAGCGGCATGATGACCGGCATCGTGGAAGAAAAACCGAAGAACTCGGTCGGAACCCAGGCCTATCTCGACCGTATGAACCAGAATTACTTTGTCTGCGACGGCTGCGGATACATCGGGAAGGGCGAGACACCGGTGAAGTGCCCGGTCTGCGCATCCGAGGGCGACAAGTTCAAACAGGTTGACAAGACGATTTTTGAGGCGGCTGCCAAGGCCGAAGGCGAGCTGGAAACCGATCTGGCGTACGACGACGTTCCGATGCAGTGGACCAAGGACGCCAAGGAAGCGATCCGCGCGGTTCCCGCCGGCTTCCAGCGCCGCCGCGCCAAAGCCAGAATCGAAAAGAGCGCCCGAAAGCTCGGCATGACGACGATTACGCTCGAATACGCCGCCCCCACGATCAAGGAAGCGGCGGACGAAGACTATCAGCCCATTTTCGCCAACAAGGGCACCGGCACCGCGCCGGCAGCTGAAGAAAAGCTGGCCACCGTAGCCAATGGGACGAACGGCGAGCATGCGAACGACAATAGCGCCGCCAAACCGGAAGAAACCTCTCCGTTTACCTGGAGCGCTGACGCTCAGGCCAGACTGGAGCGGGCTCCGGAAGGATTCATGCGCGACTGCACCAGGGCGTTGATTGAGAAGCATGCGGAGAAAATCGGAGCCACCCTCATCACGGCTGAAGTGGCCAACGAAGGCATCGAACAGGCCAAGGGTTACATGGCCGACGCCATGAAGACGGGCAATCTGAAAGACATGATTGCCAATCTGACCGGTTCGAAGTCCGGGGCCAACTGATGGGTAAATCGCTCCCGATGCTGAGCCTCCCCTCGTTGCAGGGAGCGCTCGGGTCGCTTCAACAGCAGATCACGCAGTTCATGACCCCTACGCCGAAGGGCGAAGGAGTGTACGACGGCCGGACCGTCGATGACTTCAAGCCTTATCTCGTTGCGCTCAATCTGACGAAGCGCTGCAATCTCAAGTGCGATCACTGCTACCTCGATGCCACCACCAAATCGGCCGGCGGCGACGACGAACTCTCCACTGAGGAGTGCTACAAACTCATCGATCAAATCGCTGAAGTGAATAAGGGCTGCCTGCTGGTCATTACAGGTGGAGAGCCGCTGGTCCGCCCCGACATTCTCGACATCGCCCGCCATGCGGTGAAACTCGGCTTCATGGTTGTCTTTGGAACGAACGGGATGCTCATCGATGACCGGATGGCCAAAACGCTGGTCGAGATTGGCGTCATGGGCGTCGGCATTAGCATCGACTCGCTGGATCCGGCCAAACACAACGCCTTCCGCGGTGTCCCGGGTGCCTGGGAAGCTGCTGTAGCCGGAATCGAGGCCAGCAAACGCAACGGCCTCCAATTCCAGGTCCATTTCAGCGCGCAGCCAATGAATTACACGGAACTACCAACGGTCATCGACTGGGCCCATCAACTCGGCGCCCGCGTCTTGAATGTCTTTTTCATGGTCTGCACAGGGCGTGGTGAAGAATTGACCGATATCACCCCGGCTCAGTACGAAGAAGTGCTCGGGTACCTAGTCACGTGCCAGGACAATTACAAAGGCATGCTTGTCCGTGCCCGCTGTGCGCCGCACTTCAAACGGCTGGCCTATGAAAAGGATCCGAATTCTCCGATTACCAAGGCCACCGGTTATATGGGCGGAGGCTGTCTTGCCGGCACGAACTACGCCCGTGTGACACCCAACGGTGAATTGACCCCGTGCCCCTATATGCCTCTCTCAGCCGGTAATGTCCGCCACAACAGCTTCGCCGATCTCTGGGACAAGTCGGACGTGTTCAATTCGTTCCGGTACCCCCAACTCAAAGGCAAGTGCGGCGATTGCGAGTACACCGATATCTGCGGAGGCTGCCGCGCCCGTCCCTATGTCGACCATGGAGACTGGCTGGACGAAGACCAGTGGTGTCTCTACACACCGAAAGGCGGCGAGAAAATCAAGGTTGCGTTCAATACGCCGGAAGAGTCCGAGGTAGCCTGGGACGACGCCTCGGCGCTCCGTCTCAGCCGCATCCCATACTTCCTTCGCGCCATGGTGAAAAAAGGGGTCGAGAAGCACGCCCGCGAGAATAACGTCCCTCTCATTACCATCGAGTTGATGGAAGAACTCCGCAAGAAGCGATTCGGAAACGACGTCCCGGTCTTTAAATTCGATCGTGAACCGTAACACGTGAGATGCAAAAAGTTCCGGCTCCCGGAGTCTTTCCTTATCCCTGACGCTTTACCCTTTCACGTTTCACGGCACTAGCGATGGACGCTCTGGAAAGCATAGTCATCGATCTCAACACGCTGATTCCGATTATCAACCATTGGTTTCATCTTCTCTCGGCAGTCATTTGGATCGGCGGGTTGGCCTTTCTCGTCATGGCAGTCACGCCCGGCCTGAAACAAGCCGTTGCGAAAGATCAGATCAAACCCATTACCGATGCGTTCTACCAGCACTACAAGAAAGTCGCCGGTATCCTCTTGCTCATCTTGCTATTCACCGGCGGTGTGAACCTCCATTACGTCAACCAGGTCGTTACCTCGCAGACCGGCGCCGGCATACAGCACCATGCCAAATACCTCATGGTCTTCATGATCAAACTTCTTCTCGTGCTGGGCCTCCTGACGCTGTTTTTATACACAGTCATTTTCAAGTCAGACGACGAGACCGAAGAGGGGGAGTCCTATGAAGCCATCCCTTTCCAACGCGCCGCCCTCTGGATGGGGTTTTTTATCATCCTCTGCGCAGCTGCCATGAAACATCTGCACCAGTAACGTCCTCCTCCTAGACCATTCCTTGCCAGCTATAGAGAGTAGTATTCGGCCTTACGGGAGGGAGGCACGTCTTCACAGACCCTGACTCTGGAAGCACGTCACAGCAGGCTTCGGTGAGGCGAGACTTGATCGAAAATCTGACTCATCCCCGTTCGGCCTTAACCGATATCGTGATCTTCCGACAATCCTGCCGGTCCACGCCTATCTGGATTGCTTTGAGCCGGAGCGCGCACGTTTGAAGACTCCCTTGAGACCGAAGTACCCGATAGAGTCTTTTAGATTTGAATAGAGCCGCTTGATGGGATTCATGTCCGGATTCGTCACATATTCCATTGTCAGGGCAATCCGCTCTTCTCCCTCTGCCAATGGTGTGACGGCATGCCACAGCTTATCACCGTTGAAAATCACCATGTCGCCGGGCTCAGTCACCAGTTCAAGATGGCGCGGCTGTTTCGATGGGTCGTCCTTAAACAGTTCGCACACCAACTTGCAGTGAGTCGATCGGTCGACCAACCCCATCAAGATCGTGTAGCGCGCCCCTTTGTAGTACGACGTATCGTAATGAAACCCGATGTGATCGCCCGGCTCGGTATAGTAATAGAGCGCGCACGAATGCGGATCATCATCCGGACAGAACATCAATTTGGCGTCAACGAGCCCACTCAAGAACGACTTGAAGGGGTCCGACCGGTAGAGATCTAGAAACCGGGGAGCCTTCTCCTGCACCGTATAATAGCTGACGCTCCCTCCCTTTTTATGACCCGGGATATAGTTCCGATTGAGCTCCCCCTTGACTCCCTGAGCCTGAGGCACCAGCGTATCCTCGACGAATGCTCTCGGCAGGAATTGTTTGATGACCAAACGCCTTCGTATGCGGACACGAACTTGAGCAAAGGCATCGAAGGTAACTCGGGACGAGACGCCTTACTGGCGATTGAAGACATTCTCCGGTCACGCCGGCCCTCCCCCACTTCTTCACAGACGGAGGAACCACGCGTAACATCAGCCAGTTAGTCAAGTCGCTCGTCGATGATCATCGGGCAGGGAACAGGAAACGCCTCCCATTCTTGCCATGATGTATATCCTCTGACCATTGGGCCCTTCACCTTCTTGCATTCTAGTTCAAGCCAGTGCTATCATCCGCATTCTTTACGGATCTGTTAGCACGTCAACTATTTGGTTTTTCACACGATTGTGGCGTTTCGCCTGTCTCATGATAGCGCCCTAAGGAGGCGCCTCCATGTATAAGACTATCTATATCCCGGTTGATAACTCCGATCATTCCAATACGGCCGTAGATATCGGCGTCCAGATGGCCAAGGCATTTGGCTCCAAGATTGTCGGCAGCCATGTCTATGCCGCCAAGATGCACGACAAACGCTTCAAGCAGATGGAAGCAGGCCTGCCCGAGGAATACCACGACGAGAAGGAACTCGATCGCCAACGCCAGATTCACGACTCGCTGATCACCCGCGGGCTTCAGATCATCACAGATTCTTATCTCGACTACGTCGATAAGAAATGCAATGAAGCCAATCTGCCGATCGAACGCCGATCGCTCGAGGGTCGCAATTGGAAAGTCCTGGCCGAAGACATCAACACCAACGGGTACGAGCTCGTCATCATGGGCGCGTTGGGGGTCGGCGCAGTGAAGGACAGTGTCATCGGCAGCAACACAGAACGTGTGGTGCGCCGCGTACGCAACTCCGATATGTTGATTATCAAAAACATGCAGCCGATGACGGTCGGCAAGATCGTGGTGGCCGTGGACGGCAGCCCCTATTCTTTCGGCGGCCTGATGACGGGACTTCAGCTCGGCAAAGCCTTAAACATGCCGGTGGAAGCGATTGCGGCGTTCGACCCCTATTTTCACTATGCGGCGTTCCACAGCATTTCCGGCGTGTTGAACGAGGAGGCCGGCAAAGTCTTCCGTTTCAAGGAACAGGAAAAGCTGCACGAAGAAATTATCGACAGCGGCCTGGCTAAGATCTACCAGTCGCACCTCGATATCTCCCGTGAAATTGCACAGGCTGAGCAGACCGACGTCAAGACGACCTTGCTCGACGGCAAGGCCTTCGAGAAGATCATTCAATACGTGCGGAAAGACATTCCGGCCTTGCTCATCGTGGGCCGTATCGGCGTCCATAGCGACGAGGATATGGACATCGGCAGCAACACGGAAAATCTTCTCCGGAGCGCGCCCTGCAATGTGCTCATCTCGAATCGAAAATACGTGCCGCCGATCGATACCCAGGCGGAATATACGATCGCGTGGACCGAGGAAGCCTTGCGCCGGATGGAAAAGATCCCGGTCTTTGCGCGCGGCGTGGCCAAGACAGCCATTCACCGGTACGCCATTGAAAAAGGTCACACCATCATCAGCAACACCGTCGTGGACGCAGCGGTCGGGCATATCCTGCCTAAAGGTGCCATGGATGCCATGCGCGCACTTGGCGGCAACTTAGATGCAGCCGGCATCGACCGCGACAAGATGCAGGCGGACGAAGCCGTGACGAAAGATCTCATGGGCCCGACGTTAAGCGGGATCATGACCCAGATTGTCGAGGAAAAGCCGAAGTCCGTCGATGCCTCTACGCAAGCCTACCTGGACCGCATGAGTCAGAACTACTTTGTCTGTGACGGCTGTGGCTACATCGGTAAAGGTGATGCACCGGTCAAATGTCCGGTGTGCAGCGCGGATGGGACGAAATTCAAGCAAGTCGACAGGAAGATTTTTGAGGTGGCGGCGACGGCTGAAGGCGAACTGGAAACAGACCTCGCGTACGACGATGTGCCGATGCAATGGACCAAAGATGCCAAAGAAGCGATCCGGGCAGTACCGGCAGGATTTCAACGGCGCCGCGCCAAGGCCAAAATTGAAAAAACCGCGCGCAAGCTGGGGATGACGACGATCACGCTCGAATATGCGGCCCCGATGATCAAAGAAGCGGCCTCAGAAGACTACACACCCATCTTCGCCAACAAGGGCACCGGGACCTCCGCCGAAGCGACGGCCACACTTGCCGCCGCGAATGGGAACGGATCGAACGGAAACTTCGCGCGCGAAGCGGGCACCGGCCACGTGACGCTCGATCCCTATACCTGGACGGCTGAGGCACAGGCCCGGTTGGAACGGGCTCCGGAAGGCTTCATGCGGGACTGCACGAAGGCCCTGATCATCAAACATGCGGACAAGCTCGGCACGACCCATATTACGGCTGAAGTGGCGCATGAGGGCATCGAACAGGCGAAAGGCTATATGGAAAACGCCATGAAGACCGGCAACCTCAAAGACATGATTGCCGACCTGACTGGCAAAGCGAAGTCCTAGTCTTCTCGCTGTTCACTGTTGATTCTCAAGGTTGAACGACACGGGGATGACAAGGCGATCGGCATTGTAGTCGGGCCGCTTCAACACTCATAATTCACCATTCGCCATCACACCATGGGTAAATCGCTTCCTATTTTCAACGCTCCCTCTCTGGCCGGCGCCGTTGGAAATCTTCAGCAACAAATCAGTCAGTTCTTCACGCCCGTGCCGACCGGAGACAGTCCCTATGACGGACGGACCGTCGATGACTTCAAGCCTTATCTGGTTGCCCTGAACCTGACCAAACGTTGCAACCTCAAGTGCGACCATTGCTACCTCGACGCCACCACCAAATCCGCCGGCGGAGACGACGAGCTGACCACCGAAGAATGTTATACCCTCATCGACCAAATCGCTCTGGTGAACAAGGGCTGCCTCCTTGTCATCACCGGCGGCGAACCACTAGTGAGGCCGGACATTCTGGACATCGCGCGCCATGCCGTCAAACTTGGTTTCATGGTGGTCTTCGGCACCAACGGGATGTTGATCGACGATCGCAAGGCCAAAGAACTGGTCGAGATCGGCGTGATGGGCATGGGCATCAGCATCGATTCCCTCGACCCGCAAAAGCACAATCGATTCCGTGGTGTGCCAGGCGCCTGGGAAGCAGCGCTGGCCGGCATTGAGGCCTGCAAACGGAATGGGTTGGCTTTTCAAGTGCATTTCAGCGCGCAGCCCATGAACTACCAGGAACTGCCGACGGTCATCGAATGGGCACACCAGCTTGGGGCCAAGGTCCTCAATGTCTTCTTTATGGTCTGCACCGGACGCGGCGAAGAGTTGACCGATATTACCCCGGCTCAGTATGAAGAAGTGCTCAGCTATCTGATCGATTGCCAGGACAATTACAAGGGCATGCTCGTTCGAGCCCGCTGCGCGCCGCACTTCAAACGGCTGGCCTACGAGAAAGACCCCAATTCACCGATTACTAAGGCCACCGGCTATATGGGCGGCGGCTGTCTTGCCGGCACCAACTACGCCCGTGTGACGCCCAACGGAGAATTGACCCCGTGCCCCTATATGCCCCTCTCCGCCGGCAATGTCCGCCAGAACAGCTTCGCCGACCTCTGGGACAAATCGGACGTGTTCAATTCGTTCCGGTATCCCCAGCTCAAAGGCAAATGCGGCGATTGCGAATACACCGATATCTGCTGATGCTGCCGTGCCCGTCCCTATGTCGACCACGGAGACTGGCTGGACGAAGACCAGTGGTGTCTCTACACACCGAAAGGTGGCGAAAAGATCAAGGTAGCCTTCAATACGCCGGAAGAATCCGATGTGCCCTGGGATGACGCGTCAACGCTCCGCCTCAGCCGCATCCCCTACTTCCTTCGCGCCATGGTAAAAAAAGGGGTCGAGAAGCACGCCCGCGAGCACAACGTCCCGCTCATTACCATCGAGTTGATGGAGGAACTCCGCAAAAAGCGATTCGGCAACGACGCTCCGGTCTTTAAATTCGATCGTGAAACGTAACACGTGAGACGTAACAAGTTCTGGCTTCCCGATTCTTTGCTTCTCCCTGACGTTTCACCTTGTACCTTACACGTGTCACGGCACTAGCAATGGACGCTCTGCAAAGTATTGTCATCGATCTCAACCAGCTGGTTCCGATCATCAACCATTGGTTTCATCTGCTCTCGGCCGTCATTTGGATCGGCGGGTTGGCCTTTCTTGTCATGGCGGTCACGCCCGGCCTGAAACAGGCCGTCGCAAAAGATCAGATCAAGCCCATTACCGATGCGTTCTACCAGCACTATAAAAAAGTCGCCGGCATCCTCTTGCTCATCTTGCTGTTCACCGGCGGCGTCAACCTCCATTATGTCAATCAGGTCGTCACCTCGCAGACCGGCGTCGGCATACCGCACCATGCCAAATACCTCATGGTTTTGATGATCAAGCTGCTTCTCGTACTGGGCCTCCTGACATTGTTTCTGTACACCGTTATTTTCAAGTCAGACGACGAGACCGATGAAGGAGAGTCCTATGAAGCCATCCCGTTCCAACGTGCCGCCCTCTGGATGGGATTTTTCATCATTCTCTGCGCAGCTGCGATGAAACACCTACACCAGTAGCGTCTTTCCTCCTCAACCGTTCCTCGCCAGCGATAGAGAGTTGCGTTCGACCTTATGGGAGAGAAGGTGCGGGGAGGCACGCCTTCACAAACCCTGCCTCAGAAAGCATGGCACAGTTACGGCTGCACCCGATCAAGGGTCAGACTCATCCCCACTCGGCCTTAACCGATACCTTGCTCTTCCGACAATCTTACTGGGTCACGTCTATCTGGATTGCTTTGAACCGGAGAACGCACGTTTGAAGACTGCTTTGAGACCGAAGTACCCGATGGAGTCTTTGAGATTTGAATAGAGCCGCTTGACGGGATTCATGTCTGGATTCGTCACGTATTCCATTGTCAGAGAGATCCGCTCCTCTCCCTCTGCTAATGGCGTAACGGCATGCCACAGCTTATCGCCGTTGAAAATCACCATATCGCCGGGCTCGGTCACCAGTTCAAGATGGCGCGGCTGTTTCGATGGGTCGTCCTTAAAAAGTTCGCACACCAACTTGCAGTGCGTCGATCGGTCGACCAGCCCCATCAAGATCGTGTAGCGCGCCCCTTTGTAGTACGACGTATCGTAATGAAACCCGATGTGATCGCCTGGCTCGGTATAGTAATAGAGTGCACACGAATGTGGATCGTCATCCGGACAGAACGTGAGCTTCGCGTCGACGAGCCCACTCAAAAACGACTTGAAGGAGTCCGACCGGTAGAGATCTAGAAACCGGGGAGCCTTTTCCTGCACCGTATAATAGCTGACGCTGCCTCCCTTTTTATGGCCCGGGATATAGTTCCGATTGAGCTCTCCCTTGACTCCCTGAGCCTGGGGCACCAGCGTATCCTCGACGAATGCTCTCGGCAGAAACTGCTTAATGACCAGAAACTCATTCTGATCCCAATACTCACGGCGAAGGCGTTCAATGTCCAATCCTGCCACTGCCCGCTCGACTGCTTCTGCCACAACACCTGCTTGCCCCGTCATATCTCACATCACTCCTTGAGACAATGGGTCAACCGTCAATCGTGAGGAATTTGTCTCTTTCCCCATCGTTTGACGCTTGACCATTGACGTCCCCATGTCGTCTTAGGCTTACGGTCCATTCAACACTGGAGCCTTGACAACTTCGACGCCTGGCGGGGCTTTGAAATCGAACACCTCGTTCCCCAATCCGGCATTCGGCTTCAACCCGGAAAACTCAAACGTGGCCACATTGCCGCTGATCTCGTACAACGACACGGTGCGAAGAAAATACGTCTTGGGGAATACTTCCACGACGATCCGTTGAAGATTCCTCGATGGCTCATGCTCCTTGGACTTAGGAAACAACGTGATCAGCCGAACTCCACCGGTTCCCCGTTCGTTCCCTGTCGTCGGTTCGACATCGAACGATTGGTCCAAACTCGCTGCCCCCTGTAGAAGCTCCAATGGCGCCTGGGATGCCGCCATCTGTGTCAATTTTCCGACCAATACCTGTTTGTGCTCTGGTACGTAGACCCTGACATCGTCCCCATTTACATAGATTTCTTCGTGCGCGGGATCGATATAGTCCCACCGTAGCCGGCCCGGCTTCTTGAGATACACCTTGCCGGACGAGATCACCGGACGCTCGAACCCTTCTATCCTCGTCTTCTGGACGAAGTCCGCTTGGAGATCTTTGGTTTTTTCATATCGCGCCTGAATCTGCTTCACGACCTCACGGACCTCCTGAAACGCCTTGTCATCGGGCGGTCCATCGGCTCCTATGGCCGGAGAACTCATCAGCAGGCTGCACAGGATGACACACCAGTAGCGATTCATACTTCCGCAGCCCCGACCGGCCCACGCCGGCCCAGCACTTCACGGCGTCCATCCCGCCCCGCCGCACCGACAATCCCCTCGGTCTCCATCTGTTCAATCATACGGGCGGCTCGCGGGTAACCAACGCGTAACCGGCGCTGAATCAGCGAGGCCGACGCTTGCCCGGTCGTCAGCACCAGATCTTTGGCCTGTTCATACACCTCATCTTTTTCCGCTTCCTTGGCCGCCTCTTCTGATTGAAGCGATTGCAGCTCCTGATTATACGTCGGCAGCGCCTGTTTCTTGACAAAATCGACGACAGCACTCACATCGTCATCCGACACGAAAGACCCATGCAACCGCGCAAGCCGTCCGGTCCCGGAGGCCAGATACAGCATATCGCCTCGGCCAAGTAGCGCTTCCGCACCATTGGCATCCAAAATCGTCCGCGAGTCGGTCTTTGAAGACACCTGGAATGCAATACGCGCGGGGAAATTGGCCTTGATCAATCCGGTCAGTACGTCAACGGACGGCCGCTGCGTGGCCAGTACGAGATGGATGCCAGATGCCCGCGCCATCTGCGCAAGCCGTGCAATTTTATCTTCCACGTCCTTGGGAGCCACCATCATCAAATCCGCCAATTCATCAATCATCACCACGATATACGGCAGCGGCTCAGGCGGCGTCGGGGTAGGCCGCATGCAACCAACCTCACCCTCAGCAATCGCCGTCTCACCGGCAGACAGCCGTTGCTCTTCTGAAAGAAACTGCATCGGCAGTTCCTGCTGCTCAACGGGCGGCACGGTCCGATCAGCGAACGCCTCATGCAAACCGGATACTTTTCGATTATACGAATCAATATTCCGCACACCGGCCTCGGCCAAGAGCTTGTACCGTCGTTCCATCTCGGCCACGACCCACCCCAGCCCCTTGGCCGCTGACTTGGGATCGGTGATCACAGGCCGCAAGAGATGGGGAATGCCCTCATACGACTGAAATTCCAGCATCTTCGGGTCAATGAGTAACAGTTTGACCTCACTCGGTTTTGCGGAGAAGAGAATACTTAACAGCATCGTATTCAGGCTGACGCTCTTGCCGGCTCCGGTCGCACCGGCAACGAGAAGATGCGGCATGGTTTTGAGATCCGCGGTGACCGGTGCGCCGAAAATATCTTTCCCCAATGCCAAGGTGAGTCTCGATCGAGCCCGCGTGAAGGTCTCGCTCATCAAGACTTCCTTAAGAGACACCGTTTCACGAGATCGATTCGGCACCTCGATACCCACCACCGACTTGCCGGGCAACGGCGCAACGATGCGGAGACTTACGGCTTTGAGTGCCAGCGCCAGATCGTCGGCAAGACTGACGATGCGCGCCACTTTCGTGCCGGGCGCCGGTTCAAATTCATACATCGTCACCACCGGCCCCGGTCGCACCTCTGTCACCCTGCCGTCGATGCCAAAACTGGCCAGCGCCTTTG
>JABMDH010000018.1:11632-18239 GCA_015904075.1 Nitrospira sp.
CTGGCGCGCGCATTCCTCCGGATTCCCAACACTCCCTTTGAACGGCAACAGCTTGACTTGCCAGATGCCAAAACTGGCCAGCGCCTTTGCCAGGACTTCCGATTGGGCCTTCAGTTCCTCATCGTCCATGCGGCTTATGGGGCCAGAGGGATCCCCCAGGATGGATTCGGGATCAGGCAAGCGATAGTCACCGGCCTCGACCGGTGTCGCCACAATTTCCGGTTCAAGCTCTTCTTCCTCCACCGCAACGGACGGAGGCATGACCGTCTGCTGAATAACGGGCGGTGCTGACACAACAACCGGCTCTCTCTCTTCTTCCGGCTCAGCGCTCGGATCCACAGCCATACCGGCCTGAATCCGTTTGGATCTCTTCGCGGGTTCACTGCGATTACGACTCGCTTCCGGTTCTTCCGCCACCCGCTCCGGAATCGCCGCGGCCAACCGTTCCCGGAGCCCTGCCCAACGTTGAGGGATTCGGCGAACCGCCTCCCCGATCGATAACGGCGTGGTGAACAAGAGCGAGACGAGAAATCCTGCAATGATAAGAATGTGCGCGCCGGTGCCGGCAAACACAGCCCGAAGCCCATCTCCAACCAATTGACCGACGGCTCCGCCCGGCATGCCACGAGAAATCATTCCACTCGCCAATGTCGGGATGGCTGTCGTTTCGAGGTGAAGAAATGCGCTCAGAAAAAAAACGGCTGCCAGAGAACTCCCGGCTGTTCTAATGCGGATACTGGCGGGACTCTGCGAGAAACAGCGTATTCCCAGCCGGCCCAACAAGATCGGAAACAGATAGGCCGCCCCACCGATCAAATAAAATAGTCCTCCAGCTAAGAGAGCGCCGAAGGAACCGATGAGATTGCGTGGTGGTCTGGACGCTGGATCCCCCGCTGCGACAGTTTGCGCCTCACCCGGTACGAACGAGAGGAGGCTCAGCAGCATGAGCAGGCTGATTGCAATCAAGACTACGCCAATCACTTCGCGCTGAAGATGAGAAGGCGGAGAAGGGGCCTGGCGGGCTTCGCGCCGCTTGACCGAGGCAGTGACACCCATGCCGCGGATGCTAACACAGGGGAAAAGTCATTTCAAACGAGGGGGAGCTGAATACGAAGAAGAACCTGTCGCTTGTGACGCCATCTGTCGTTGCTTTCATGAGATGGATTAGGGCACGCAGACACTCCAACCAGTTTGCATTGATAGCCGGATCAGAACCGGTAATTGAGCTCGAATAGATGAATGTCAACGCCGAGTGATTTTGAACCATATATCGTGGCATCGGAGAAATGTTGAAACCGGTACCCCGTATAGAAGTCACTGATCAGATTCATTCCAAGACCGATGGTGCCGACAATTTGCGCCGGTCCCCCGAAGTCCTGCGCACCGAACTTATATCTGCTGAATAATCCGGCACCGGCGCCAATATCCATCGAGACCGCCTCATTGGGAGTACTGAGGGTAAGGCACGGAACCACCGTGACCATGAAGGCCGTATCGCCCAGCGATACGAGTTGCCCGGCAGAACTATGCAACCGCATATCGAGCTTCATCCCGGTCAAAGGGTCCCGCCATCCCAACGGAAGACCCGACACTGCGGCAACATCATACTGCTGGAAGTCTTCAATTTGGTCTTTGCCAAACGGAGATTTGCCACTCACGCCGACTCTGGGGCCCACTCGAATGAGTGTGATGGCATTCCGTTGTTCCTCATACGAAACGCCCCTCTCGGTCCCATCTGTCTCGGCCACATTCGATCGAGACCCGACCATTGCAATCATCACAGGCTCTGCCCAGCCCAGAGAAGAGCCCAGCCCGGTCAACAGGAGACTCAGGGTCAGAAACTGGAAAGAAAAGAAGCGCATAATCGGCCTCGCCCGAGAGGATGTCCACGCCTATTGACGGAAACAGAAACGATCACGCCCTGTAGCGGGAAAATCTGGACAGATTAACTGTCATGCGGACTGCTGGTGGGGAATGCTCGCGCTACTTCACCTAGAGCAATATACGAGCCATGCTTGGGTCAGTACGGCCTCAAAGAACTTCTGAATAATACCCGTCACTTATGGCCACCAACACAAATCTGTTTGGAAGCCTTGCCACGAGACCATCCGAGTCTGTTCAGGAATGGACTACAAACAGGAGGAATAGAACGCCGGATCGCTCCGTCGCAGCTCGCAGTGCCACGACGATTGCAGCAGATCCCTTCGTCAATAACGGAAAGTCGAATGCACGCTATGAGGATACGGGAGGCGAGGTATGGCGGATGATCTTACCTTCAACGAGGTAGACCACCAATTCGGCGATGTTCGTGGCATGATCGGCCACTCGCTCAATGTACTTGGCGATGAAACTCAAGCGGATCGCGCGTGAGATCGTATGCGGGTCCTCGATCATAAATGACAATAGCTCACGGAATATCTGCTCCATCAGTTCATCCACGAGATCATCATGGGCGAGTACCTTGCGGGCTAATGCCGAGTCGTCTTTGACGAAGGCATCAATACTTTCCTTCACCATAATCCGAGCTAAGTTCCCCATCCGCGGGATATCGATGTAGGGTTTGAGTTGCGGCTCTTCGTTTAACTCAATCGTCCGCTCGCAGACATTTTCGGCCAGGTCGCTGATACGCTCGAGTTCGGTAGAAATCTTCATCCCCGTCGTCACCAACCGCAAATCCCTTGCAGCGGGCTGATGCAGGGCCAGCAACCGGATGCAATCTTCGTCGATCTCCACATCCAGCGCGTTCACCTTATGGTCCTGTTCAATGACACGACAGGCCAAAGCCGAATCGCGCTTCACCAGTGCAGCCAGGGCCTTATCAATCTGGTCTTCAGCCAGGCTGGCCATGTGCACAAGCTTGGTCTTCAACTCGGCGAGTTCTTCATCTAAATGGCGGTGCGGCATCGTATCTATCCGAATCGTCCGGTAATATAGTCTTCCGTCTGTTTTTTGGCGGGCGTGGTGAACATCTGTTTCGTAAGACCGAATTCCACCAGTTCACCGAGATACATGAAGGCCGTCCAATCGGAGACCCGCGCCGCCTGCTGCATATTATGTGTCACAATAATGACCGTCAGATCTTGCTTCAAGGAAAAAAGCAATTCTTCAATCTTCGCGGTCGCCACAGGATCTAACGCCGAGCAGGGCTCGTCCATCAGCAAGACATCCGGCTTGACCGCGAGTGCACGGGCAATACACAGCCGCTGTTGCTGACCTCCTGACAGACCGAACGCACTGGCATGAAGACGATCCTTCACTTCATCCCACAATCCCGCGCCTTTGAGCCCCTGCTCAACAATTTGATCCAGCTGATTGCGCTGCCGCATGCCATGAAGGCGCGGCCCATAGGCCACGTTCTCGTAGATCGACTTGGGAAACGGGTTCGACTTCTGGAATACCATCCCGACGCGTTTTCTCAGATCGGTCACATCCACATCGGGGCCTAGAATATTGACCCCGTCGATCAGGACGGTTCCTTCCAAACGAGCCCCTTCAATCAGATCGTTCAGACGATTGAGGCAGCGCAGCAAGGTAGATTTCCCACAGCCGGACGGCCCGATGAACGACGTGACCTGATTCTTGATGATCTGCGCATTGATGTTGAAGAGCGACTGGTGCGCGCCATAATAGAAATTGATCTGATTCAAGCTGAGCTTGGCCTCTTGCATACCAGCATTCTTGTCAGGCGGCTGCGCATGCCGGTTCGGCACATCAGGGACTTGTGAATGGAGTGTCGGCGCTGAGGATGGCTCGTGTGCCGACAGAGGAGACGGATACATGGGATCTCCTATAACACTGAACCGGCGTACTTCTTACGCAGGTGATTGCGAAGAACGATCGCGGTTAAATTCAAAAGAATCACGACCGTAATGAGGACCAATGTCGTGATATAGACCATCGGCTTGGCAGCTTCTACATTGGGGGACTGAAAGCCGACATCGTAAATATGGAACCCCAGATGCATAAACTTTCGATCGAAGTGAAAAAATGGCCAGGAGCCGTCCAGGGGAAGCGCGGGCGCCAACTTCACCACTCCCGTAAGCATGAGCGGCGCCACCTCGCCCGCAGCGCGGGCCATTGCCAAAATCAATCCGGTCAGAATGCCTGGTAGCGCAGAGGGTATCACGACTTTGAGCATCGTTTCCAACTTGGTTGCGCCAAGCGCCAACGATCCTTCCCGAAACTCGCGCGGCACGGCCGCCAGTCCCTCTTCGGTCGAGACAATGACCACCGGAACCGTGAGCAGAGCCAGCGTCAACGAGGCCCAGAGAATTCCACCGGTCCCGAAGGTCGGCGTCGGAAGCCGCTCCGGGAAAAACAACGTATCGAGAGTTCCGCCGATCGCATAAATAAAAAACCCCAACCCGAAGACACCAAACACGATGGAAGGCACTCCAGCGAGATTATTGACGGCAATTCTCACCAGGCGGACCATCGCCCCTTGGCGGGCATATTCACGAAGGTACAGCGCGGCAAGTACCCCGAATGGAACGACAGCGAGACTCATGATGATGACCATCAGCACAGTCCCAAAAATGGCCGGGAAAATGCCGCCCTCGGTATTGGCTTCTCGCGGTTCAGTGCTGAGGGCAGCCCATACGTTCACAAGATAGATCCAGCTTTTCTGCCATGCCCCCATTTCGTTTGGGCGCAAGGCGCGAACAATCTGCCCGACCGCGATCTGCTTTTCCCGCCCATTCGCATCCACCATGACGACGGAATATTCATCGAAGCGTGCGCGCAAGGTTTCCAATTCTGCTGTTTTTTCACGATACCGGGTTTCAGTGT
This sequence comes from Nitrospira sp., assembly GCA_015904075.1. The sequence goes on from JABMDH010000018.1 coordinate 16,421, forward strand.
CGGAAACCTGGGCCTTAATTTCAGACGAAACGGGCGAGGTCGGGTGTTCTATTTCGATCGCGCGGATCTTCAGCCTCAACCGCTCGATATCTGCATTGATGGCGCCGATCTCGAATTGCTCAATCTGCTTGATCTGTCTATGGAGATCGTCGGCGCTGCTGATCAATGGGCCCAACGCTGTCCAACCTGCTTCATTCCCTTCTGCCAGGAGCTGCTCCCCGCTATAGACCGCTTGAATCCTGGCATACATGTTGCCCCATTCACGCTCCACCGCAATGGACGGAGGCATGAGAGCCTGCTGAATCACGGGCGGTGCTGAAACAAAGACCGGCTCTCTCTCTTCTTCCGGCTCAGCGATCGGATCCGCGTCCCTACCGGCCTGAATGCGTTTGGGCCTCTTCGCAGGCTCACTCCGCTTACTACTCTCTTCCGATTCCTCCGCCGAGCGCTCCGGAATCGCCGCGGCCAACCGTTCTCGGAGCCCTGCCCAACGTTGAGGTATTCGACGAACCGCTTCCCCGATCGACAACGGGGTGGTGAACAAGAGGGAGACAAGAAATCCTGCGATAATGAGAATGTGCGCGCCGGTGCCGGCAAACACGGCCCGAAGCCCATCCCCAACTAGTTGACCAACGGCTCCGCCAGGCATACCACGAGAAATCATTCCACTCGCCAATGTCGGAATTGCCGTCGTTTCAAGATGAAGAAATGCACTCAGAAAGAATACAGCAGCCAGGGAGCTCCCGGCCGTCCTAATGCGGATACTGGCGGGAGTCTGCGAGAAACAGCGGACTCCAAGCCGGCCCAACAACAGGGGAAATAGATAGGCCGCCCCGCCGATCAGGTAAAATAACCCGCCAGCCAACAGTGCGCCGAAGGAACCAATGAGATTCCGTGGCGGTCTGGACGCCGGATCCCCCGCTGCGACGGTTTGTGCCTCACCCGGTACGAACGAGAGGAGACTCAACAACATCAGCAGGCTGATCGCGATCAAGACCACGCCGATCACTTCGCGCTGAAGATGAGAAGGCGGAGAAGGGGCCTGGCGGGCTTCACGCCGCTTGACCGAGGCAGTAACAGCCATGCCGCGGATGCTAACACAGGGGAAAAGTCATTTCAAACAAGGAGGAGCTGGGGGACAAAGAAGAGCCAGCCGATTATGACGGTATCTACCCTTGTTTTCACTCATTCTTCATGAGAACGAACTGGGCAGAGTAATCAGACGCCCGACCAGTGTGCATCGATAGTCGGATCAGAATCGATAATTGAGCTCGAACAGGTGAATATCGACGCCGAGCGATTTCGAACCATACATGGTGGCATCGGAGAAATGTTGGAAGCGGTACCCTGTATAAAAGTCGCTAATCAGATTCATTCCAAAACCTATGGTGCCGACAATTTGCGCCGGCCCTCCGAAGTCCTGCGCGCCGAACTTATATCTGCTGAACAATCCTGCACCGGCGCCAATGTCCATGGAAACGGCCTCGTTTGGAGTACTGAGGGTGAGGCACGGGACGACCGTGACCATGAAGGCCGTGTCGCCCAGCGACACAAGTTGCCCGGCTGAACTGTGCAACCGCATATCGAGTCTCATACCGGTCAGCGGTTCCCGCCATCCCAATGGAAGACCCAACACTGCGGCAACATCATACTGCTGGAAGTCTTCAATTTGATCTTTGCCGAATGGAGACTTCCCGCTCACGCCGACTCTGGGCCCCACTCGAATGAGTGTGATCGCATTCCGTTGCTCCTCATACGAAACGCCCCTCTCGGTCCCATCTGTGTCGGCCACATGCGATCGAGACCCAACCATTGCAAT
>JABMDH010000018.1:18339-24484 GCA_015904075.1 Nitrospira sp.
GGTCGAGACAATGACGACCGGAACCGTGAGCAGGGCCAGCGTCAACGAGGCCCAGAGAATTCCGCCGGTCCCGAATGTCGGCGTCGGAAGCCGCTCCGGGAAAAACAACGTATCGAGAGTTCCACCAATCGCATAAATAAAAAACCCCAACCCGAAGACACCAAATACGATGGAGGGTACGCCGGCGAGATTATTGACAGCAATTCTTACCAGGCGAACCATCGCCCCTTGCCGGGCATATTCACGAAGATACAGCGCGGCAAGCACGCCGAATGGAACAACCGCGAGACTCATGACGATGACCATCAGTACGGTCCCAAAAATGGCCGGGAAAATGCCGCCCTCGGTATTGGCTTCTCGCGGCTCAGTACTGAGGGCCGCCCACACGTTCACAAGATAGATCCAGCTTTTCTGCCACACACCCATTTCGTTTGGACGCAAGGCGCGAACGATCTGCCCGACCGCGATCTGCTTTTCCCGCCCATTCGCATCCACCATGACGACGGAGTATTCATCGAATCGCACGCGCAAGGCTTCCAATTCTGCTGTTTTTTGACGATACCGGGTTTCGGTGTCCTCAACCTGCACCTTCACTTCAGGCGAAACGGGCACGGCAGGGTGCTCTATTTCGGCGGCACGGATCTTCAGCCTCAACCGCTCGATATCCGCATTGATAGCGCCGATCTCGAATTGCTCGATCTGCTTGATCTGCCTATGGAGATCGTCCGCGCTGCTGATTAATGGCCCCAACGCCGTCCAGCCTGCTTCATTCCCTTCCGCCAGGAGCTTCTCCCCGCTATAGACCGCTTGAATCCTGGCATACATGTTGCCCCATTCACGACGCTCCAATAAAACAACATCGGCCGGGGAGGCCTGCGACACAATTTGATCGTCGTTGACCCATTTGAAATCGAGCCCGGACAAGTCGCGATTGCCAATCTTGACTCGAACACGGCCTTTCCCTTCAGGCCGATCCGGTGTGATCGAACGTGGAATGACTTCGCGGCCCGCCAACTGCCCCATGACATGCTGCCCGTCTTTGAGGGTGAGATCGACGATGTCTGAAACCCAAAAGTACCCCAACCCGTTGATCATGATCAGCAGCAACACCCCAAACACCATGAGCAGCGACAACGATACGCCGGCGGCACAGCCCCAAATGAAGACATTCCCGGTCGCGAGCATCTGTTTGAATGGAGTACGCATCAATACTGGCTATATTTTGTGCGCAACCGTTGCCGGATCATTTCTGCAACGGTATTGATCAGAAATGTAAATGCGAATAACACCAACGCCGCCAAAAACAGAGTGCGGTACAGGGTGCCGCCATGAGGAGCCTCCGGGATTTCCACGGCGATATTGGCTGAGAGCGTACGAAAACCGTTAAACACACTCCATTCCATGATCGGAGTATTTCCCGTGGCCATGAGCACGATCATGGTTTCACCGATCGCCCGACCGAACCCGATCATCAAGGCAGAAAAGATTCCAGGGCTGGCTGAGACCAGCACCAACTTAACCAGGGTCTGCCAACGGGTGGCTCCCAGGGCAAGAGACCCGGCGATCAAATGTCGCGGGACATTGGTCAACGCCTCCTCGGAAATACTGTAAATGATCGGCACGATCGCAAAACCCATCGCGAATCCGACCACGAGGGCATTGCGCTGATCGTATCGGAGCCCCCAATGGGTCGCAAACCAGGTCTTGTAACTGCCGCCGAAGAGAAGTGACTCCATCGGCTGATTCAAGGCCAGGCAAGCCCAGACGACCCCGATGATGACAGGAATCAGGATGAACGCCTCCATCCCGGGACGCAAACGGCGCGTGACCGTTGCCGGGAGATACTGCCACAGCACCGATGTGACAATGACACCGGCTGGTACTGCTATCATCATAGCCACCATCGCGGGAAAGATCCGTTCAAGCATCGGAGCGATCCACAAACCGGCCAGAAAACCAAGAATGACTGTGGGAAGCGCGAAGATCCGTTCAAGCATCGGAGCGATCCACAAACCGGCCAGAAAACCAAGAATGACGGTGGGGAGTGCCGCCATAATCTCGATAGTTGGCTTGATTTTGGCACGAAGATGCGGAGACATGAACATCGCGGTATAGATGGCGCCCAAGAGGGCCAGCGGCACTGCGATCAACATGGCATAGAAGGTTCCCTTAAGCGTACCGAAGATCAACGGCATAAGTCCGAACTTCGCCTCGAAATCATCAGCACCGCTGGAGGATTGCCAGACATGCTCCGGTCTGTCGTAGCCCTCGTACCACACAGGAGCGAGCAATGTTGCAACCGTCGTCTCCGGATGGGGATTACGAATGGCATAGGTCCGCAGTTCCCCCTGATCGGAAAAAATCACCGCGCCATCGGCCTTGGGAGAAAACGCAAGAGCATGAATTGCCTGGCCGTTGCCCGGCAATTTCAACACCGTCTGCGAAGATGTCGCGTAGTGGACAAACAGATTGCCGCGCGCGTCGCCGGTGATGAATCCCTTGTTGCGAAGCGAAGGGGAAATTCCCGTCACGGAAGCAGGATGTGAGTCCAATCGACGGGTCAGGCGAAAACGTGTCACCGGGCTTTCTTGAGCCTCACGCACCGGCATCCATATTGACACTTCCCCTGCGCCACTGCCGATCACCAGTGACCGGTCTCCTATCAAATAAGACAGCGCGGTGACTGCGGTGCCGGCCGGAGCGACCGGGATAGTTTCAGAGAGGCTGGGCGGCACGCCCTCTCGTAGCTCGTAGCGATACAGCTTCCCGCCACCCGTGCCAACCGACAGCGTTTCGCCCCGGCTGTCAAAGATGAACGATGTCACGGGCTCATTCCCGTGACTCGTGAGCACAACGGGTGAAGAGTCCGATGCCCCAGCGGTATACCAGAGATGCCCTTGGTCCGTAAGGGCCGCGGTCAGTAGCCCTTGATCCGTCGGCTGATAGGCCAGGCGAAGAATGCGCTCGGTGGCGGGGGTCACCTGCATCGGAGATCCAAGCGCCATCGTCGGCGTAATGCGGCGTTCCCCTTGATCGAAACCGGCCGTAAATTCGATCGTCACCGGAATTAGGCGACCATCACTCGTTGCAAAAGCGAATCGATGCCCGCTCCCCGCGGCACGAGCGATGGACACGACATGCACATCGGCGAGACCTGCTGAAAGTTCCACGGCGATAGGCGCGCCGGATTGCGCATTAAAAAAACGAATCTGCCGTTGCGCCCCTCCACGAAGCAGATAGATGATCTCTTGATATTCATCCAACCCGACTAGGCTGGCTTGCGAAAACTCCCCTCGATCTGGATTGCCGGGAAAGTACTCGCTCTGCGCCCCGTGAGGAGAAAGAAACAGCGGAACCACTTCTTTGACCAAAAACACGAACATGCCGATGATGCTCAGGATAACTGCAGTCCCACCCAGCGTGACGATGATTTTGGCGAGCCGATCCAAGGCTCGACGTCGCATGGCACTTGTCGAGCGTTTCAACGGCAACTGGGGGGGCGTATTGTCATATGCCCCCCCAGAGGGAGAGAGACCCGGAACGTGATCAGAGTCGCTATTCAAGCTTCGGCAGTTCTTTCTCGATCGTGCTCGTGTTTAACGGGAAAAATCCATCCTTGACCACCACTTGCTGTCCTTCTTTGCTGTAGATGAACTTGATGAACTCTTTGACGATCGGATCAAGCGGCTTATTGGGCGCCTTATTCACATACAGATAGAGATGCCGACAGAGCGGGTAGGATCCATTGTCCGCGTTCTGTTGAGTGGCCTCTTTAAATGGCATGCCCTCTTTTTCAGCAAGCGGAACGGCCCGCACGTTCGATGTGAGATACCCGATACCGCTGTAGCCGATACCGGCTTGATCTTCGCTCACACTTTGGACTACAGAAGCGGACCCTGGTTGTTCCTTGACTTCATCCTTGAAATCTCCGTTCTTGAGGGCATGTTCCTTAAAATATCCGTACGTGCCTGAGGCTGAGTTCCGGCCATAGATACTGATCGGATTGCCGCCCAATTCACCGTCCACACCGGCCTGACTCCATGACTGAATGTTTTCCTTATAGCCGACACGACGGCCCTTCGAAAAAATCGCATCGACTTGGCCCATCGTCAGTCCCTGAACGGGATTGTCCTTATTGACATAGACGGCAAGCGCGTCAATGGCAACGGGGATTGCGGTGGGTTTGTATCGAAACTTTCTTTCGAAGGCATCGATCTCGGTATTTTTCATCGTGCGAGACATCGGCCCAAGCTGCGCTGTTCCTTCGATCAAAGCCGGAGGTGCGGTACTTGACCCCTTTCCTTCGATCTGAATTTTGACATTCGGGTACTGCTTGCGAAACCCTTCGGCCCACAGCGTCATCAGATTGTTGAGTGTGTCCGAGCCAATGCTATTGAGATTGCCGGATACACCGCTAACCTTGATGTACCCCTTCAAAGCCGGATCCAGCGTAATAGGGACATCGGCATGGGCTGATGGGAGTCCCGAAGCAAGAACGCCGAGTAAAAAGAATCCTGCCTTCATGTCGTGCATCACAGGGATCATACCGCCTCCCTCCTCTTGCTCGACTCACCTACTCCGCTAAACTGAGCCTGGAACCTCTGTCGGCAGATGGCTCTACCTACTAAACACCTTTGCTTGAGTGTACACCCCGAATGTACCTCGCGCCGGACGAAAGGTCTATGCCGCTTTGGAGGTGTAACCCTATTTGGATGGAGGAAGAAAGATCTCTCGAAACCTAGAGCAAGATCACAGATAACTCATTGATACCATGACATAAATTGAATTCGTCCTGGTGCGCCCGGCAGGAATTGAACCTGCGACCTACGGGTTCGAAGCCCGGCGCTCTATCCAACTGAGCTACGGGCGCACGTATGGTACATGAATCATGTTATGAGAAGGCTTGTCAAGAATACGATCCGCTATCAAAGGCAGTACCCACCGGCTACAGCCGGGCAAGAATTTCGTCTGCAATCTGCGCGATCGGCCACCCATCGGTTGTAATGACATGATCAGCCGCAGCCTCATATTTCGGGGTTCGCTCACGCAAAACATCCTGCACTTCGTCGAGGAACGACTTGGTTCCCGTCAGTGAAGGACGTTGCGTATCTCGTCCGATGCGTTTCATGATTGTTTCCACCGAGGCCGTCAGCCAAAAAATGGTGCCTGCAGTTTTCAGCCTGTCGACATTTTCCGGTCGAAGGATTGCACCTCCCCCTGTATCAATAACCAGTCCATCCTCATGCGCCATATCCCGGCAAACCTGAGATTCAAGATCACGAAAATAGTCCCACCCATGCTGCGCGACAATCTCAGGAATGCTCTGACCGGCTCGCTTCACAATCTCCGCATCCGTCGAGACCATGGTTCGGCCAAGGCGCGAGGCCACCATCTTCCCTACGGTACTCTTCCCGGTCCCACGATACCCGATGAGCACGACGTTCATTGGAAGCGAGACTCCAGCACAGCACGCATCACGTCAACCGGAGCGGGCCTGTTCGTCCATAGTTCAAACTGGGTCACCGCCTGGTTGAGAAACATTTCGAGGCCAGGAATCGTTTTGCACCCGGCACCCTTGGCTTCCATGAGCAATCGCGTGGCCCTCGGATTGTAGACAATGTCCATAACCGCAAGGTCTGGATGAAACAGCGAGGCCGGCACGCAGGTCGCATCGACCTTTGGAGACATGCCGACAGGGGTGCAGTGAATCAGGATCTGCGCGTCAGGTACCGTCCGGCCAAGAGTGCTGTCGTCGAGAAACGCATCCTCAATGGCCACATTCGACTTGGACCGGAGCTCGCCTGCCAATGCCGTACGTTCTTTCTCATCGACTCCGAGCAGGGTCAACTTCTCTGCTCCGGAATCCGCCGCCAGGGCGAACGCGATTGCCCGCGCGGCACCTCCTGATCCCAGCATGACGATACGCCGGCCCGTGAGCGTGACCCCGCCCTCACGCAACGCCCGCAAGGCACCCGTGGCGTCGGTATTGTAGCCGATCAGCCGACCGTTCTCAGCCACGATAGTATTGATCGCCCCGATGCGTTGCGCCGTTGGTTCCAGATCATCCAGAAACGGGACCGCAGATACCTTGTGCGGGATAGTCACACTGGCACCGCGAAAGTTCCCCAACGCGCGGAGGCCCTGG
>JABMDH010000018.1:24584-39490 GCA_015904075.1 Nitrospira sp.
TCAATGGCAACTGGGGGGGCGTATTGTCATACGCCCCCCCAGAGGGAGAGAGACCCGGAACGTGATCAGCGTCGCTATTCAAGCTTCGGCAGCTCTTTCTCGATCGTGCTGGTATTCAACGGGAAAAATCCATCCTTGATCACGACCTGCTGTCCTTCTTTGCTGTAGATGAACTTGATGAACTCTTTGACGATCGGATCAAGTGGCTTGTTGGGCACCTTGTTCACATACAGATAGAGATGCCGCCAGAGCGGGTAGGACCCATTGTCTGCATTTTGTTGGCTCGCCTCCTTAAACGGCGCACCCTCTTTTTCGGCTAGCGGTACCGCCCGCACGTTCGATGTGAGATACCCGATGCCGCTATAGCCGATGCCGGCTTGATCTTCGCTCACACTTTGGACCACAGAAGCGGACCCAGGCTGTTCCTTGACTTCATCCTTGAAATCGCCGTTCTTGAGGGCATGCTCCTTGAAAAATCCGTAGGTGCCGGAGGCTGAGTTCCGGCCATAGATGCTGATGGGATTGCCGCCCAACTCGCCATCCACCCCAGCCTGGTTCCACGACTGAATGTTCTCCTTGTAGCCCCAGCGCCGGCTCTTCGAAAAAATCGCATCGACTTGTCCCATCGTGAGGCCCTGGACGGGATTGTCCTTGTTGACATAGACGGCAAGCGCGTCGATAGCGACCGGGACAGCGGTGGGTTTGTATCTGAATTTCTTTTCGAAGGCATCGATCTCAGTGTTTTTCATCGTGCGAGACATCGGTCCGAGCTGCGCCGTGCCCTCGATCAAGGCAGGAGGCGCGGTGCTGGATCCCTTGCCTTCGATCTGGATTTTGACGTTCGGGTACTGCTTGCGAAATCCTTCGGCCCAGAGGGTCATCAAATTATTGAGCGTATCCGAACCAATGCTATTGAGATTGCCGGATACTCCACTGACCTTGACGTAGCCTTTCAATGTTGGATCGAGCGTAATCGGGGCGTCGGCATAGGCCGATGGGAGTCCCGTAGCAAAAACCCCAAAAAGCGCGACGCAACCTAGACTGGACCTAGCAGCTGATATGTTCATTGACACTCCTTTCCTAATTTCCTCATCGTAAGCATGACCGCATCTTATTACCAGAGCGTTACACCAATGTTACATCGGTGTTACGCCGAGCTAATTCCAGGACTTTCCCATGCCTTCTGGTGAAGAAGACAGGTTTCGTCTCTTCCGTTAAACTGATCAACGTTAAAAATTCCACTGCAATTGCGTACGGACAATATCCCCCTCGCGGATCGCATAGGGTGCAGTTTGTGTATCTGTACGTCTGCTCTTGGCATAAGCAATCGTGAACTCTAAGGATTTGGTGAATTGCCACTCGGCCCCGACTTCCCATTCCCGGACCACATTAAAGGGCGCATTGGTCCGATGCTTCTTCCCGCCACTGTATTCTTGGTACCGGACATAGGGGATCACGCTGGTCAACCACGGCTGATTCACGTCCCACTTATACATTCCTTGGACATAGCCGCCCTGGATGTTCCCTTCCCCAATGAGTGTCCTGGTAGCGTTCAACTGAGGACCATTGCCCCAATTCCACTCAGCTTGAAAACCGATTGGCTGAGGATAGAGTACAAAATGGACGCCGACCCGCTCGTCGAGGATATTCCCGTTATTTTCGCGTAAAGGAGTCCCAGCTGGGAGGCCGGTCCCTGAGGCTGTCCCGACATTGAATGATCCACGGTAGGCGTCGACGCCAAACTGGATAATCTGCCCATACGGCAACTCCATGGGATAGGTGGCATGCACAACGACGTGTTTATTGTCGTTCCGTTCAGAGACATTGATCGTCTGGCCATTGTAAACCCCGATACCTAAAACGCCATAGTCGCCGGATCCCTTGAGACCAGAGTCGACCAGCTTTTTAAATAGTTTTCTGGTCTCCTTGGGCGTGTAGTACATGAACAGCCCGAGATCGCGCTCGCCATTCACCGCACTATTGATCGCGTCGCTTCGGTCGAACGCCAGCCGATTTTGACTGGACTGCAGATTTTCGAATCCAAACGGCACCTTCGATTGCCCGATGCGAAGCCGCAATTCCTTTTCCTCCAGGAACAGAAACGGCACAGGCATGAAGACATCGGCATAGGCGTCTCGAAGTTGGGCGAAGTTATTACTCCCATCTCCTGTCGTACCGGGAACAGCGCCTGAGAACTCCGTCTGAGTATAAAAGGACATCCAATCAGTGATATCTCCGGAAATGATGAGGCGGGTCCGGCGGAGGGCGAAGCCCGTATTATCCCGAATGGTGTTATCGTATTCACTGCGTATGGATTTATCTCCGGGGAGATAGCTATAGCGGCCCTGGACATAGCCTCGTATGCTGACCTTATCGAACCATTTCTTGATCGACGCTTTCTCTGCAATGATTGCATCATCTCTTTCATGCTCGGCTTTCAACTTCAGCCATTCTTCTTTCGTGATCTGTCCCTTCTCATACAGAAGATCTTCAACACTGGCTTGAGCCATGTTGGCCTGAACCATCAACCCGAAACTGATCACACAGGCTGTCATTGCTAACCGCCATCGTTTCATTCGACCACCTCCCCAATAAAGATATACGCCGTTTTTGATCTACAACTGTGGCCAGATTAGCAAACAAGAATTAAGGTGGTGCTATCGGCTGGTTACAAAAGTGTTAAGTATCGTTGTGCACGCCTGTACGATGTAGCGTTCGAGGAGTCTGGCTACTGAGATGATGAACAAACCATTAAATTCTAACGAGCCCAGTCATACCGAGCCTCCGCTCTGGTCAATAGGGCTGGCAGTCGCCGTCATACTGGGCGCTCCTCTGGTGTTATACTCGCTCGCCCCAACCGGTCCGCTTCGTGAAGGCGACACAGCATTTTCAGACGGCCAACAACGCGTACGCCTCACAACTCCCACCGCAGAACCGCGTCTACAGCCAGGAGACACCTGCCTGCTCGACCCCAATAGCCCTCTGATCATCGTTCACACTCCAAATGGCCAACCGGAGGGGTCGATCATCGCGCTGGTACAGGGCAATCCAGCGACAGAATGGCCTTTCTGTCCACTGCATGCAGAGGTCCTGATGCGGGCACACCAATTATTCCAGAAGCCTGCGCTTCTGACAGAAATCCAGACGATGCTGGCCGGACGATGGGGTCGATAAGGGGGTACGACTAGGCTTTTAACAGAGAGGTAAACTTCTGCCGGAACTTTGCAACCTTGGGACCGACGACGAACTGACAGTAGCCTTGGAAGGGATTTCGAACAAAATACTCTTGATGATAAGCTTCAGCTTCGTACCATTGTGCAGCCGGCACAACCTCCGTCACGATGGGAGCAGGATACAGCCGTTCCTGTTCAATCTTTTTGATCAATGTGTCGGCTATGTGGCACTGAACAGGCGTGTGATAAAAGATCGCCGAGCGGTACTGTGTCCCGATATCATTCCCTTGACGATTCCGCGTAGTGGGATCGTGGATCAGGAAGAAGATTTCAAGCAGCTCACCGTACGAGATGACGTGCGGATCGAAGGTGACTCGAACGGCTTCCGCATGACCGGTACGGCCGCTACACACCGCTTCATACGAAGGATCAACGACAGCACCGCCCATATACCCTGATTCGACGGATTCAACCCCCCGAACCTGGTCATAGACTGCCTCTAAACACCAGAAGCAGCCGCCTGCGACAGTGCCGACCTCCCGTTCAAGTTGAGCTGATGGCATTCCCATTCTCCTCACACCATTCACGCCCTATTCCAGGCGGTGAATTACTCGTCCTCTTCTTCCTCGATATCCTCAATCCCCTCGTAACTCATCTCTGGGAATGCAGCCGCTGCCTTTTCGCAGGCGGTTTCGACCATTTCTTCGGCATCTTCTGCCGAGTCTGCATCGACCAAAAACTTCACCGTAATTGCATACCGTTGTTCCACCGCTCACTCCTTTCTCTGCCTGCTCCCCGGAATCGCTCAGACGAATATTCCGGGCGTTGTTGTACAATCTCATCGTGAAAGAGGGCACCCATACAGGTGGCTCTGTCATGGAGGGCCGTACTTTCTGACAGATGCAACCGCTGTGTCAACTATGGCAACCGGAAAGTGGCTCAAGGAAGAAATTGGCGCGGCAGGAATCGCAGCACGAGCACTGACTCAGAGGAAAGACGGAACGATTATTCCTCACATTCTAAATCTTTGAGGATGGTCTCGATCTTTGATACCTCTGCTGGAGAAATTCGTGTAAAGGCGAGTCCGAAGGTATTACCTTCAACCCAGCGGACCGTGGCTTCGTCGATCCGTAGCGGCCAATCCAATCCCGGCACATGGAGCCGGCATTCGAATATCGCCCCTTGCACAACCTTCATGTCGCTTTCGATCTTGCACCCGCCGGAGGAAATGTCGAGCGTCCGGCCTTGCCCCTCCTTATTCTGGCCGGATAAGCTACTGCGAAATTGAGCCGTGAAACGTGGCTGAATACGCCGTTCATGCGACGAGGGCTTGGCAGGAACCTGCTCGACACCCTCCGACTTGAAGAGCGCGCTGAGTTTTTTTAGAGCGTGTGCCGTCATCCCTCCCTCCACCTTCCAGACGAGCTATCGAAACAGATCGGCAGACCTCTCGCAAATCGTTATTCGCGAGAGAAATCTGCCGAAAGAATCACACCAACCATCACTGGCGATACGGCTTACTTCTTTATATTGAGCAACATATGCCCGCGACGGTTCTGCTGGTAGCACGATTCATCGTGATCGGAACAGAACGGCCGCTCCTTGCCGAAGGATACGATCGCTACCTGTTTCTCGTTCACACCCGACTCAATAAGATAACTACGGGCGGCTTTTGCCCGCTTGTCACCCAGCACCAGGTTATAGTCGCTGGTGCCTCGCTCATCACAATGTCCTTCAACCCGCAGGACTGCTCCCGGATGTCCCTTGAGGTAGGCCGCATCAAGATTGAGTGCCTCCATCGCGGCATCTGCCACGGCCCATTGGTCGTACCCGAAGAACACATCCTGAAGGCCTGCCTCCATTGCCGCTTTTTCCGCTGCTTTCTCTTCTTTGGTGAGCTCGACCCGCCGTTGAGCGTTTCGATTCATCGACGTAGAGAATCCCCCTTGCCCCAGACGCTCTTCCGATGGATTCTTGGAGAAACCACTCAACTCGCCACTTGAACCACCACGAGAGATTTGAGGAATAGCCCCGTCGCCGTCGGACTGGAGCCACTTCGTCCCGCACCCTTGACTAGAGAGGACCAGCATTCCCATGACGACCATGGCTCCGGACTTCGCAATCATTCTATTCATGACTTCTCTCCTCTGAATGAAGTTATGCAACTAGCCGTTCACCTTGTTCACGAGCCTGCGACCTCTATGATCGGCACTTCGCGCGCCCCCAGAGGGCACATCAAATATAGCACCGATGCCGAAATCCGCATGATTCGCCGGATTGTCTATGCACGAACGGAGCGCCTGTGTAGTTTCAATGACTTATGAGATTGCTAACAGGGAGGGGGTGCTGATGTCGTGCCCGTCGTATCTTTTTCACGGGGCACACGTACAGACTGGGCGGCTCAGAAAAAATGGAAGAACTCTACCGCAGCGGATGCACTAAGACCTTCCCGAAAAACAAGCACGACAAAAACGCACACGAAAAATGAGCGCGCAGCCGCCAAACAAGAAAACCCACGGCGCCATCGGCACTGTTCAATTGCTAGCGATTCGCTTCCGGTCAGACCAGCGGACCGGTTGCAAGACAGTTCCCAATGCCGCGATCGCGCAAATGAACAGCAGCATCGCCAGAACTGCCACTAAAAAGAATCCTGCCTTCATGTCGTGCATCACAGGGATCATACCGCCTCCCTCCTCTTGCTCGACTTATCCACTCCACCAACTGAGCCTGGAACCTATCTCGGCAAATGCCTCTGCCGACTAAACACCTGTACTTGAGTGCACACCTTGAATGTACCTCGTGCCGGAGATAAGGTCTATGCCGCTTTGGAGGGTGGCCCCCCATTACATAGGGGTAGGAAAATCTTTGAGAATCTAGGGCAGGTCGCGCACAATTCATTGATGTTATTGACATCAATGACAAATATCCAGTCTGGTGCGCCCGGCAGGAATTGAACCTGCGACCTACGGGTTCGAAGCCCGGCGCTCTATCCAACTGAGCTACGGGCGCACGTGTAATACATGAATCATGTTATGAGAAGGCTTGTCAAGAATACGATCCGATACCACAGGCAGCATTCACCGGCTACAGCCTGGCAAGGATTTCGTCTACGATCTGCGCGATCGGCCGTCCATCGGTTGCAACGACATGATCAGCCGCAGCCTCATACTTCGGCGTTCGCTCACGCAAGACATCCTGCACTTCCTCGACAAACGACTTGGTCCCCGTCAATGACGGACGCTGCGTATCTTGTCCAATACGTTTCGTGATCGTTTCGACCGAGGCCGTCAGCCAGAAAAGTGTGCCGGCGGTTTTTAGTCTGTCGACATTTTCCTGGCGAAGGATGGCCCCTCCCCCAGTATCGATAACCAGTCCGCCCCCATGCGCCAAATCCCGGCAGACCTGAGACTCAAGATCACGGAAATAGTCCCACCCATGCTGTGCAACAATCTCCGGAATGCTCTGCCCGGCTCGTTTCACAATCTCCGCATCCGTCGATACCATGGTGCGGCCAAGACGCGCGGCGACCACTTTCCCGACGGTGCTCTTCCCGGTTCCACGATACCCGATGAGCACGACATTCATTGAAAATGAGACTCCAACACCGCACGCATTTCGTCGACCGGCGCAGACTGAGTGGTCCACAGTTCGAACTGCGCGACCGCCTGATTGAGAAACATTTCCAGGCCAGGAATCGTCTTGCACCCAGCGCGCTTGGCATCTCTGAGCAGTCGAGTCTCCCGCGGATTATAGACGATGTCCATCACGGCAAGACCGGAGTGAAGCAGCGAGGTCGGCACGCACGTCGCGTCAACCTTGGGAGACATGCCGATAGGAGTACAGTGAATCAGAACCTGGGCGTCAGGAACCGCCCTGCGGAGAATGCTGTCATCGAGAAAATAGTCTTCAACCACCAAATCGGTTTTCGACCGGAGGTCACTCGCCAATGCCGCCCGTTCTTTCTCATCGACTCCGAACAACATCAGCGCTGCGGCCTTCGACTCTGCTGCCAACGCAAAGGCAATGGCCCGCGCGGCGCCGCCGGATCCCAGCATGACGATACGCCGTCCCGCGAGTGTAACCCCGCCATCCCGCAGCGCTCGCAAAGCGCCTGTGGCATCCGTGTTATGTCCGATTAGCCGCCCCTTCTCGGCCACGATGGTGTTGATTGCACCGATATGCCTCGCCGTCGGTTCTATCTCGTCAAGAAACGGTACCGCCGATACCTTATGCGGGATCGTGACGCTGGCACCGCGAAAATTCCCGAGCGCGCGAAGCCCTCTGACTGCCTCGCCGATCGATTCGACCCTCCAGGCAAGATACACATAGTTAAGAGCGCGTCTTCGAAACGCCGCATTGTGGATCGCGGGGGAGAGTGAATGTTCGACAGGATTTCCGATAATGCCGCAAAATTTGGTCTCAACGTTGATATCCATTACGATAACACCCTCACCACACTGTCATCCCGCCATCAATCGTAAATGTTCCCCCCGTCACCCACTTCGCTTCATCGGAAGCAAGGTACAACACCATATCGGCAACCTCTTCAGGTTTCCCGGGCCGGCGAATTGGGTAGCGGTCAAGAATCGGATTCAGTTGTTCAGGATTGGTCATGAGCGGCGCTGCCATTGGAGTGGCGATCAGCCCGGGATTGACCACGTTGCAACGGACGCCGTCTTTGGCGTAATCGATGGCGATCGCGCGAGTCAGTGCATCCAGTGCGCCCTTGGAAGCAGCATAGGCAGGAAGATAGGGGATACCGACCAGGCTCGCGATCGATGAAATATTGACGATCGATCCCTGCCCCCGTTTCAACATTTCGGGAACCGCCGCACGCGTCATGCGAAATACGCCGGTCAGGTTGACATCCAGTACGCGAGCCCAGGTCTCATCGTCGAGCTCATGAAGCCGTCGGCCGAACTCTCCAACTCCGGCATTGTTGATCAAGATATCCAGGCTGCCGAATCGCTGGATCGCCTCATTCACAACCGCCCGTGTATGGCAATCGTCCGTGACCGAACCGGCAACGGCAATTGCTTTGCCATTCCGCCGAGTAATCTCATGGACCACACGATCCAACTCATCCTGGCGACGTCCGGTGATCACCACCGCCGCCCCTTCTCGCACAAACGTCCGGGCAATGGCTTCGCCGATTCCCGCATTGCCTCCGGTCACTACAGCAACTTTCCCTGCCAGCCGGCTCATCTGGTATGCTCCTCTCCCCGATTACTGGACGCCTCCTCAGATATTCCTTGGCTCTCGGCCTCCTGTTTGTTTACAGAGTCCAGCAACCCAGGCTCAACTTTTCTAGCCACCGTGATGAACCCGGAATGGGCAACCATGCGATGATCGGGCCTCACACTTCGACCTTGAACCGACCAGGTCCGCAGCAGCGTCTCAAATGTTTCCACCATGGCAAAGACTGTCGTCCGCTCAAGTGCCTCAACCGTTTGCATCACTTGAGGAACGGTAGGAACAAAACTCACATAGATCCCGCCGGACCGAAGCGCTTGAGCGGCATGAGGAATCACCTGCCATGGCTCCGGAAGATCGAGGACTACGCGATCGAACGGGATACCGTCATCCAGCAGCTCAATGCCCTCATAGGCATTCTTGCGCAAGGACACCAGATTGGAGACAGGCCCCATATAGCGTTCGATGTTGAGCAGCGCGGTGCGTGCAAAGTCCTCCCGTACGTCATAGGTCACGACCAAGCCCCTCAACCCAACCGCGCGCAACAACGCCATGGTCAGCGCCCCTGAACCGGTTCCGGCCTCAAATACTCGAGCCCCTGGATAGACATCCGCCCACATTGGGATAAGCGCAAGATCCTTCGGGTACAGCACTTGCGCACCACGTGGCATCTTCAGCACATAGTCCCCCAACGTCGGACGGAGCGCCAACATCTTCTTCCCTCGGGACAACGTCACCATAGTCGCATCAGGGCGTCCGATCAGTGCATCGTGCGCGATAGTCTGCCCACTGAATTGATATATTTCCCCGGCCTTCAGTGTCAGCGCGTAGTGGCGCCCCTTCTGATCGACGAGATGAATCCGTTCACCGCTCACAAGCTGTAACATGGCGGCATTCTAGGGGGTTCATTCTATAGTTTGCAACCGAGCATCTGTCCTTCGGAGCAAGGCTTCATGACAATGCGTCGCGAAGTCATTATGGTGACGAGCGCTGATAACTGATGACAGATCGCACGCAATCAGACCATGGATCGGCTCGTTTTACTTCCCACCCTAAGCCCGTACCCTCAGCCATTCGCCATAGACTCATTCGACGAGTGGCATGTCGACTCGCAGGCACGTAGATGATCCTGCCGGTTAATGAGCCTCACCCGAATAGTGTGGCGATTCGGCCCCTGGACTGTAGGCAATTCTGCATAGTTGCCGCACAACTGAGACAGAACGATCTCATCTTCTTCATTAAGTCTCTTTAATAGTCTTGCAAATTCGAGGCGATCGGATCAGCCCGTTCTCATCTTCAATCCAGCACTCCTTTTGCTTGATAGAACAATAGACAAAGGGAACGACCAGGATGAATCCTCTTGCTTCCATCACGCTCTAACTAAAGTAGACGGATCGGCAACCACGAGATGAAAGGTGATGCCATGCATGATGAAGGACTTCGGACGACGGATGAAGTGGAAAACAAGGAGACTGTCGACACCGACGTAGATGCTGATGATCAGCAAGCAAGCGGCTTGCTTGGAGTGATCGGCCGTCGCGACACAGAGAGCGCCGCTCACGAAGAACCATCTGCACCAGCCATGCGTACAAGTCATGGTGCAAGCCCGTTCTTGTTGGAATCCCTGTACTTCCGTTCGTTCGGTCAGCGGGAGCTGCTCACACGTGATGAAGAAGTGGCTGTTGCAAAACAGGTCGATCAGGGCACACGTCGGATCCGAGTCGCCTTACGCCATGTCCTGAACGTACTTGCCCATTCGAAACACACACCAGCGTTGTCAGATTCCATCAAACAACTTCAACTCATCAAGCAACTGAGCGGACTGTCCGCCAAGGCGTTGGATGATACGGAGCAAACGCTCCTTGCCGTGCTAAATCCACCGATTCGCACGATGAAACCTGCCGCCAGGACAGGAAAACGGCTGAAGGACCTGCTCGATGAAATTCGATCCGCACGAGTCGTCCTCGAACGAGGCAAAGACGAACTCGTGCGGCGAAACCTGCGATTGGTGGTTGATGTCGCCAAACACTACACCGGCCGGGGACTCGCCTTGCTCGATCTCGTTCAAGAGGGCAACATCGGTCTGATGAAAGCCGCCGAACGCTACCAGTATCGAAAAGGCTTCAAATTCAGCACCTATGCCACGTGGTGGATCAGACAAGGCATTACGCGGGCTATTGCGGATCAATCGCGAACCATCCGCATTCCGGTCCACCAGACCGAAGCCTCCCATCGCATTGTTCGGGTGACACGACGCCTTGGGCAGCAGTTCGGACGTCCTGCTCGCATAGAAGAAATCGCACACGTGCTTCGCATGAGACCCGATCGGCTCCATGAAACCGTCCAGGCATTCCAGGAACCTGTCGCGCTGGAAACACCGATTGGCGATGGGGAGACCCAGTTCGGAGACATGATTCCGGATCAACTCGCAGTTCCCCCCGATGCCCACGTGCATCGAACCGAGATGACGACGCAGTTGGATCGAATCCTCGGAATTCTCACACCGAGGGAACAAACGGTCATCCGCCTCCGCTTCGGGATTGGTTATGAGGAGGCTCGCACCTTGGAACAAGTCGGCCAGAACCTGTCTGTCACGCGCGAGCGCATCCGCCAGATCGAGGCCAAAGCACTCAAAAAGCTCAAGACACCTGAAATCCGGGAACTCTTCACTGCCATCAAGTAAACACTCTGGTTGCTCGCAAATCCGCAGGTCGGACGAACGCCCGGCCTGCGAGATCCCGCTTCCCCCCCGATAACCAGTTATGCGACAATGTTTCGTCTATGGATGTGCGCGACATCGCCGCAAGAGACTTCTCCTTACCGACACGTTGCTTGTTCCGGTGCCTACACCTCTATGCAAACCGTCCCTCACTCCGGAAGGTGAATCAGTGACTAAGTCCTGTGCCTTAGAGCCTCCGGCCCGCACAACAGATCCTGTGTTTCCACCTGCCATCGCTGGATCGCTCCTTGTTTTTCCCACACCCGTCCCCTATTCCATCGCATGGGAACTACAATCCCGCCTCCACCAGGAACGCTTCTCGGATATGAGGCCGGATACGGTCGTCATCCTCGAACATCAACCGGTCTATACACTGGGGCGTAGCACCCACACAGCCGATTGGGGCGGCGATGAAGCCCTCTTACGGGTCAATGGAACGGCACTCTATCGGGTGAACCGTGGAGGCTCAGCCACCTACCATGGCCCTGGACAAATCGTCGTGTACCCGATCCTCAAGTTGGCTCAACACGCTGCAGGACCACGAAGACTCGTCCAGCTGCTTGAAGACGTGATCATTCGCCTGCTCAAACACTGGGATATCGACGGCCATCGAATCGAGAAGAAACCGGGGATCTGGGTGCTGACGCCTCACCCGGCAAAAATTGCGTCTATCGGAATCCGCATCGAACGAGGCATTACCCTGCACGGATTTTCGCTCAACGTCGATATGGACTTGGCGCCGTTTCAGCGAATCCGTCCCTGTGGATTCACCGATTGCCTGGTCAGCTCCATGAACATGCTTTGCGGCAAAGGCATCCCTCTCGATACGGTCAAATCTGACCTTGCCCGGATATTCGGCGAGGTGTTTTCGATGGAGTGGACCACCGTCGCAATACATCCCGGCAACCGTATTACTGCAGCCGCTGAATTCGCATCACCGACCGATTCAACTTGTAACGGACCGAGGGCTTATGCAGGAGCTTGATACCCACACCTTTCGTTTGGCGGTCGCACAATTCGATCGAGCGGCTGAGGCGATGCAGCTGGACCCAAACCTGCGTGAACGGTTGAAGCTGCCCCAACGTTCACTCATCGTCAGCCTGCCGGTGCGCATGGATGATGGACGGGTGGAAGTCTTTACCGGCTATCGGGTACAACACGATTCCTCGCGCGGCCCCTGCAAAGGAGGCATTCGGTATCATCAGGACGTGAGCCTTGGAGAGGTCTCGGCTCTCGCGATGTGGATGACGTGGAAATGCGCTTTAGCGGGCCTGCCGTATGGTGGAGCAAAAGGCGGCATTCAGGTTTCGCCGAAGAAGTTATCCCGCGCCGAATTACAGCGACTAACACGGCGCTATGCCGCTGAAATTTTCCCCCTCATCGGCCCGGACAAGGACGTACCAGCCCCCGACGTAGGAACCGACGCGCAAGTCATGTCGTGGATCATGGATACCTATAGCCAACAGGTCGGCTATGCGGTTCCTGGTGTGGTGACCGGCAAACCGCTCTCGCTCGGCGGTAGCCTCGGGCGCGAAGAAGCCACCGGACGAGGGGTTGTCTATGTCACACTAGAAGCCCTCCGCCACCTCAAGCTATCGATCGAGAATACGACCGTCGCCATCCAGGGCTTTGGGAATGTCGGCTCCCACACCGCGCTCATCATGCAGCAAGCAGGCGCGCGAGTCGTTGCCGTCAGCGATGTGCTCGGAGGCATCTACAACATGAAGGGGCTGGATATCCCCGAGCTGATCACGCGCTACCGGAACTCCGGACAATCGCTCACTGACACAAAGATGGGGGAACCCATCACGAACGAGGAATTACTACAACTGGACTGTACGGTACTCGTCCCCGCAGCCCTCTCAGAGCAAATTACTGAAACCAATGCCCATCGCCTGCGCTGTCGCATTCTATCGGAAGGGGCAAACGGCCCGACAACCCTGGAGGCCGACCGCATACTCGAAGAAAAAGGCATCTTTATCATTCCCGATATTCTGGCGAATTCAGGCGGGGTGATCGTATCGTATTTCGAGTGGGTGCAGGATCTTCAACGATTCTTTTGGAGCGCAAACGATATCCAGCAGCGGTTGCACAATATCATCACGTCGGCCTTTCATCGCACCCTTCAGTTCTCGAACGAACGGCGGACATCGATGCGCATGGCGGCGCTCATGAGCGGAATCGACCAAGTCGCTCAAGCCCATCTTCAACGCGGACTGTATCCGTAACGGAGCGACAGACAGTGGCACGAGACGACGTCGCGACAGCGTGGGAACAATATTGTGGTGTGGGTTGGCCTCAATTCTCAAGCCCGCACCAAGGCCAGCTGATGACCCTCGACACCGTCATCAGCGGGTGTGTCGTGTTCTTTCTGGACAGTCCCGAAGGACTCGACCACCAACGGATGGCCCTTGTGAGAGATTGTTTGGACGAGCTGGCCGAACTGACCGGAGAACTGGACACAGACTCTCAAACATACTTTCTCCGTCTGCGGGAGCTCGGAGAAATGCTGCTGGCCACAACGCCACAGCCCTAATCACAGATCAGGAGTTAAGGAGAAGCAAATGGGGACGCATCGTGTAGCACTCATATTGGTCTTGGCTATTGTAGGACTCCTGACCAGCCGTATCCCTTCGGCTCACGCCGAACCCTATGAGCTGAGTAAACACGATGTGACAGAGTCTGCATCGATTTCGAGCGTCACCATCTCGCTCTTCGGCATTAAGCTCGGCGACTCAGAGACCACCGCCATTGAAACCCTGGTCAATGGAACCATATCGGGTGTCAAGGCCGAGCAGGAAGCGGCCTTTATCTTCCTGCTCGATCAACGAAAACCGACCGGCCCCATGGCCGGTGTGCGCATCCAGGATGGGAAAGTCGACCTGATTTTTATCAACAACCGATTCGCGCACAAGACCAGAGGCATCTTCCGCAACGTACTCAATAGCGAAAGCCCGGATGACATCCGTAAATTGCTGGGCAAGGAAGACTACGGCGACGAAAACGTGCTAGGCGCCGTGATGGCCTACGACAAGCAGGGGTTTCAGGTGAACTATCTGGGGAAAGACATCAATATTGAATTCGCGCAGCCACGTTAGCCCGCAAGACTCTTGACGAATATATCTACTGCACTGTTTCGGTTACGCGCAGGCCGTAGTCAATGAGGCTCTTGGCGGTGTTCCAGCGCCGCTTGGAGTTGAGAATGACGAGCAACAGATCGCTCCCATTGTGAGAGACTTTGGCGATCAAGCAACGCCCGGCTTTTGAGGTAAACCCTGTCTTGACCCCTTCGACACCGGGAATTTGACCCAACAGACGATTGGTATTGTGCAGAAGATAGGCCCGATGGCCGCTCACCGGCGTGATCATCTCCCGTTCTTCGCGGACGAGTTCACGGAACACCGGATTCTGCATCGCAGCTTCACTGAGCCGAGCCAGATCCTCAGCTGTTGAATAGTGCTCCGCTCCATCGAATCCACAGCCATTGCTGAAATGGGTATCATTCAGCCCAAGTTCGAACGCCTTGGCGTTCATCAGCGCGACAAATTGTTGCTCGTCGCCGCCGACATGTTCGACGGCCGCCAGACAGGCATCATTGGCAGAAACAATCAGCATCGCCTTGAGCAAATCTCCCAAACGAAATACCTCGCCGGTTTTCAAGCGTAAATGCGTCTTGGGCGCGCGCGCGGCGTTCTTGCTGATCGTCGCCTGTTCATCCAAATGCCCTCGCTCAAGAATGACAAGCGCCGACATGATTTTCGTCAAACTCGCCGGTGACATCCGCTGCTCAGACTCATACTCATAGAGGACACGGCCGGAAC
>JABMDH010000018.1:39590-44523 GCA_015904075.1 Nitrospira sp.
ACCTCGCCGGTTTTCAAGCGTAAATGCGTCTTGGGCGCGCGCGCGGCATTCTTGCTGATCGTAGCCTGTTCATCCAAGTGCCCTCGCTCGAGAATGACAAGCGCCGACATGATTTTCGTCAAACTTGCTGGCGACATCCGTTTCTCAGACTCATACTCATAGAGGATGCGTCCCGAACGAAGCTCTTTCAGCAGCACGCTATGGGCTGGGACGGTTCTCCAGGGCAGCGCCTTATACGACACACCAGGATCCTGAACCGTCTCTCCATTATGCCGGTTGTGATGTATGGCTTTGGCTGACACGGTGGGCGGAGACCCGGCCAACAAGCAGGCACACAGCACGATTCCGACTCCGAATGAGCCAAAGAACTGCCGCACAGACCGTGGCACCCGGCAATACTGATTTGGTGTATCTTGCATAATGATGGAAACTGCCTTTTACAGTGAAAACGTCTCCCGCACCTTATCACCTTTCAGACCACTATCAATCACTTTATGAAAAAACCGAAGCAGGTCGGCCAGATCAATCCAGAACCCGCAGTTAAGGCAGCGGGCATAGATTCTCCTGTTGATGAGGGTATAGTGCCGCTCGACCATCATGAACCCTTTGCACTTGAGGCACTGCATACATGCCCTGTTCTCTCCGCTTATCGAAGGCGGTTCATCACCAGCGCCACACATCCGGCGAGCAATCCGCCGCCGATGAGCGTAGTGCCGAAATAGACGAAGACATTGGTATCCCCGGCCGGCTGAGTCCCCTCCCACAAATCACGCACACCGCCCTGAACCATGAGGACGGATAAGGTCATCAACGCCCCCATAAGAAACCACCAGGCAAAGGATCGAAGCGCCATTGTTAGTCTCGCATCGTGCGCGGCAACTTGCTTATGGCCACTCTAGCGAAGGGCCCTAGGGCTGTCAAGAATCGCGGCTATCGCTCTAAAACTACTGAATCACCACTGGGCGACGCATGTTCCACGCTGAAACCCTACTCCTTCGTCTCCGGTTTCAGAGCCGTTTTCACCCCGCGATGAAGAAAGATGGAGACACTGCCGCTGCCGTTGTCGGCAATGACCAGTCCCGGCTCTTCCGTCCCCGTCGTCGTCACACGAAAAGAAGAGATCGCGAATGGGCCGGCCTTCGTCCGGTAATTTCGAGGCGGATAGTGGAACGTCCCATCCCCCTTTCCAAACAAGATCGACAAATCACTCGATTGGAGATTCACGATGGCCACATCCATCCAGCGGTCTCCGTTGAAATCCCGTGCAAGCCCGAAATTCGGCCCCGCATTGGCGCCGGAATCCTTGCCAGGGCGAAATGTGGCATTGCCGTTACCGAGCAGCGTCGTGAAACTGTCTCGTTCCCCGTTGATCACTAACAAATCACTGTTCTGGTCGTTGTCAAAATCTGCGAAGCTGACCCCCAACGGTCGCTTTCCCGCTGAATAGTCCTTGGGACCGCGAAACGAGCCATCGCCATTACCCAGCCAAATCGATACCGCATTTGACATGGGCCCTCCATTCGTCACAACCAAATCCAGCTTCCCATCCCGATCGAGATCGGACAGAGCCACAGAAGTCGGAGTGTCACCGTACTCATATTGCGCACCATGCTGAAACTCCCCCGTCCCGGCACCAAGGAAAATCTTGACCTTATCGTTACGAAGCGCCACGACCAGGTCAGCATGGCGATCGCCATTCACATCGCCGATCGCCAATGCGACCGGGGTCCGATACACTGGATAGTGGGGCCCTTCGACAAATTTCCCATTCCCATGTCCGAGCAAGATTGCGATTTCGTCCCCGCCGGAACAGGCTAATGCCACATCGGCATGCCCATCATGATTCAAGTCATTCATCGCAAGCGCGCGCGGCTCCTGACACACATGCACCTGCACTTGATCCTGAATGCAGATCGCCGAGCGCCTCCACTTTGTCATACAACTCGACGTTCACTTCAAGATGCCCACGCTCCTTGGCGATCTCTTCGGCAATTTGCTGAATCATCGGACGCATGAACTCAGGCACGTTTGCTAAACGCTCCCTGGCAGTGGCCGTCCACGGGATGCGGCCCTGCGTCATTGCCTCGGCAGCTGCGGCCAGACCGGATTCTCCACCCATGCTGCCCATCATCTGCCCCTTAAACCGGTCGAGAATCTCCTCCGTGATCTCTTCATACCCCAATTCACGCGCTTTTTTTTCCGCCACACGGCGGACCATACCGCGCAGGAATATGGGCGCACGTTCCATGCGCTTGAGCGCACCGGCGGTCCAGCGAAGTTCTGTTGCGGCGGATTCCGGTGAATCTGAAGTCGGCATAACGATCCCTTTCACAGAGCTATTGATTCAACAGCTCTTTCAATTCCTTGCCGGCCTTGAAGAACGGGACCCGCTTGGCCGGCACAGCCACTGTCGCTCCGGTCTTCGGATTACGGCCTTCCTTCATACGACGCGCCCGCAGACGAAAACTGCCGAATCCGCGAATCTCCGTCTTGTCGCCGTTTTTCAACGAATCTCTGACGCAATCGAAAATCGTGTTGACGACAACCTCCGCTTGCCGTTTCGTCAACGTCGTGACTTGCTCGGAGACCCGCTCAATGATCTGTGCCTTCGTCATACCGTTCTCCCTTCGCTCAGTTGATCCAAGCTCACACCCTTGGAACCTGCCGGCACGTACTACTGCCGCTAAAAGGCCATCAGATACTTCATGCTCACACCCGGATGAAAATCCAGCTTGGGAAACAGCCCTGTGAACTGCGACTCCAGCAAGTCACGAACTGAAAACCGCCGGCGCGGCTCGACGACTTTCGGTTCGCCTTCGATACCGACGGCATCCGCAGCCATTTGGATGGCGTCGTCCAAGTTGCCAAGCTCATCGACAAGCTTCGCCTCCTTCGCCTGACGTCCCGTGAAAATTCGTCCATCCGCCAACGCCTGGGCCTCAGCCAGCTCCATCGCACGCCCCTCCGCCACCGCCTCGATGAACTGCTTGTGCACATCGTCCATAACGGCTTGCATCAAGCCCCGCTCTTCCTCGCTCATCTTGCGGAGCGGAGACCCGACATCCTTGAATTTCCCGCTCTTGATCACCACGCCCTCGACGCCGATCTTTTGAAGCAACCCCTCAACATTGGCCGTCTCCATGATGACACCGATGCTACCGGTCAGCGTCCCTGGATTCGCGACAATCCGATCTGTCGCCGCGGCAATGTAATACCCTCCGGAAGCCGCTACGTTCCCCATTGAAGCAATCACGGTTTTGCTGGTTTTGCTCCGAACCTGTCTGACCGCATCGTAAATTTCTTGCGACGGCACGACCCCGCCGCCGGGGCTGTCGATGCGCAACACGATCGCCTTGACGGAAGGGTTCTCGCTGAACCGCTTCAACTCTCCAACCGTCACCTGCGAATCCATGATCACCCCTTCAACACGAATCACGGCGATCCGGTCCCCGGACGACAAATCGAGATCCGGAAACAAGACATTCAGAAGAACCATGGCTCCAAATCCTGCCGCCAGCACCCAGAACAGCGTGCGTAACGGCCGGCGCTTGGGAGCGCGCTCTTCCCTGATCAATTCATCCGCCATGATACGGTACCCGCTTCCGGCATAACAGAATACTAAAAAGTCCGTAGCTGCATGAAGGTCGAGGCTACGGTTGAGGTTAAGACGAAGCAAATCAGATCTTTGCTCCGCCTTAACCTCGACCTCAACCTGCTAGTCGTCCGACTGTGATCGCTTCCGGTTCTGCTTAGCCGCACGGCCAAAGCTTTGGTCCGGAACCCCCTGTGAGGAATGATATTCGTCCACCTGCTTGCGATCAGAATCGAGCTGATGGTCGCGAAGGCTGAGTGCAATCTTGCGCTCTTCCCGATCAACCTTGATGATCTTGGCGGTCACGCCGTCTTGAAGTTTGAACTTTTCTTCAAGTTTGGCTTGCGGCTCAACGCCGGTCTCACTGATATGGATCAACCCCTCGACTCCGCCGTCCAACTCGATGAAGATCCCGAAATCAGCAACCTTGCTGATTTTGCCGGCAACCGAATCTCCCACATGGTATTGCGCAGGAATGGCATCTTCCCACGGATCACGGGTCAACTGTTTGTACCCCAGCGACAACCGTTCTTTTTCCTTGTCGATACGCAACACAATAGCTTCAACCTTCTGCGCTTTTTTGAAGAGCTCAGAAGGATGCTTGATATGTTTCGTCCATGACATGTCGGAAATATGGATGAGTCCGTCGATGCCTTCTTCAAGTCCGATGAACGCCCCGAAATCGGTCAGGCTCTTGACCTTCCCTTCGATGCGCGTCCCGATGGGATATTTACTTTCAATCATATCCCAAGGATTCGGGGCCGTCTGCTTCATTCCCAGCGAGATTTTCCGGCTCGCCGGATCGACGTTCAATACCGCCGCTTCCACCTGATCGCCCACCGCCACCACTCTCGACGGATGCCGCACTTCATGCGTCCACGACATTTCCGAAACGTGGACCAGACCTTCGACGCCCGGCTCCAACTCCACAAACGCTCCGTAATCCGTGAGACTTACAACCCGTCCGCGCACCCGTGTGCCGATCGGATACTTGCCCGCAACGTTAGTCCAGGGGTCCGCGCTTTTCTGCTTAAGCCCCAACGAGATGCGGCCTGTTTCCCGATCGTACTTCAACACCGTCACTTCAACCTTGTCGCCGACGGTAAATAATTCCGAGGGATGCCCCACACGCCCCCAGGACATATCGGTGATATGCAGCAACCCGTCGATACCGCCGAGATCGATAAAGGACCCGTAGTCTGTGATGTTCTTGACCATGCCCTGAATGAGCTGCCCTTCCTTGAGGTTGGCCAGCGTGGTCTGCAGATTCTTGTCTCTGGTTTCCTACAAGAGGACGCGGCGGGACACCACGACATTGCCGCGGCGGTGATTGATCTTGAT
>JABMDH010000018.1:44623-48480 GCA_015904075.1 Nitrospira sp.
GTCGCCGACCTTGAGATTTTGAAGTTCCTCGGACGAGAACTGATCGCCCGGAATCACACCTTCCGATTTGTAGCCGATATCGACAACCACCTTGTCCTTGGTGAGCGCCACAACACGGCCTTCTGTAATCGTCCCCTCTTCGAGGTTACGGAATGTTTCTTCATACAACGCGGCTAACGTCTCGCGGTCTAACTGCGCCTCACTGCCTTTGGACACTGTACTCATTGTAAACGTCCTACCCTTCCGACTTGCGTCGGGTGCTGATGGTGAATGACACCGGGCTCACTCAGCGTTGCGAGCACCGGCGATCGGTCCCTGCGGTGTTGCCTGCGGCTGGTCCTCTTTCCCTGCGGGAGGAGGCACGTCACCCAGCACTGCAATCTGTTCAATCACCGTCCGGCTGACCAGCTGATAAAACTGTTTAGTCTCCGCTTTCTCTTTCCGCTCTCCTGTTTCAAATGTAATCGGATCTCCGAATCGCACAGTAATCGGGCGCCATCGAGGCCATCGGGCTCCGGTTGGTAGAACATCGAAGGTCCCCTTCAGATAGGCCGGCACCACCGGGCACCCTGTCTGCGAGACAATCACTCCGATGCCCGCCTTGGGAGGCTTGAGATGCCCGTCTCGGCTCCGTCCGCCTTCCGGGAATATGACCACCACCTTGCCCTCTCGAATCAAACTGATGGCCTTTCCGAACGCCTCTCGATCCAACCGGCCCATCCGCACAGGAATCCACCCCAGTGACCGCAGAATTCCATTCAGCACTGGAATAGGAAACAGATCGTTGCGCCCAAGATACCACGCCCTCCGGTTCATCCCGCAACCGAGCATCGGAATGTCGAGGTAGCTGGCATGATTGGCGGCAACCAGCACCCCGCCCGTGGCGGGAATCTGCCCCATGACCCGATAACGAAACCATAGTCTACCGATTACCCTCGCCAGAATCCAAAGAATACCGTACGCGACGTTGGTCACAACGCAGCCGAGACCGCTGCCATCATCTGCTCCACCACCTGATCAACATTGAGCGAAGATGTGTCGATGGGCCTTGCATCGGCGGCGGGAATCAATGGTGCAATCGACCGGTTCCGGTCCCTCGTGTCCCGGCCCGACAGATCTTGATAGGTCTCTTCGATCGCTCTCCCATGGCCTGCGGCGACCAACTCACGGTGGCGGCGTTCCGCTCGTACAGTAGGATCCGCCTCCAAGAAAAACTTCAGCGGAGCGGAGGGGAACACCTTCGTGCCGACATCACGTCCCTCTGCGACAACCGAACCCCGCTGCCCGATTTGACGTTGGATCGGCAGCAACCACTCTCGAACCACAGGAATGGCGGACACGATGGACGCCGCCCCCGTCACCTCCGGCGTGCGAAGCTCACCGGTGACCTCACGCCCATCAACCAAGACCTGCATGGCGCCGTTGTGACACTGCATCTGTACCGAGGTGCTGTCGAGCAATGCCGTCACCTGTTCAGCGTCCGTCGGCTGCACCTTCGATTGAAGCACCTTCCACGCAATGGCACGATACAGTGCACCGGTATCGAGGTAGAGATACCCGAGCATCCTGTTCATGACATCGATCAAACCGGTTCTGGTCGGATTGATACCGACATTCCGGATCATGATATCCGAACCGGCCACGATCGTGGCGCCGACGATAAAAAATGCGGCGGCTGAAAAGTCTCCGGGAACGACGACACGGCGCCCGGCCCATCCAACAGCAGGCCGCCCCTGCATGATCAACTCACCGCTCTCGCGCGTGAGGGAAATTCCAAAAAACTGAAACATGCGTTCGGTATGGTCGCGCGAGAGCCGCGGCTCCCGCACCCTGGTCGTCCCTTCCGCAAACAACGCAGCAAGCAAGAGTGACGATTTGATCTGCGCGCTGGCAACCGGCGAACAATATTCAATACCATGCAGCCGCTTACCTGTAAGAGCCAACGGAGCCAGTTCTCCACCCTTGCGTCCAGCGATGACCGCCCCCATCTCGCGCAAGGGTTTCACCACTCGCCCCATAGGACGCCGGCGAATCGACTCGTCGCCGGTCAGCACGGTAAAGAAGTCCTGGCCGGCCAGCAGCCCCGACAGCAGCCTGATGCCCGTTCCTGAGTTGCCGCAGTCGATCGGTCCATTCGGCTCACTCAGCCCCCACAACCCCTTGCCGTGCACGGTCAAGAGATCGGGGGTCTCATCGATCCGGATGCCGAGCGACTGAAGAGCCCGCATCGTATTCAGGCAATCTTCACCCCGACAATAGGCCGACACCGTACTCATTCCTTCCGCCAGGGCCGTAAGGATGATGGCACGATGGGTAACGGATTTGTCTCCTGGAACCACGATTGTTCCCTGGAGTGGCCGGCCTGGATTGATGGTGAACGTCGTCATGGTCACGTCACGCCTTGACCGGAGTAGGCACGCTCAATTTCTCACGCTCGCCTTTTGCCCGTTCGAGCGCCTTTTCTATTCCGGCCGCATCGCCGGTCTTGATCAGCCGCTTGAGATCTTCCAACGCCCTTTGATACTCGTCGATATAGGACACCAGATTGTCCCGATTCCACAAGAAAATATCGCGCCACATCTCCGGTGAACTGGCGGCGATTCTGGTCGTATCCCGCAACCCGCCGCCGGA
Organism: Nitrospira sp.; assembly: GCA_015904075.1. The sequence continues at coordinate 47,255 of JABMDH010000018.1, forward strand.
GTGGCCGGCAAGATCCAAGGCGGACAGCCTGTGATCGCGAAGATCCGCCAACGCGTTCATCAGCGCAAAGGCGGCGATATGAGGCAGGTGGCTGACGGCGCCGAGAATCTGATCGTGCAAATGGGGGTCCATGGTCAACACGATCGACCCGGTTTCTTCCCATAATTGTTTGATTCGTTCCAGCGCCTGCGGATCGGTCCGCTTCGTCGGCGTCACAATACACCGCGCGCCCTTGAATAGTTGATCGGATCCGGCAGCCACTCCGGTCTTTTCCTTTCCCGCGATAGGGTGCGCCCCGACAAAATGTACACCTGCCGGCATGGCCGCTTCCGATTGCTCAACCAACGTTCCTTTTACACTTCCGACATCGCTCACAATCGCTCCGGGCGCCAGACAGTGCGCCCATTCTTTGAGATGGCGATCGTAGGTATCGACAGGGGTCGCCAGAACCACAAGATCCGCCCCCTGCACACCTTCTTTCGGATCGGCCACATACCGATCGATCGCTCCCAATTCAACGGCGGTCTTGAGGTTTTCCACACGCCGGCCAATGCCCACGATGTGATCCGCCAAGGCTTTGCGCCGGAGAATCATCCCCAGCGATCCGCCGATCAACCCCACTCCGATGATTGCGACTTGCTTGAAATGAACCGTCATCGGTATCCCGCTAAATTTCCCGCCCCACGGCCTTCGCGATAAGCCCGAGATCACGCATCAGCGCCTTGAACTTCGAAGGCTTGATCGATTCTTCTCCGTCGCAGAGCGCGCACTCGGGGTTTGAATGGACCTCGATGAGCAGGCCGTCAGCGCCGGCCGCAACCGCCGCCTTGGACATGGGCGCGACGAGATCCCACTTCCCCGTGGCATGGCTAGGGTCCACGATGACGGGGAGGTGCGACAGGTCCTTCAACGTCGGGATGGCCGCAAGATCCAGCGTGTTGCGATACTGGGTTTCAAAGGTGCGGATGCCCCGCTCACAGAGCATGACATTGCGATTCCCTCGCGACATGATGTACTCCGCAGACAGAAGAAATTCCTTGATCGTCGCCGACAGTCCTCGCTTCAACAACACCGGCTTGTCGTATGCCCCCACTTCCTTCAGCAGCTCGAAGTTCTGCATGTTTCTTGCGCCGATTTGAATGATGTCCGCCTTTTCAAGAAAGAGTTCGATATCCCGCGTGTCCAGGATTTCGCTGACCACCGGCAGCCCGGTTTGTTTTTTCGCC
>JABMDH010000018.1:48580-57648 GCA_015904075.1 Nitrospira sp.
TCTTGACGCCCTGTTTGCGGGCATAGGTTTCCACGCTGCCCTGCACCATCGGCTTCACAAATGCCGGCAGGCGATCGAGTTTTTCCTGGGCGTCCGGCGTCCAGGTGAACTCGGACGGGGAGGACCCGCCACTGGCCGGTTTCCCGGAGCTCGTAAGACCCATCTCAGCCACCATCGCGGAGAACGGGCAACCGCTCGCTTTTTCAGGCGTCTTGGCGGGCGACGCAGAGGAAGCAGACACCGTCGGCGTCGATGCCGCCGGTTGCGCCGCAGCAGCAGACGCAGCCTGACCGTTTCCGGCGAGTGTGCGCAATCCCTCCATCGACGCGTCAGGCGCAGACTTCGGGCTCAGCTTTAACCCTAAGGCATTCATCATACTGGTCTCGCCCGTATTGGTGACCATCGAAAACTTCGCATTACAGGACGGGCAGCCGAAGAAGACACCGAGGGAGCCCTCAGCGGGTTTTTCGACCTTCTCGAGGCTCATATAGGTTTCGCAGTTGAGACAGACAAATTTCATGTTCACTCCTCTCGCAACAGCCTGAAGACAGCTGTCGGATCCTCATTACAGAGCCATCAAGAAGCTACGGTATCACGCGCATTTCAAATGAGTCAAACCGCCGGGGAGAGCCACCCCCTGACTAATACAGAACACCACCGACGCTCCACATCAAATACGGTACTGGCTAAATCGAATACTGAAATGTCGGCTTGGATCCGATGGCCTCGGCCAGGACGCCCCGCCGCTTCAGTTCGTCCATGACTCGCTTGACCGCCAGATCGATATCCATCGGGCCACTCAACACCACATCGGTGTTGGGAGGAGGCTCCTCGTCGGACTTGCTCATATGGACGGCCACCACCGGCGCCGGATGGACCAGCGTTCGAATCGGCTGCACAGCGTCCCGATAGGCCAGCCCGAACGGATTTGTGGTGGAGACGACGATCAGTCCCGTATCCATCAGCAATCGCGCGACTTCGCCATACCGGCGGGCCATCTCCGCCGTCTGGCCCCGTTCTTCCTCAGTTAAATCGGCATCGAGACCGCGGCGCAGGTTTTCACCGTCTAAGAGATAGGCATGGCGCCCGTCCGCCACGAGACGTCCTTCCAGCTTTCTCGCCAGGAATGATTTGCCGGTATGCCGCCCCCCGGTAAACAACACGATCGCCGCCCGGTGACCATATTGTTTGGCGCGATCTTCGATGCCGACCTCGCCTTTCACCCAGGCAAAGTCCCGGCGCCTCGCTTCTTCCCGCAAAAATTCCTGCTCGTCATGCACCAGTTCCGTAATGATGCCGCCCCCGGCAATATCGTATTCGTCGACCAGGACAAACCGGCCGGTCGCCTCAAACGACGACGAGAGGTCGAAGGCCAGCGGCATCTTCGTGCGCACGGTCAACTCCGCAACCTGGTTCTTGCCGACCGTATTGCTCCCCTGCTGTTGCGCTAAGTCCATCGTATCGATGATGCGATGGATGGATACCACTTCGCAGTCCACCTCTTTGGTCGCGACGCGCAGCAGGTATTTGCGCCCCTTCTCAAGCGCCCGCTTCCCCAGCCAAAACACATTCGCGCGAAACGCCGTCGACACCGACGGCAGCTGTTCCTGGTGCGACGCGATTTCGCCGCGCTCCACGAAAATCTGCTCATCCAACGTGAGGCCGATCGACTGGCCCGCTTCGCCCATCATGGGTTGTGGCTCGATATTGAAGGCTTCGACCGACTTGACGTTGGCCCGCTTGTTCGACGGCGAAAAGACGAGATGGTCCCCGACCTTCACTCGGCCCGCCGTGATGCGGCCGGTGATGATGCGACGCGCGTCGAACTTGTACACGTCCTGCACCGGCAGTCTGAGCGGCTGCTCAGACCGGGCTGCTTCTTTCTTGAACAGGCTCAACGTATCCAGCACCGTCGGGCCGGTGTACCAGGGCATGGCCTCGCTGCGATTGGCGATATTGTCCCCGAGCTTGGCGCTGACCGGGATGAAATGCGTCGGGGCGGCCTTAAACTGCCCCAGGAATTCCCGATACTTTGCGCCGGAGAATCATCCCCAGCGATCCGCCGATCAACCCCACTCCGATGATTGCGACCTGCTTGAAATGAACCGCCATGGATATCCCGCTAAATTTCCCGCCCCACGGCCTTCGCGATATTCCCAAGATCACGCATCAGCGCTTTGAACTTCGAAGGCTTGATTGACTCTTCTCCATCGCACAATGCGCATTCGGGGTTTGAATGAACCTCGATGAGCAGACCGTCGGCACCGGCCGCAACCGCCGCTTTCGACATGGGCGCGACAAGATCCCACTTCCCTGTGGCATGGCTGGGATCGACGATGACGGGAAGATGCGACAGGTCTTTCAACGTCGGGATGGCTGCCAGATCAAGCGTATTGCGATACTGGGTTTCAAAGGTACGAATGCCCCGCTCACAGAGCATGACATTACGATTGCCCCGCGACATAATGTACTCCGCAGACAGCAGAAACTCCTTGATGGTCGCCGACAGTCCGCGCTTCAATAACACCGGCTTGTCGTATGCCCCCACTTCCTTCAGCAGCTCAAAATTCTGCATGTTTCTCGCGCCGATTTGAATGATGTCCGCTTTTTCAAGAAACAGCTCGATGTCCCGCGTGTCCAGGATTTCGCTGACCACCGGCAACCCGGTTTGCTTTTTCGCCTCAACCAGGTAATCCAGCCCTTCACGCCCTAACCCCTGAAAGGAATAGGGCGACGTCCTGGGCTTGTATGCGCCCCCGCGAAGAATTGCGGCGCCTGAGGCTTTCACCTCATGTGCAATCCCGACCGTGAGTTCAAGCCGCTCCACGGCACAGGGCCCTGCCATGATGGCCAGCTTCTGGCCGCCGATCTTTACCCCGCCGACATCGATGACCGTTCCTTCCTTCTTGAACTCACGGCTCACCAGTTTCCATGGAGCCAGGATCGGCAACACACTCTCCACACCCGGAAGCGCCGTCAACGGCTGATTGTGAAGAGTCCGGTCGTCCCCGATGACACCGATGATGGTGCGTTCCTGACCGGTTGAAATCTGCGACTTCAAGCCGAGATCACGCAACCGGTCGATAATATGATCGACCTCGCTCTCGGACGCCTCTGGTTTCAATACGATAATCATAATTCCCTCGCTGTACTGTTCCTACGACAACACGTTGCCGAGCGCATGAAGGAAAGCCGTATTTTCTTCGGGTTGCCCGATGGTGACCCGGAGCATAGTCCCCTGGATATGCCGTACGATGATCCCTTCTCGGAGCAGCGCTTCGAACACCTGCCTTCCATCCCGCTTGACATCGAAATAGATAAAATTCGCTTCGCTTGGAATCGGGGTAAAGCCAAGCCCTTTTAGCCCCTGTCCGACTTGCTCCATCCCCGCAGCATTAACGGCTCGACTCCTGGCCACATGTTCATCGTCGCCCAACGCGGCCAGCGCCGCCCGTTGCGCCAGGCTATTTGCGTTGAAGGGCGGGCGCACCCGATTGAGCACATCGTTGATCTCAGGCGTGGTGATGCCATACCCAATCCGCAATCCTGCCAATCCGTAGATCTTGGAAAACGTCCGAAGAACAATTGCCTGCCGCCCCTCCTTCACATAGGTGATCGTGTCGGGGAAGCGAGGATGCCGGACATATTCGAAGTAGGCTTCGTCAAATACGACAACAACGTCCTTGGGCACTGCGGCCATGAGCCGGCTGATCGCCTCGGCCGGCACCATCGTCCCTGTCGGGTTGTTGGGATTGCAGAGAAAGAGCAGCCTGGTTCTTGGGGTGATCGCTCGAACCATGGCATCCAGGTCGTGCGTCCAGTTGACGAGTGGAACGGTGACGGCCTTCCCATGCGCAGCCGTCACCTCCATCTTGTAAATGACGAACGTGTGATCGGCCATAACCGCTTCGTCGCCGGGAGCCAGGAATGCTCTGGCCAAGAGTCCGAGAATCTCATCGGACCCATTGCCGAGCAGAACCTGATCGATCGAGACTTTCCACCGCTCAGCAACGGCCTGCCTGAGTCGATATCCACCGCCGTCCGGGTAACGATGGAGCGCATTCAATTCTCCGGCAAGCGCCGCCACGGCCTTGGGCGACGGCCCCAACGGATTTTCATTGGATGCCAGCTTGATCACGCGAGCAAGTCCGAGTTCCCGCTGCAACTCATCGATCGGTTTCCCGGGGACGTAGGGACTGAGCGAGAGGATATCTGGATGGATGTGGAGCGCCATGGGTCTCACTAACTGTAGATAGGATACGAACCCAAAATTTTCATAAAGAGACAGCGGCCTTTCACTTCTTCAACCGCTCGGCTGACCCGTTCCTCCGTGATGTGCCCCTCGACATCGACGAAGAAAATGTATTCCCAGGCTTTCCGCTGTGAGGGCCTGGATTCGATCTTGGTCATGCTGATGCCATGCGACGCAAAGGGGCGCAGCAGATCGTAGAGCGCGCCGACCTTATCCTTGATAGACAACATCAGCGACGTCTTGTCTTTCCCTGTCCGCTCGGACGGTTTTTGAGACAGCACCAGAAATCTGGTCACATTGTTCAAGTTATCTTCAATGCGAGGCTTAATGACCTTCAGCCCGTATAATTGGCCGGCCAGCTCAGAGGCAATCGCAGCCGACGACGGCTCATCAATGCAGAGTTCCGCCGCCCGTGCCGTGCTGGCCACTTCCATCGCCGGCACATGCGGGAGATTGGTTTCCAGCCAATTCCGGCATTGCGCGATCGCATGCGGATGAGAATAGACTTTCTTCACCTCTTCGATCAGGCCGGACCTCGACAGTAAATGATGCGAGACCTCTTGAAGAACCTCGCCATAGATCAATAAATTGGAATCAATGAACATGTCGAGCGTATGGTTCACCACGCCTTCCGTCGTGTTTTCGATCGGCACCACGCCGAAATTAGCCCGCCCCCGCTCAACCTCGCTGAAGACTTCCTTGATGCTATGGACCGGCACATACTGAACCGATGAGCCGAACTTCTGCATGCAGGCCATGTGGGTAAAGGTCGCACGGGGTCCTAAGTAGGCCACTTTCTGTGGCGCCTCCAGGGACAGGGAGGCGGACATGATCTCTCGATAGACCGATCGAATCGCTTCGCTGGGGAACGGCCCCGTATTGAGCTTGGTCAGCCGTTCGATAATGGCCGTTTCCCGTCCTTGGGTATGAAGATTGGCCGCCGCATCCTTTTCCTTCTTGATTTTTCCGATCTCAATGACGCTCTTGGACCGCTCGTTCAACAGACGGATGATTTCATCATCGATCCGATCGATTTCTTGACGATATTCGAGCATGTCTTTGGGCATAGAAAGTACGCCTCTGACTTGAAGCCTAAAGAACCGGACTGGCAAAATAAAAAACCGACAAGTGGAGAATCTTACAGGAACTCTCGAATCTTTTGCAAGGATCGTCCAGCAGTTTCAGGGAAGACAAAACGGAACGTTCGCGATACCGGCAGCGTCATCTGACACGACGATCGTAGCCGGACTAGATCAGCATGGTGGGCGGTTTCTTGAAATGGTCATACGTCAACTTCGTCACCTGCCGCCCCCGACCGGTTCGATCCAGGAAGCCGGCCTGAATCAGATACGGCTCATAGAGGTCTTCGAGCGTGCCTTTGTCTTCATGCACCGCGGCAGCCAGGGATTCCACGCCGACGGGGCCGCCATTGAACTTGTCGATGATCGTGAGAAGGATCTTGCGATCCATCTCGTCAAAACCGGCTTCATCAATGCCTATCCAGGCCAAGCCTTCCTGCGCCACCCGCTTGGTGATATGCCCGTCGGCCTTAATTTGCGCATAGTCCCTGAGCCGTTTGATCAATCGATTCACGATCCGTGGTGTTCCCCGCGCCCGGTGTGAAATCTCCGCCGCCCCTTCTTGGTCGATCCCGACTCCCAAGACCTCGGCAGACCTGGTCACAATAGCCTCCAGCTGGGAGGGCGAATAGAATTCCAGCCGATACACCAGTCCGAACCGGTCCCGGAGGGGTGACGTCAGAGCACCGGCCCTTGTCGTTGCGCCCACCAGCGTAAACCGTGGAAGGTCCAGCTTGACCGTTCGTATCGTTGGCCCTTGGCCGATCACCAGATCCAGCTGGTAATCCTCCATCGCTGGATAGAGGGCCTCTTCCACGGAGGCCGGCAGACGATGGATCTCATCAATGAAAAGCACATCATGTTCCTGCAGATTGGTGAGAATCGCGGCCAAATCGCCGGCATGGGCTAATACCAGTCCGGAGGTTGAACGCAAGGACGCCCCCATCTCCCTGGCAATAATATGGGCAATGGTGGTCTTCCCCAGTCCCGGCGGACCATAGAAGATCGCATGATCGAGGGGTTCCCCACGCCGCTTGGCCGCTTCGATGCACACTCGAAGCGACTCCTTCATTTTCTCCTGCCCGATATAGTCGTCGAGCGTTTGAGGGCGCAGGACATTCTCCAAGCCTCGCTCGTCATCCATCGCCTGATTCGTTATGAGTCGTTCCGTCATCGCGCTGCACGCAGGATTATTTGTTGTCCGGTATCTGCTGATACTTGGGAGGAGGCGGCAAGGCTCCCTGCCCCGGGATCTCGGTATTGCCGCAATCGGGCGGACAGGTTTTATACCCTTGCGCCGGGTCGGGCAAATTCTGCTCCATTTTCCGCAACTGACATTGTGATAATCGACCGCCATCCTTGTTACCGCAACGTGCAGGGAGTGAAGACCCGCCGATTTCATTGTAGCCCTCAGGACAGGAGCCGCACACACCCAGCATGTTCGCCCCAAGCGGCACACATTGCACCAGCGTCGGATCGCCTTCTTTGCAAATTTCCGGCGCTTGGGTGACCCCGGTGGTGGCATAGCCCTCGGGACAAGACCCGCAGGTCATTCTCATGCTCTTGGATTCAGCTGTTCCTTCGGCAGACCCTAGAACCGGGAAGGCTCCAAAAACCAGAGACACGCCCATGCAGGTCATGGCCACAAACCGACTGATCACGCCCGCTGTATCTGTGCGCATGTTTACCCCCTTGCAAGCTCCTTGAGCCCTTCGCGAATCAGATTCTTCAGTACAACAGGACCCGTGGCTCCCTTCGTGACTCGCCGCAACGCGTCCTTGGCATCTTGCGGTCGATACCCCAAATTCACCAATGCAGACAGCGCATCTTCAAAAGGACCATCGAGTCCGGCCTCTTCGGATGCAGACACCTGAACCGTCGCCGGGTGAATCTTGCCTACCTTGTCCTTGAGTTCCAGCGCGATACGGCTTGCGGACTTTTTCCCGATACCCGGCACGGTTGAGAGCGTGTCAATGTCTTCGGCTTGAACCGCACGAACCAGTTCCGTGACCGGCAAGCTGGACAAGGCACTGAGCGCCAGCTTGGGACCAATACCGGACACGGTCGTCAGCAGCAGAAAGAGCTCTTTTTCACTGTGTGCCAGAAACCCGAACAGCTGGATCGCATCTTCCCGAAGATGCGTATGGATATGCAGTGCCGTGACTTCGTCAGGATTCGGAAGAGCGTAATAGGTACTCAGCGGGATATGAACTTCATACCCGACCCCCTGCACATCAAGCGTGAGGTGAGTCGGCGATTTGAATGCCAACCGCCCCGTGAGAAAGGCGATCATCTTGTCTCGTCACTCTGGTGGGAATGCGGCGCCCGATCGGCGTCCCTGTCACCCTGCTGCGACGGCAACCTTTTCCATCACTTCGTCTGGAATATCAAAATTGGCATGAACTTTCTGAACGTCGTCATGCTCATCCATGATTTCCATCAATTTGAGCATCTGTTCAGCAGGCTTTTCTTCCAGACGAACGGTATTCTGCGGAATATACGTGATTTCAGCAAGCGATGTGTCGATCTTCGCGTCTACCAGTGCCTTTTTTACGGCTTCGAAATCATGGGTGGTGGTGATGACCTCAAAACTTTGTGTGCCGACTTTGACATCTTCTGCGCCGGCATCGAGCGCCAGGGAGAGGAGCGTATCCTCGTCGACCTTGCCCTTCTCAATCACGACCAGGCCTTTCTTGTGAAACTGCCAGGCAACGGCGCCGGCTTCGGCCATATTCCCGTGATTCTTGGTGAGCAGGCTGCGTATTTCCGCGACCGTCCGGTTCCGGTTATCGCTGGTGATTTCCAGGAGAACCGCAGTCCCTCCGGGCCCATACCCTTCCAGCGTAAACTCTTCATAGGTGACGCCGGGCAATTCGCCCGTTCCGCGCTGAATGGCTTTCTTCAGCGTATCGCCGGGCATATTCGCTTCTTTGGCCTTAGCAATGGCCAGCCGAAGACGTGGATTTGCATCCGGATCGCCGCCTGAACGGGCTGCGATCGTGACCTCGCGAATGATTCTCGTGAAGATCTTTCCGCGCTTGGCGTCCTGGGCCCCCTTGTGCCGCTTGATGGTCGCCCAATGGCTATGCCCGCCCATGGATCCCTCCTCAGTGCCGGCCTGTCTGTTCAGCCGGCTAAGGATAACGACGAATCGGATTCATTTATGAGTGTAGACCTAGCACAGGCCTCAGAAAGGTGTCAATTACGCAAGATCCCGGCGACGTCCGCTTATTCGAAATACACAAGAAACTGTTGCGCAGAGACATCCAACGGAGCGGCGAGCGCCCCAATGACCAGAACAAGGAGAAAGAACGCGTACCACCACCGTTTCATACAAGAACCGTCCATAGATAACGCAGACAATGGAAAGGCCCATCCAGATAGCCGGATGGGCCTTTGAATAATCCGCTATGAATCCGTTCCTTACATGAACTTCAGAAACTTGTCTTTGGCTTCATCCATCACCTGAGCGGTGATCGTGGACACCCCTCGCTCCTTGGCCAGCCGTTCAACCTCTTTCCGGGCCATGGGACGGATGAAATCCGGAATATTTTCCAGACGCTGTTCAGCTTCGCGCGACCAGGCCATGCCGTTCGCCGTGTCATTTTTCGAGTCATCCATCACTTGCAGCGTAATGTTCTTGACGCCCTGTTTGCGGGCATAGGTTTCCACGCTGCCCTGCACCATCGGCTTCACAAATGCCGGCAGGCGATCGAGTTTTTCCTGGGCGTCCGGCG
>JABMDH010000018.1:57748-63386 GCA_015904075.1 Nitrospira sp.
TCTCTGGGCCCGCCCTGTGTCTTATTCTGAAGAATTCTCCGGAGCAGGTCCGCTTCCTTGTCCCGCTGCGCCGGAGGAAACCCTGCCATTTCTCGCGTCGAACCTGACGGCACGCCAAAATCCTTCGGCGCCACGCCCAACGGCGCGATACGCTCATTCCGCAATTCCAGCACTCGCGTGACCGCCGAAAGGGACAATTCGGGATCACCCTCGACGCCACGGATCACAAGCCCGCGCGGACAACCGAGCATGCGCAAGGCTTCAACCGTTTTCTCAAAGTGCGGCGGATGCGACAATCCGACCACCTGAGAGGGGGCTCGCGCCGGATTCAGCAGCCTCGCAATCGGATGAAACACATTCCTGACTCCAAGCTCCTGACGCATTTCCAGAAATCGATAGACCGGGGGATGATACAGGCCGATGTCCAAGTAGGCGAAGCCCTTCCTATTCAATTCCTCGGTCGCCATCTTGGGCTCGAAGTCGATGGGAATACCCAACGCCTTGAGTACCCCGGCGCTGCCGGGCCGTCCAGGAACACCGTCATAGCCATGCATCAGCACCGTAGCGCCGGCCGACGCCGCGACGATCGACGCGGCAATCAACGCATGGAACGTATCCTGTTTGCCGGCGTAACTGGGGATATCGACCAAGGCCGCATCCCGCGATACAGCAAGCGGCGATACATACTGCCGGGCGGCGGCGGCCATGGCAGCCAATTCCGTGACCGACTCCGACTTGAACCGCATGGCGATCAGGAACGCCCCGACCTGCGCCGGAGTCGCGGCCCCTTCGATCAACGCTTTGACGGCCTGCTTGGACTCCTCCCACGTCAAGTCCTTGGATACCTTCGGACCCTTCGCAATTTTGGCAATGATGTCTTGAATGGGCATTCTTACGCCTTGTGCAACCCGCACTCCGTCTTGGTGAAGTTTTGCCAGCGACCAGCCCGTGGATCATCACCGTCTGCAACCGGTGCGGTGCAATGAGTGCAGCCGATGCTGGGATAATTCCGATCATGCAGCGGGTTATAGGGAACTTCATAGACCTTGATGTAGGTCCATACATCGGCCCATGTCCAGCGCGCCAAGGGATTCACTTTGACGAGACCAAACTTACCATCCCACTCGATCAACCCGGCACCGGCCCTGGAGGGAGCTTGGTCGCGCCGGATACCGGTGATCCAGGCCTCGTACCCTTGTAACACGCGGGTCAACGGCTCGACCTTCCGCAATTGGCAACAGCGGTCGGGCTCTTTCGTCCATAAGGCGTCGCCGTATTGAGCCGCCTGACGTTCAGGCGTGAGTAGTGAGGTGACTTGTACCACCTGTGTCGGCTTCAAGTGATACCGCTCGATGACGCGATCCCTCGTCGCATAGGTCTCCGCAAACAAAAAGTCCGTATCCAGGTAGAACAGCGGCACGGACGGATCGAGGCGATGAATCATATCGACCAAGACGACATCTTCCGCGCCGAAGCTGCAGGCAAGGACGATCTTCCCCGCATAGCGCGGGAGAGCAGCCGCCAACACATCCTGGGGCTGCTGCGATTCGAGCGAATCACTCCATCTTTTGAGGTCGGCCTTGCGGTCAACCATCGATCCGGCTCCGTCCTGTGACGCCATCATCACCCTGACTTCCTCTTACTCGCCGACCTTCTCGACCAGCACACGATAATGAGTCGCCTCAGACTCCAGCGCCTCTTGCAGCAGCACTTTGTGTCCATCGTTCTTGAGGCTCATCGGCACATTCTTGATCGGCTCACCCGCATCCAGCCAGACTTCCAGCTGTTCGCCGGCATCCATCATTTCCAATTTCAGCTTCGTCTTCACGTAATTGAGCGGACAGGCCACGCCGCGCAGGTCGTACACCGGCGCGCCGGCCTGAGCAGGAGCCGCCGTTGTCGCCTCGACCGGCGCTGGTGGAGCCTGCGGTGCCGGGGCTTGCGCTTCCTGCACCGGGGCCAATTTCAGATCCTTGCCCATCTGTTCGGTTGCTGCCCGACAGGCATCGACGAATCCTTTGGCAAAGGCCATCTTCTCCCGCGCCGATTGCCCCGTCGTCTCTTTCGGGCCGAGATCACCGACGGTCTTATTCAGATTCCGGTAGATCGGCGACACCGTGCCCTTTTGAGCAATCCGGCTGTCGAACTCAATGAAGGTTTCAGAATCGGTCGATGGCTCAAGCCCCTCCGTCACCAACAACGCTTTGGCTGCCGCCAGCACCGCACGGTACGACTTGTTCACGGAGACGGAGTACTGGTGATTATCCACCAGGAGTTTCGCCTGATAGAGCTCCTGATCGGCTTCGAGAATGCCGTTTTCGATCATTTCCAGAGCCCCGCCGGCGCATTCGCCCGGACCAAGATCTTCGAGAATAAACTCGTCTTCTCCCTCCCAATCGTAATAGTAGGTCGGGTCGTCCTGATAGGCTGGAACGATCGTGTAGGGGATCAATTCATCCTTCAATTTGTTTTTCCCCACACGGGCGATGAAGCCCGGAAGACCTTCATTCGTCAGACGGTCGCGTCGATAGACATCGATCAAATGGGTGAGCGCCGCCGGCACCGCTTTGGCCGGCAGTTTGACCGTCATCTGGCCGATACGGGGCGTGCCGTTGACGGAACCGCCCAGATGCAGCTCATAGTGCGGAGCGACATGGTTCCCCAGGCGTTTGCCGACCCCGTGCAGACCGATCGTCGAAATGTGGTGCTGCGCGCAGGAATTATGGCACCCGCTGATTTTCACATCGACGCCTGCCAGGTCCTCCGGCACGCGGCCAGCGGGAAACACCTCGGCCAGCGCACGCGCCAGTCCCTTGGAGGATGTAATGCCCAATCCGCAGGTATCGGTACCGGGACAGGCAATAATATCCTCGACCAATTCGGCTCCCGGATCGGCCAAGCCGTGCAGGGACAGATCGTCGTAGAGCGCCTCGACCTGATTCTCGGGAATCCACCGGATGACGAGATTCTGATTGATGGTGGTCCGGAGATTGCCGTTGGAATAGCGCTCCGCAAGATCCGCCACCACGAGCAGCTGCTCCGACGTAATGTCGCCCATGAACAATTTGATGGCTGCCGTGGCGTATCCAGCTTGCTTTTGCGGCACCACGTTCGTCCGTTTCCACATCTGAAACGGTGTCTCACTCCCGATGTGACCGGCATGTCCATTTCCATTCGTGGCAGCAGGGCTCGATCCATTTTTAGCCGGCATGATCAGCGCCGTCGGTTCATCCTGATGTTGGAGAAGCCGAATCCCCTCATCCTTGGGAAGACTGTGCCCCATCGAGGCATAGGCCGCTTCCCATCGATGCTTGAATTCCTCGAACCCCAATTTATCGATGACGAACTTCAGACGGGCCTTATTTCGGTTCTTCCGATTACCCAGCGTATCGAACACTTTGATGACCGCTTCAATACTCGGAATCAGCTCATCCATCGGCGTAAATTCGCGCAGCAGTTGCGCGACGCGCGGCGCAGACCCGAGCCCGCCGCCGGCCACCATACGGAAACCGATGGCTCCGTCCGCCCGTTTGACAGCCAACAGCCCGACGTCATGGATAGGAGTCAGGGCACAATCGTGTGCGCATCCCGAAAAGGCGATCTTAAACTTCCGAGGCAAACTCTGGTTGAGCGGATTGCGCAGGAGATGGTAGGCGATCGTCTTTGCATAGGGAGTGACATCGAAGACTTCTCCCCGGCAGACACCGGCTAAGTGACATGCCGTCACATTACGCACCGTATTGGCGCAGGCTTCCCTCGTCGTCAGTCCGACTTCGGCCAACCCTCGCATGATCGTCGGCACGTCTTTCAGCTCGACGAAATGGAGCTGGATGTCCTGACGGGTCGTGACATGGCTGACCCCTGTGGCGTAACGGTCAGCTAACTCCGCAACCTGGCGGAGCTGATTGGCTGATATCCCTCCGACCGGAATTTTGATCCGCACCATCTGCACACCAGGCTGCCGCTGCGCGTACGCGGCTTTACCCAGGACGATGCCCATTTGTTCTGCCGGCCCGACCAGATTGAGACCGAAGTCAGCCGGGTGCTGGACTTCACGTTTTTCATTTTGCAGACATTCGGATTCACGGATTTTGAAGTCTTTCTCTCGACGAGGCCCAAAGAATCGGTGGGTGCCGATGAACATTGGACACTGGCCACCAGCGCGCTGGAGGCGGCGATCAAGAGCCGGAACATCGCCTACCGCATGGACCCCGGCGGCGGCGCCTTCTACGGCCCGAAGATCGACATCAAGATCAAGGATGCGCTGGGCCGCTCGTGGCAATGCTCCACCATCCAAGTCGATTTCAATAACCCCGAACGTTTCGAATTGAGTTATATCGGCGAGGACGGCAAGGCCCACCAGCCCATCATGATCCACCGGGCCTTGATGGGCTCGATCGAACGGTTCTTTGGGATTCTGATCGAGCATTACGGTGGAGCGTTCCCCGCGTGGCTGGCGCCGGTACAGGCCACGGTCATGAATATCACCGATAACCAACGTGACTATGCAGCCGCCGTCACGGCGCAATTGAAAAGCGCCGGCCTCCGGGCCGAAGCCGACATCCGCAATGAAAAGATCGGGTTCAAGATACGCGAAGCGGAGAAGGCGAAAGTTCCGTTTATGCTAGTGGCGGGAGATCGCGAGGTCCAAGGCGGCACCGTCTCGGTCAGAGGCCGAAGCGGGGCAAACCTCGGAAGCATGACGGTCGTCCAGGTCTTAGATCTATTGCGCGCCGAGACCGCGCGCGTGCGGCAGGACATTTAACACTGATACGAGGAGGTGGCTTATCGTTCCCAAACTGCGCGTGAATCGTGAAATCCGTGTCCGGGAAGTGCGGGTCATCGGCCCAGAGGGAGAGCAACTCGGAATTCTCCCCACACCGGATGCCCTTCGCCAAGCACAAGAAGGCGGCTACGATTTGGTCGAAGTAGCCCCCACCTCGGTGCCGCCGGTCTGCCGGATCATGGACTATGGCAAATACAAGTACGAGCTCAGCAAGAAGGACCATCAGAACCGGCGCCATCAGAAGTCCACGCAGGTGAAGGAAGTCAAGCTGCGGCCGCGCACAGACAAGCATGATTTGGAGATCAAGATTCGGCAGATGAAAACGTTTTTGGAAGAGGGTAACAAGACCAAAGTCACCCTCACCTATCGAGGACGTGAAATGGCCAACCAGGAAATGGGTCGGACAGTGATGAATTCGGTGATCGCAGAGATCACACAGTGCGGCACGATCGAATACGCCCCCCGCATGGAGGGACGCAGTTTGATTATGATCGTGGCGCCGAAAAATTGACGAATGTGATGCAGCAATCGGCACAACCAAAGGAATGTATCGTATGAAAATGAAAACTCACAAAGGCGCCAGCAAGCGATTCTCCAAAACGGGAAGCGGAAAGATCGTCCGGCGCAAAGCGGGCAAGCGCCATCTGTTATCGCACAAGAGACACGATCATAAGCGCCGCCTGAGCGGCACGACGATCGTCGATGCCACGTCCACCGCGGTATTGAAGCAGCTGCTCCCACGCTGATCATTCGGCACAGGGAGTTCTTTTAGAACGAAAAGGAGTATGGAATCATGCCTCGCGCAAAAGGCGGACCGAAAACAAGACATCGGAGAAATAAACGGCTGAAGCT
>JABMDH010000018.1:63486-65098 GCA_015904075.1 Nitrospira sp.
CGACGGCGTGATCTCGGTGCCGAACTTCCGCTCTTGGCCGGATGCCGACGGTCGCAAAGTGGAGAGTCAGACGTTCTGTACAATAACCAGTCGGTCATTGCACAAGACAGGCAACTTAGAGTGGCCCCTCGGTTATGGAGCATTGTGTTCAGGCGCGACTATTGGTTTCTGGTATTACCGGAGCCTCCTCGCAGCTATGAGTGCCTACTCAGCTTCAAAGGAAGGAAGGAAACAACCACCGCCAGGAACAGATTCGCTTACGCTCGATCAATCAGCTGAGACAGGTTCACGTCGAACGAGACGACGGGGACGGAAATTTGCCAGCGCTCGAGGACTTCAGGGTGGACTTCGCCGATGACACCGACTGGTTTGCCGGCCACGATAATGTGTCCCGCCCGGCCCTCCAAGAACGAGGGATGCTGCACCGGCTCCAGGCTGTACTCTTGCCCGAGATGGTAAAACAGCACATCGAGGCAGGAGTGGATCTCGGAGAAATGCGCGGTCGCATGGGCGAGGACGGCGCCGAGTACCGTATCCGTGCGCGAACCCAACTCATGAGCAGAGTCCGGAATCGCCACGTCACCCGCCTCGAAGAGACGATGGGGATAGAAGGCTCTGTTTGAGGCGGCTTCAACACGAAGCAACGACGGCAACATCCATTGCCGCAGGGCAGAGAACGTCAACGCCATCGCGTTGTCCACTTCGACCATCTTGCCCCAGCCCGTTCCATCGAGTCGCATGGCGGTGGAATAGCTCTCCGGCGAACCCAGGATGTTGGAGATGATTTCCTGAAACCCCAGCCCGACCATCAACTCACGCGCCCGATCCGAAGTCTGTTCGATGCGCGACAGCCCGCCCACCGTAAACTGCGCAGGCATTTCAGGCGCGAATATTCCATAGCCGCAGCTCATCGCCACATCCTCGACGACATCCATCTCGTGCATAAGATCCTGTCGGTAGGGCGGCAATTTCGCCTTTACCGAGTTCTTGCCGGCTGACACGTCGTAGCCATAGGTTTTAAGGGCCTGGGTCACCGTCTTCCCGCCGAGTGCCTGACCCAGCGCGCGCTCGATTGTCTCGATGCGGATCGACCGTGACTTCCCAAGATCCTGCGGCGTCACCACGCGCCGGCCCAGCGGCGTCTTGTGCGGATACTGTACGGCGACCGGCTCGATCACGGCTCCGCGATCGGCGAGGTTGACGGCAAAGATATTCAGCGTCAGCACCACCATCGCCAGATCAGTTCCCGTCACTTCCACGAATAGTTCATCATCCCCCACCCGCACTTCCCCGATCTCCCGGCTGTTGATGATCGGCGGAAAGGACAGGGGTTGGCGCTTCGCGTCGCGCAGAATCGGCAGGCGGCTGTGCCCGGCCAGGATACGCCCGTGCTCCAACCCCTTCGGATGGACCATCAGGATTTCGGACAGCGTCATCACCGTTTCCATGCCCAACGGCGTGAACCGCGCTTCATCCGGCTTCACCAGTTCATAGGTGACAGGAAATGCAATCTTCTGCAGTTGATAGATCCCGATCGAGACCGTTTTGCGCTTGTGGCCGAAAATGTCAGCCAGCTTCTCCTGTGTTTGAATGAGCTGGGCCAATCCTTCCT
>JABMDH010000018.1:65198-69562 GCA_015904075.1 Nitrospira sp.
ACTTCATCGGCCAGCCGCGCGAAGTCCGCAGAGAGAATAGAGGGGGCGATCTGGATCGGCTTGGGCATTAGGAAATCTTCCTCAGTCGAGCGGCATAGAAGCTATCCATCCCAAGTCGATTGCCCATGGTCGACAGCGCGCCCTGAGCCGTCACGAATGGGAGAGCAGCGGAAGGAAGCCACGGCACAACGGATTCGCGTATCCAGCCGGGATGAGCGCGGCAAAACTGCTGAATCACGTCTTCGGTTTCTTCCTGCTCGGTCGAGCACGTACTATAGACCAGCACCCCGCCGGGCCGCAAGACAGCCGACACTGCATCGAGGATCTCCTTCTGCAGTTGATGGTGCCGGGCGAACATCGCCTGATGTTTGTTCCACTTGGCTTCAGGATGGCGGCGTAGTACACCGAGCCCGCTGCACGGCGCATCAAGGAGAATCCGATCGAACGATCCATCAGGCGTCGCAGTGCGTCGATCCGCACAGTTGCTGCTCTTGCCGAGGGAGGACACCACATCCTGAGGTTTTCGCGCATCTCCCATGGTCGACGCCACGATGCTGACGCCCAAGCGGCGACAATTGTCCTGCAGGCGATCGAGGCGAACCTGTTGACGATCCATCGCAAGAATACGTCCGTGATTCTTCATCAACTCCGCAAGATGTGTCGTCTTGCCTCCCGGTGCGGCACAGGCATCGAGAATCTGTTCGCCCGGCTGCGGATCGAGAAGCGGCGGGATCAGCTGGGCCGCCTCATCCTCGACATAGAACTCCCCCTCCTGAAAACCGGGCAGCGCTGTCACGGGACCGCTCTTTTCGAACATGACACCAACCGGGCTGACAGCTGTCGGGCGCGCCGTGAATCCCAGCTGACTGAGCCGATCCAGAAATACGTCTCGCGTCACACGCAACCGGTTCACTCGTAGCGTAAGAGAAGGAACGTTACTCGCGGACTGGCAGAGGGATTCGGCCTGCGCCACTCCCAACTGTTGAACCCATCGCCGACAAAGCCAGAGTGGAAGCGCATACCGAATGGACAAAGCCATCTCAGGATCGGTCTCGACATCCGGCAGCGCCGGCTCAGACCCGCGCGTGAGATTGCGCAGAACCGCATTGACCAACCCGCTCCAGTCCCGCCCCAGCCTCGGCGTATAGGATTTGGCGAGTTGCACGGATTCGTTCACTGCCGCCGAGGCAGGAATACGATCCATACACAGCAACTGATAGGTCCCGAGGCGCAACAGCATTTGCACCACAGACGGGAGCCGCAGGAGAGGTTTCTGAAGAACCGGCGCCAACCGCCAATCGATAAACTCCAGTCGTCTCAACACACCATACGCCAGCTCCATCGCCAGGCCGCGATCGCGAGAGTCCAACCTGAAATCCGTCGCGCTCCGCTCCATCTCATCATCAAGCGTCTTGTCCTGCGATTGGCAGGCAAGTAACACGGCCAGCGCCGCCGCCCGCGGGGAAGATGGAGCATCAGGAGAAGACCGGCCGGATGGCATAGCAACAGACTCTTCAGAACATGAGGGATGTTTCGGGTTTCGAGTTTCGAATTCCTGGTTTCGAGCGTTCAGATTTCCTGACAACACGAAACATGAAACACGACACTCGCAACTCCGTTCCCTAGAACGGTGAATCGATGATTGCAGTAAAAATGCTCATGAGTCATGTAGGCTGAAGTCAGCTAGCAGCAGCGCCTACCATTCCGCCTGGAATGATGCGATGTCCGGAAAGAAATTGCCCGACGGGCATACGCTTGGAATTGGCCGTCTGGATTTCGAGGAGTTCTAACAGACCGTTGCCGGTCGCCACACGGAGTGAGTGCTTTGCAACTTCAACGATCGTCCCAGGCATATCGCCGGTCGGTTCGTTCACGGCAACCGCGTTCCAAATATTCCAACGCGCCTGGCCATAGAACGTATAGGCGCCCGGCCAAGGAGACAAGCCTCGAATGCGATTGGCCAGCGCCTGCGCGCTCATTGTCCAGTCGAGCAGCCCATCCTCTTTCTTGAGCAACGGCGCCATCGTGGCCTGCGCATGGTCTTGTTGCTGTGCGGTAAGGGTGCCGGTCTTGAGTTGTGCGATGGTCTCGACCAACAACCGGCCGCCGAGTTCCGCCAAACGAGGCGCCAATGATCCCGCCGTATCCTCGGGCAGAATTGGAAGCCTCGCTTGCAGCAACATTGGACCGGTATCCATCCCCTCATCCATGAGCATCGTGGTGATGCCGGTGTCCGCTTCTCCGTTGATCACCGCCCATTGAACAGGGGCGGCGCCTCGATACTTCGGCAATACCGATCCATGCACATTCACACAACCCTTCGGTGGCAGGTTCAAGATCGGGGCGTGCAGGATCCGACCGAATGCCGTCACAGCAATCAGATCCGGCTTCCAGGCGGCCAACGCCTCAAGAAAGTCTGGCGTCCGGATTTTGAGCGGCTGCAGCAGAGGAATGTTCTCGCGTTGGGCGATGAGCTTGATCGGGGGAGGCGTGAGTTCCTGCCCACGGCCTTTCGGGCGATCCGGCTGAGTGACGATTCCAACAACCTGGTCCTCCGACTTGAGTAACGCCTCAAGGGAAGGCACGGCAAATTCCGGTGTGCCCATGAAGACAATGCGCATGAGATGGCTTTACCATCGTGATCAAGCGAAGGAAGTCGTTGGCTTGACTTGCCGTTCCACGCTTTGTTAGTCTCCGACCGCGGGGTGGAGCAGCCTGGTAGCTCGTTGGGCTCATAACCCAAAGGTCAGAGGTTCAAATCCTCTCCCCGCAACCAATCCTTTCTCTTCTTTCTTCAATAATTTACAGCTGGTTCTCTCGCAAGCGTTGCCCCTGAGGACAGCCCTGATAGCTGATCGATTTTTCACGCTGCTTCCTAAGACACCGAAAACCCTTTATCGCGGAGGGTATTGTTACTGCTTTGATCCCTGGAGAGAGTGTTGGCTGCCGTTAGAAGCATTGACCACGTGATGACGAGAAAAGAACAAGTGCCATAGCCCCGCCACCGTGCCCGTGATGCTCGTAATCGGTTGCTCGGCTGTCAGACAAGGGATCGTGGACTCTACGACCGGTTCCCGATAGTGATCCAGAGAAGCGAGCCGGTCTTGGAGGCGCTGTTGTTCTGTCGCTGATATCTCACTCGCTTCCAGCCCAATCCTTCCCCGGTCGATCCATCGAACGGTATACAGCGCACAGTCGACAGGGTATTCTCCATCCGGCACCAGGACCCGAACAAGAACACAGGCCCCTTGCTTGATCGAGCTTTCCGTGACGACACGTAACCCCTGTAGTGATATGTCCACCGTCTGCCCTTCAATAAATAAGCCGTCCGTGAATAACTGAACCGGATATTGGACCTTCCATCGCTTCGCTCGAGAAATATCCATCAGGCCCTCCGTAGTAACGCAATCCTTGTGGCAAGTGTAGAGTGCCGGTCTGTGATTGCCCATTCCCCATTCGGGTTACCACGTTCGCGCTAGACGTGGCTGTACACCGTTGAAATATCAATTGAAGTGAGGGAAACGCTGAAGATCTGGTGGTAGAAACCGAGTATGTACAGCCTCATAACCCAAGGATCAGCGGTTCAAGTCCTCTCCCCAGCAACCAACTCCGTAGGCCTGCCAATTTGATTCTTATGAAGAACGATGAGATGGTACCGTCCTCAGAAGGGAGACCTACCGATGTTCCTATTCCAGACCGCGGGGTTATTCATTCTCACGGCGCTTGCTGAGATCATTGGTTGCTTTCTCCCATACCTCTGGCTTCGTAAGGGTGGATCCATCTGGCTCTTGGTTCCGGCAGTGCTCAGCCTGGCGGTCTTCTCCTGGCTCCTCACGCTCCACCCCGCTGCCAGCGGACGGGTCTACGCGGCCTATGGTGGGGTCTATGTAGCCACGGCCCTCATCTGGCTGAAAGTCGTGGACGGCGAGGATCTCTCCATCTTCGATTGGACTGGAGCAGGAATCGCGTTGTTCGGTATGGGGGTAATCGTCTTCGGTTGGACCACGAAAGAGTAGGGCTCTCCCTTTCCCCATATCACCGGACGTCGTTATGCGTGCCCGGAAGCCCGCCAGCATGGAGGATGATCGCGAGCAGAGGATGAAAATGGAGAAGACTATAGACGCGCGGTGGGGTTTCTGATTCGATCAGGCCATGAGATTCCGCCCGATTCAGCGGCCTCAGTATTACTACTTCGCGTCCATCATCTTTCTGTTGATCGACTGGCAGGCCGGCGCCAATGTGCGCGCTGTCGGATTCGCGGCCTATCCCACACTCCGGATGACCTACTACCTGGCCTGCCTGCTGTTCGGCCTGGTGATTCGACTGTTCCCCGCCTGGTCGGCACCGGTGACGCTGGCCGAGAG
>JABMDH010000180.1 GCA_015904075.1 Nitrospira sp.
GATTGGAAAACGGAATGCTCCCGCCCTGCCCCGACGGCGCCTCCATCGGCGTGTAGTTGTAGATCGTGTTGACGGTCAGCAGGCCGGCCATCGGGACCTGCTGTTGCGATCCGATCACGACGAAGCAGCTCACAGAGCCGCACGAGGCCTGAACCGGGCCCGGGAGCACGCCCCCCACGCTCAGAAAGAAGGCGCCAAGAGAGAGAAGGACGAGCCGACGGGATCGGGAAAGGAGCATCATGGGTCTCACAATGGTTGAGGTGATGGCGCCTGATCGGCGGTGGATTTCCACCGTCTCTCTGCGCGTCACGGTTGTCGTGAATCGAAGAAATTAGCTGAAGAGCGCGGGAGGTCCGCGAAAGAAGCGGGAGACGGGTTGAGCAGTGACCACGCGGTCGACTTGCCGGGTATCGGCCAGCTCGACGAACTGCAGGGATGAAGAAAAAACCGCTGTCGCCGTGTCGATGCTCTGACCGGCAGCACATTCCCAGGCGCACAGACCGGTGGAATGCGTGCCGGCCTGATGCTTCGCATGGTGATCGGCATGGGCGACCGCCGGTACTGCCAGGAATCCGTTCACGAGCACAAGGCAGAGCAGCAGCGACCAGACCAACCAGGATTGTTTCAGTTTCACCATCATAAAGAGTTTATCGAAGCGAGGCCGCCTTGATCGGTTCCTGCTGTTGAATCTTCGCGACCACGTCGTTGATCATCTGCTCCGTCAGCAAACCGCCCTTAATGTATTCCTGCACGCGGCCCTGCTGGTCGATAAACACACTCACCGGTAATCCAAACACGCCGAACTGGTTCGCCACCTTATTGTCACGATCCATTAAGACGGGGAATGTGTGGCCATACTGCTTGATGTGCTCCCGCACCTTGGCATCGTCTTCGAGTTCGTTGATCGCCAGCACGACAAATCCCTTATCCCGCAGCTTATCGAAGCTGGCCTGCATGGCCGGCATTTCCGTCGTGCAGGGCTTGCACCAGGTCGCCCAGAAATTCACCAACACAACCTTGCCACGGTACTGACTGAGGCTATGGGTTTTCCCATCGAGGTCTACGAGGCGAAACTCATCGACCGGCATGCCGACGGCGGGGACGCGCGACCCCATGCTCCAGGATTGCGGCAACCCCATCGCTCCCGCGAAAGCGAACGTCAGAGCGGCGGCTAATACGTATCGACCGTATCGGGTGCTTCTCATGAAAGCTACTCCTTAAAGCACTGACTCCTGCGCTATCAGCGGAGGATGACCAGTTCGACGACACCTGCACTTAATGTATTCAAACAGTGAAGCCAGAGCAGAGAGGACTAGGCGACTGGAGGAGCACGAGTGGAGCGGAATGCGGGAGTCACATTATAAGAAGAGGAGAACGACGGCTGATCGAGCATCTCAAGCAATGTTGCAAGGGGAGCAACAGGAACAACGGTTGCATCGTGTGTCTGACCGGCCGCACAAGACCATGCGCAGAAGACCGACCCATGTGTTGCCGCTTGGTGGTGGCTATGTTGGTTTTCGTGGAGGACCGATTGGGCGGACGCAACTCCGCTGATCCCGATCACGCAGAGGATCACGAGTACCGCAGCGAGAGTCTGCCAACGACGAATCATAAGTCACAGCCAGGGGAAAGAATGGCTGCATGCTACTCGGGAGTAGTGCGGAGAGTCAAGACAGACCGTGCCGGATCGCCCTCCCTACCTTCCTGGTAGGATTCGTAAAAAGTTTGCTGTATACTGCGCGGACTATTTTGTGCGGTAGATC
>JABMDH010000181.1 GCA_015904075.1 Nitrospira sp.
TTGCCGGTCATCACATGACAGCGTGAGACATCTCATTCGGAAGCTGCATGATGATGGATTGGTTATCAGGAAAGAGGGCGGACTCTATGTAATAAAGGAAAGCTTATATACCTCTTAAATATATATATTATTTATTCACATGTTCACTATTCACTCATTCACCTCTTCACTGTTTATGCTCCGTCCGGTGAACGGTGTTAGCAGTGAACGCCTTTCTCCGCAGTCTGAATGTGTTCGCTGTTCCGAAGGAACCCGGTTTTAGGCCAGCACGGTGGGACCTGAACCTTTACACGGCTCCTTGCGAGGCAAGAGATGAAGTGTATCGATATAGACCGAGAGCGAGAATTACTCAGTATCCTTGATGAAATTGATTGGTCCAACAGTCGCATGGTCGCAGAGCTGTTCCAAGTGCTTCAGTCTTGGTGGCAAGAACTAGGCCCCTCCCGTAGGTTACTCTCTGCCGTCTGTGAGAAACTGTTCATCGACGAGCGAGTGTTCACCATCTATCGGCACTGTCCAGCCCTTGTGGGCATCATGGAGGCCCTACGGAAGGGAGAACCCATCCGGCGAGTACGGGAGCATTGGGATTTCTCGGAAGAAGGTCGCCGTTGGTGGGTCGCGCTGTTGATCGTGCGGGTACTACTGAAATGCGACGGATTAATCTTGCATGCCCGGTTGTTGCGATGGCTGGGCCATAAGGCCGATTGTCAACAGATCAGAGCCGGTTTAGCTCTGCTCAACGAAAGCGGAGTCGTCCATACCTTCAAGGTTGATGGGAAGGATCCTCTTCGGCCAATCACGTGGCATCGGCTAGCTGAAGGCTCTTAGTGAGGCCACAAACTGGATTTCGAGCTATCGTCTTGTCCCATCCCTAACTTTGCTATTTTGTTTCTTAGGGCTAGTAGCTCACGATGATGTTTGGCATATGCTCACCGATTTCTACTTCAACATGGGCCGTCGCAATACTGCCGTTTGCATTGTAGTCCGGGCCAGGCCAAGTAATGACGGTAGTTAGGTAATACTTCCCCGGCGGTAATTTGGAAAACCAGAAATGTCCGTTTGGGTTCATCCGTGCCACACGTATATAGGGCTCTAATCGCTCATCGCTTGGGAGGATGAATTGCTCAAGACGGCGTCGGCAAACTATGTAAGAATCTTGAGTGCCGCCCTCTTTGCATCTCTGCGTGTCCGGGGCATTTTTTTGGAACCATGCGTTGACATACCTGGTGGCGGGTATCAAATAGACAAATCCACCAGGATTATATCGAGCTTCCTGGCTCATTGTTGGGATGAATGCTTGGCCCGTGAAGGTCTCGACGAAGGGAACGGCCAGTGGATCTACTCACTCCTCGCCCAGATAGCAGCCCAAGCGGGAAGAGGATATTCCTGACCATCTCTTCCAATCTTGCAGTAATCCGCAATCTAGTGAGTCAAGGAGCGTGGGGGACGGTTGACCTTCCCCCCGCAAACTAGACCATTGGCGAGGAAGTCCGACTGTGCTGAAATG
>JABMDH010000182.1 GCA_015904075.1 Nitrospira sp.
GCCTGACGGTATTCGACAACCACATTGCCGACGTCATCGACGCCGTCGGCCTGTCCCCCACGTTCGGCACCTGGATGAACATTCCCGGTGTGGCCGACATTCACGGAGGCGAGGCCGGCCTTGAATTTCTGCCCGCCTCATGGCTGAAGGGTTACGTCAACTATTCCTATCAGTCGATCAATCAATCCATCACCGGCGCGGCTCGACGCGGCGGCCCGCGCTCCACCGTCAACGGAGGGTTGCGCGCCAACTGGGACAACGGGTTGAATGCGGACGTCGCCGTGCACTACGTGGGAGGAGCCAGTTATCCGATCAGGACAGAAATCTATTCCACCTTCTCGACGATCGGACTGATCCCCTCCAGCGCCATTCCCACCGAACGCGTCGACAGCTATACCCTGCTCAATCTCCGCGGAGGCTATCGCTTTTGGAACCAGCGGGCCGAGGTGGCCATCTCAGCCTATAATGCCTTGAACGACCGGCATCGTGAACATCCATTGGGAGATACGATCGGCAGCCGGGTGATGGGGTGGTTCACCCTGACCCTCTAATCATCACCCAGGCCGATGCTCCCGTGATAGGATCTGCATCATGCAGAGATCGATCCCAACATTTCACTCTCTCGCCCGTGCGGCTCTTTTCGTATGGTTCGGCTGCGGTGCGATGGCGGCACTGGTCTTTGATGTGCACGCAGCCGAGATCGTCGTCCTGAAATCCAGCGACGTGGGGTATTACACGCAGGCGGTTCACGGGTTCAAACAGGCGCTCCCCGCTCAGGCGCACATGGTCGAATACACGCTGCGCGACGGGGGAACAGATGCCAGAGAAGTCGGACAATCGATTCGCGCTGGACACCCCGATCTGGTCCTTGCCGTCGGCTTGAACGCCGCCCTCGCCGCCAAACTCGAAATTCCGGATCTCCCTGTCGTCTTCTGCCTCGTGCTGAATCCGGAATTGCACGGGCTCCCGGCCGGCAATATGACCGGCGTCTTGATGAAGATTCCACACCAGCAGCAACTTGAGAGCATCAAGAGCGTCGCCCCTCGCGCGCGCCGGATCGGCGTGCTCTACGATGAGCGCCAGCAAGCCGCCACGATTTCCGCGGCCAAACACCAGGCAAAACTCTTGGGTCTGCAGTTGATCGGAAGCGCGGTGACGAAGCGAGGGGAGGTATCCGGAGCACTCATGGCCCTCCTTCCCCAGATCGATCTGCTGTGGGTCCTCCCGGACCAAACCGTGGTGACGGACGAGTCCCTTCCGTTTCTCCTGGAGTCCGCCTTCGACGCCAAAATCCCCTTGTTCGGATTTTCTTCCACATTCGTCCAGCGTGGAGCGCTCGGCGCCGTGGTCATCGAACCCCTGGATGCGGGGATCCAAGCCGCTCAACTGGCTGCGGCGATCCTTCGTGATCCACCAACCGGCGGGATGCGGATGGTTCAGCCCAATCACCCGAAACTCGTGCTCAATCTCAATACCGCCGAGTATCTCGGCCTGACACTCGCTCCGGATCTCGTGCGCATGGCCTCACGTCTGTATGGAGGGCCTGGCGCCTTCGCCTCGCAGGACAGTTACAAGCCAATCGTGCCCTAAGGCTGAGAGGCATCTCGCATGCGGGTTGCATCCTTGAACCGATTTTCCCTCAAGACCAAACTGATTACCGTCACAGCCTTGATCGTGGTGGCCAGTTGCACCACCCTGAGCTGGTTTTTCATCGATCGTGAGATTGCGTCAATGGCAGAAGGATTGGCGCACAACGGCAAACTGGTCGCGAACAACTTGGCCGAAACCAGCAGGCACGCGGTCTTCGCAGGAGATCAAGAACGTCTCCGGCAACTTATCCAAGGCACGTTGATCAGTGAGCAAGTGGCCTACGTGTTGATTCTTTCACGAGACGGCCGGTTGCTGAGCGCCGACGGCAAAGGGGCCTGGAAGCAATACGTGGCTGATCCGGAACAAGCCGACCGGCTGATTTTGATGGGCATGAACAGGTCCACGTCATCGGCGGCTCTTGTCTCGCCGCCCTTCCAAGATCGGATCATCGAGCTCAACAACGGAACGTTGCTCGTTTCAGCCGATCTGTCGCACAGCCGAACGTGCTGGCTTCGCCTCCTGGCAGGAGCGGCTCACCCCATCGTCTATCACCTGACGCAGGCCATCACAGGCCCTCCCATGTCACTTGGCAGCGACCCTTTGCTCAGCCTGACGTTGACTGAATCAGCGCTGAACCCGCCTTCCGACACCGCACTGCAGACGCCGCTGTATGGGTATGTGCTTGTCGGCATGTCCAGCAGCCAAGGCCATCTTCTC
>JABMDH010000183.1 GCA_015904075.1 Nitrospira sp.
TGAAGGGCTCCTTCTTGCGAAGGAATGGGTCATTCGGAGGCCGGTCCAAAATCACCCACACCCTCACCAGCGGTATAGTCCTAGCGCAATCCCCGTGCCGCACTGCAACAAGACACTTGTCAATGGAGATTCACGAAGTCTCACAAGAACTTATAGGAATCGCGGCAGTGAAAGTGCCGATTGTCGAATCTGGGGGATCTGTCTACAGAGAATGGACAACCATTGGGATCAATCTGTGTCTATCGTTAAAAATCAGAATGTTACGCTGTCCAAATTCATGGACGGTATTTATCGTGAAACTGGGGCATGATGGGGCACTGGCGGAGCGCCGAGTTGGAGCAACAGGTTCCATCCACGGCTTTTCACCGCCGGATCGCCTATTCACTTGAACCCACCGAGATTGAACCAGTCATTGGGAGTTCTGTGTTTCAGCACGAGCGGCTGCGGTGAATCATGTTCATGCGCTCAGTCTTCGACCATCTGACTCAGGTCATCCAGCTAAGCGTGACTTTCTCAGGGATCGGGTGCTGTAGATTAGGTACCCCGGCCAATTGATCCAGACGATATTTCTTCAGCTGGCGGTACCAGACGGCGGGCCTGTCCGATTCCAGGCTCAAGAGCATACTTCCTTTCTGGCCGAACCCCTGTTCCTGCAATTCCAGGATTTCCCGGTCCTGACCCAAAATGGTCCGCAAGGTCCGGCGCACCGGCCATCCAACAGGAAGCCCTCGCAAGAAGTTCCACCCGACACAGATGTCGAACCGGCTTCGTCCATCAGTGAGCGGTGTGGCAATCAACATGACAGATGCGAACCGTGTGCCGATCTCCCATCGTTCCAAATGGATGCCGGGCAGGACGAAGTCGACCGTGGTCGTGGCCGAGCCCAGCCCTGGAGACAGGGCGCGAAAGATAAAGGTGTCCGGCAGCAGGACATTTTGCGAGATAGTGCGAAACCCCAGCGGCAGCCGCGTGAACACCTTTTCTTTTTGCCTGGCTGCCTCGCGCCGCCGAAAATACTTGTTGTGCACGAAGGGGACGTGAGCGGGATCCATGAGACTATCCACAGCGAAATCCCACCGGACATTCGCCTCGGCAGACTCGCGCACGGAGACCATCGGACTCCCGTCAGCGGGCGCCGGCAGCGACGGTGGCGGAGACGAAGGCTTCGGGCATTGGTCATTCCCGATATAGACCCACACCCACCCGTCCCGCTCCTCGACCGGAAGGGTCTTCACGCAGGCCGAAGCCGACGATGGGTGCGCCACGTTGCCGAGGGACGGGACTTCTACACACTCACCGGAGGAGATAAAGCGCCACCCGTGAAAAGGGCACCGTAAGGAGTCCCCTTCCTGCCGAGCGGACGAGAGAGGCACGCCCTTGTGAGGACAGCGGTTTTCTAATGCGTGCACGCAACCATGACCATCACGAAACAGCACCAGTGGTTGATTGCAGAGCACCGACGCGAGCGGCCGCCCGACCCTGACCGCAGCGCTTTCCCCGGCAATGTACCAGAAACCTTCAAGCATGCAGTTCTGTGGCGTCAGCCGCCGAGCGTGTCGAGCATTTCCTTGAGGCTCTTGCGAATGCAGGTGAAAATCGGCGTATCACGCAGTGTATAGCGTGAGCCTTCGGTTTCGCGCAGCGCCATCACGAGTTCCAGAAAGTCTTCCGGCTTATCGCTCTCAAACGCCACCACCCATTCCTGATCATCCAACCCGAATGAATAGCTCGTATTCAGTTTCACCGAGGGGAACCGATGACCGACTTCGATATGCTCATCCATCATCCCTTGTCGCGCCGCCTTCGTGAGCAGGAACCACTCGCGCGTTTTCAGAAACGGATACACGAAGTTATACTTGCTCTTCCCCGGCACCACCGTGAGCCGTTTCCCTTCCTGCCCCTCGTGCGAATGGTGGTCAACATAGACGGACCGTTTGGTCATCGCCAGATAGGAATAGGGAGTCGTGAGGTATTGCCCTAAGCCGGAGGCGAGGATCTTGGCGCTCATGTCCTGGAAGAGGTCCAGGTCGATGTCCTGCTGCAGGAA
>JABMDH010000184.1 GCA_015904075.1 Nitrospira sp.
CGCGCATGAGCTCTCGGGCAAATAGTGCCTTATCCGGCATGTGCGGTCCTGCCTCGACTGACCAGACCACATCAAAACTGGCATCAGGGAACGACAGGGCCAGCGCATCCTCGACCTGAAATCGGGCATTCATCTCCGGGGAGGTCAGTTCTTGAGCACGTCTGACCTGCTGAGGGCTGATGGTAATTCCGGTGACTGCAAAGCCATACTCCCGCGCCAGCATGCGACTGCTGCCGCCAATGCCGCAACCCACATCTAACACCGTCGTCCCGGAAGGAAGCTTGTCTAAGCCACCCCACTGCACCATTTCATGCACAAAGTCTGACTTGGCTTTGAGAAAATCTTTTTTGCGGGGTGGCGAACCATAGTGTCCCAGATGTATATGTTCGCCCCAGTAGAACTCGAGAATGCCGTCATTCGTCCAATCATCATAAGAATTGGCGACAGAATCGGCAGACTGATATGTGCGGGGTGCCCGCACATACAGCACTAATCCGATCAGCAGTATGACCAAAAGAAGAACGATCGCCACTAGGAATATGTTCATCATATCGAATGTCTGATTACCGTGATGTCATTAACACGATAGGCCATATAAAGAAACGGGACTTGGCAAACTAAGGAACACTCTGTACTCTCCATTGCAACGCCAACAGAGGAGAATAATGGCGCAGACTAGACTCGAAACTGTGACCAAGTCAATGGCGGGAACTGGTGTCAGGAACCATTGATCGATGCGGGAACAACGTGCAAGACCAGCTTACCTCTCGCCATTATCTTCACAACACCAACTTTCTAGTGTTGTGAAGCTCCGGCCTTGTAATCACTCACCCCACTTCGTTATCCTGCCGCGCCATAGCAAGCTAACAGTTTTCTTGCCTTTCCTATTTCCATAATTTGGCGATGACTTTTACTCGACCTGGAGGCACCCCTATGATACTGACCTTGTCTCTACGAATCGGCTGCATCATCAGCCTGGTGACACTGTCCGGATGCGGGCTGAACATGTTTGCAGGCTCGAAGTCCCCGGTGATTATCGACCACGTAGGCGAGCGAGTGGGAACCGTAGCAGCCACTACCGATCGACGGGTTGTCCTCGTCCGGCTCCAAGAGAATTCATCGAGTGAGGCCGGCAGGTTTTGCACTCAACCACCGCTCGATGCCGACCAGAATGTCACCAGTGCATTAGCGGCGAAGCGGGACCTGTCCACCGACAAGATCGATACACAGTTGAAGGCAGCCCTGGCTCGATCCTTCGCGCAAATCTTACCGGCGTTTGTCAGACGCACGCAGGGGCTTCAACTGTACCGGGAGGCCATGTACAACCTCTGTCAAAACTACCTCAATCATGCCATTAAAGAGGATGCCCTCCAGACACAATCGATGAAGATCTTAGACGTATCGGTGAAGTTGATTGAACAGGAACTGACACTTGCGCATGAGGCCATGAGCGAACTCTCTCTGCCGACTCCCGCGATGGCGCGCCCGTAGTCCGGATAATTGCGGCAGGCGAGGCGTACGCTTCGCCACCTTGCGCTCTACGCGACCCGATCGCCCTGCCACCGGCGAGGGAATCATCACCGCACAACCACCTCACGGATCCGGGCTCGATCTTGGCCCTCCCCTTGAACGAAACCATCAGCCACTCCAGCTACCGCCTCCAGCCCTTATTCCAGCTCAGCCACCTGCTCCGGAGTTTCCGCAGAAGGCACGCTAAGACAACCTTCGTTTCGCAATGAGCATCCTGTTCCAACATGAAGAGCGGCGGTAAGAACTGTCGTATCAGGTCTCAACCCGTTATCACTTAAGCTTGTCCTCAAACCAACCGACATAATTAAGGAGGATCACCGACGACAGCGCGCCAGGAACGTACCACCACACAGGGGGCTATGGTGACGAACACACAACTCGACCAGACCTGTATCAACACGATCCGTACCCTTTCGATGGATGCCGTACAGCAGGCCAATTCAGGCCACCCCGGAACACCGATGGCCATGGCGCCGGTCGCGTATTGTCTGTGGCAGCGAATTCTCCGGTTCGATCCAATCGATCCAATTTGGCCGAACAGGGACCGGTTTGTACTGTCCATGGGGCACGCCTCTATGCTCCTCTATTCCCTGCTCCATCTGACTGGAGTGAAAGCGGTCAATCCCCAATACGAACGACTGGGCGAGCTCTCCGTGCAACTGGATGATCTCAAGCGCTTCCGCCAGCTCAACAGCAAATGTGCAGGACATCCCGAATACCGCTGGACCTCCGGCGTGGAGACTACGACCGGTCCGCTGGGGCAAGGAGTAGCCACCAGCGTCGGAATGGCGATTGCCGCCCAGTGGCAAGCCCAATACTTCAATCGTCCTGGATTTGACCTGTTCGACTACGATGTCTATGCACTCTGCGGCGATGGCTGCATGATGGAGGGCGTCACAGCCGAAGCGGCGTCGCTTGCCGCACACTTGAAACTTTCTAATCTCTGCTGGATCTACGACAACAATAAGATCACGATCGAAGGGCACACCGAATGGGCCTTCAGCGAAGACGTGGCCACACGATTCATCGGGTACGGATGGAACGTAACCCGAGTCGGCGACGCCAACGATCTCGATCAGCTTGAACGGGCCTTGACCACGTTCAAAAAAGAATCGGACCGCCCGACGTTGATCATTGTCGACAGCCATATCGCCTATGGCTCGCCCAACAAACAAGATACCCATGCGGCACACGGTGAACCGCTCGGCGAAGAAGAAATCAGGCTGACCAAGCGGAACTACGGCTGGCCCGAGCAGGAAAAGTTCCTGGTTCCAGATGGCGTCCGTGAGCATTTCCAGCAGGGCATGGGACAGCGGGGACGAGCGGCGCGTGCAGCCTGGATGACTAAGTTTGAAGACTACACGCGGCAATTCCCCCAGCTCGCCGACCATCTCTCTCAGGTGCAACAACGCCGACTGCCTGATGGGTGGGACAAGGACCTCCCCGTATTCCCTGCCGATGCCAAGGGCGTGGCCGGTCGCGATGCCTCGAGTAAAATCCTCAACGCGCTGGCGAAACAAATCCCGTGGCTCT
>JABMDH010000185.1 GCA_015904075.1 Nitrospira sp.
ACGGCGGCCGGTACAGGACGAAATCCCCGTAGCGCTCGACGAGGAAATTGATGATGTCCTGATCGCTCATGTTCTTTGCGATCATCTCGCGCACTTCCCTGCGGAGATCCTCGGCCAACGGCGCATTGGAATCGGCCAGCGTTTGGTTCTGACAGACCAGACAGCGCAATTCGACTGCGAGCGCTTTGAGCCGGGCCTCGACCCGCGGATTCTCCCCCAGCGGCCTGGCCTCTTGAGCCGTCGCCACCCCCGCCATGGTCAGCACAAGGATTACCGTCCAGATCCGGATCATTGGTTCTGCAACTCCCGTACGAGAGGAAGAATTTTTTTATCCAGGACATCCTGGTCCACCGGCCCGATCTGCTTGTACCGGATCTTCCCCGCTTTATCGATCACGTAGGTCTCCGGAACGCCGTAGACGCCGTAGTTGATACCGACACGCCCTGCCTCATCGACGGCCACCAGCTGGTACGGGTTGCCCCACCGCCGCAGCCAGGCCAACGCCTCCTCCCTGGTGTCCTTATAATCCGCCCCGTAGATCGGGACGTCGCCGGACTTCGCCAACTCCATCAAGACCGGATGCTCCTCTTTACAGCCGTTGCACCAGGAAGCCCAAAAATTCAGCAACCAGACTTTCCCAGCCAGCTCTTTCGGCGAAAAGACCTTGTCGGCTTCATGCAACTGCGGCAATACAAAATCGGGCGCGGCTTTCCCCACAAGCGGAGACGGCACTTCGCGCGGATTTAAGGTCAAGCCGACCGCGAGAAAGCCCACCATGACCAGAAAGATCGCGAGCGGAAGTAAAAAACGCTTCATACGATCGGCGCCTCGACCGGCTGCGATGCCGCCACCGGGACTTCCTGCTCGCGCCGCCAGGCCAGACGATACCGGCGGTCGGTGATCGCCAAGACTCCCCCGACAGCCATGATCAGGCAGCCGCCCCAAATCCAGTCAATGAAGGGTTTGTGATAGAGCCGCACGCTCCAGGCGCCTGCCTCGAGCGGCTCGCCTAACGACACATAGAGATCTCGTAACAAGCCGGAATCGATTGCGGCTTCAGTCATGGTCTGGCTCTGGACCATATACCGCCGTTTTTCCGGATACATGACGGTGACCTCGCGACCGTCTCTCGTGACACGAAACGTTCCCCGGGCTGCAATGTAGTTCGGGCCCACCAGATCTTTCGCGCCATCGAACTGAAACGTATAGCCGCCGATGGTCGCATGGTCGCCGACGCTCATCCGCACATCCTGTTCGGTTTCAAACCCCTTGACCATCGTGACGCCGACGATAAAAACGGCAATCCCGCAATGGGCCAGAATCATGCCCCAATAGGAGCGCGGGATCGATGCAAGACGATTCACCAGGCCGGCCCCCTCAAGATGTGTCAACCGCTCCCGTATATTCACGACGGCCGTCGTCACGATCCATAGAGCCAGCAAAAGTCCGAGACTCAGCAGCGGAGTCCATTTCCCCAACACAACCGGCAACAGTACTGCCGTGGCAACACTGACTCCAAACGCCCAGCGCAGCCGCAAGGCAAGATCCGGCAGGCTCGCCTTTTTCCATTGAGCCAACGGGCCAATCCCCATCAGAAAAAGAGCCGGCGTCATGAGCGGCACAAAAACCGTATCGAAGTACGG
>JABMDH010000186.1 GCA_015904075.1 Nitrospira sp.
CTGATGAAATGAGAGGGAAAACAATGGCTTCTGTTTTTAGCATGGGAGGGTGCCCAACTAATTTGTCACATGCGCGACAATAATGGGCCGCATCGTAGTGGGTTCTCAGGCGATAGATATTCATATAGAGGCTGTGCAGTAGTCGAGTCTCAGATGTTGTGAACGATATCGGTTGAGATCTCCACCCCACGATGAAGAGAGGCGGTGGATGGTGAGATTGTACAAGGTAGAATCAACCTTTCGGTCCAGCGGAAGACCGAAAGGACTCGTGCAGCACAGACTCCAGATTCCTGTTTCCCCAGCCCATGTTCCGGTTTGAATGAGTCCAGATTCTGTGCAAGGGGCGAGCCGCTCTTATGTCAGGATGGCATCTCCGTCGGACTACTCGCTATCCGTATCTAATGCAACCAGCGCATTATGGACAACGACCAACATGACGCTTGCTACCATAATTCCAATAATCAACAAATCCATAGTCTGCTACCTCCTTCCCTCAAGATGTATGTCGCCGGCACGTATTGGATAGGGGAGATTCAGGATATCTACCGGTCGCCTGTGATCCCCATCCTCTCGTTCCTCTGTTCCAGAAACGTGCCAAATGCGATATGAAGGAAAATCAAAGGCCTAACAAGATGCCTGCGTTTCTAATTGGCCGATTTGGTGCGAAAGACGGAAAAAGGCGAGTCTCGTTCGTAAATGGCGATATAGCTTGTGGCGTCGGTGGACTGGCGCAGGTCCAGGGGCAGCATGGTATTTCTTGAAGTATTTCCTATGCATGGGACGCCGATTCCTTCAATGGTGGCTTGACGGAGCCTGCAAACCAGCTGAGAATGCGCCGTGTAGGGCGGGGACATCTCGTAGGCGCTGAAAATCAAGGACGTGTGCTGACCTTCTAACTGATAGGAATCCCATTTATGAATAGTCACGACGTGTGGAGCCGTTTCCCGTTTTCGATGAATGTCTGTGCCGCGCTGGCCCTGTTCATGTCCGGTTGTGCAAGTACGGCCAACGAGACGAAGCATGCGCCGGTTCTCTCGCAGGACGTTACTGATGTGGCAATTGAACGCTACATCCGTACCCACCCGGAAGTCATCATGCAATCGCTGCAGTCGATGGAAGCGAAACGTGAAGCAGAACAGCGGGAACGGCAAAAAGCAGCCCTCGCGGCGAAGCAGAACGAACTGTTACATGATCCAACCTCACCGGTCAGTGGCAATCCGAAGGGCGACATTACCGTGGTCGAGTTCTATGACTACCGCTGCGGCTACTGTAAGAAGGCGGCGTCGGCTGTCACGGAACTTCAACAGGTCGATCCCAGGGTGCGGGTAGTCTACAAAGATTTCCCTATTCTTGGTGAACCATCGGAGCTTGCAGCCAAGGCTGCGCTTGCGTCTCAGGCGCAAGGTAAGCATCAAGTCTTCCACGAGGCGTTGTTCGCATCTCATGCTGAGATGACCAAAGAGGAAATCTTGAAGATCGCGGCTCGCGTCGGCCTCGATGCGAAACGTCTAGAGGCGGATATGGCCAATCCTCAGTGGCAGGCCGCCATCGAGAAGAATCGTGCGTTTGCTCAGGAGCTCGGCATCTCCGGGACGCCGGCCTTCATTGTGGGCACGGAACTGGTGCCGGGGGCATTGGATTTGAGCGGGCTGAAAGAGTTGATAGCACGAGCAGGGCAGGGGAAGTGACGGATCAGATAACCCGATACACATGAGTGTGTATTTTGCCGGTGAGCAAATTCAATAGCGGGTGGCATGGGTGGTTGATGGGAGGTCGGTGTGCGGCTGTTCGTGCGAGGCCTTGTGGCCATCGTCATTCTCTTTGCTCTGGTCGGGCCTTTTCTTGATCGTGTCGTATTTCCTGAGCCGGATCCTGGCCCGGAGTTCATTCCACAGGTCGGCCAGGTTTTTCACAGTGCGTCTGAAGGGTTTACGCAGCGCATCGTGAGGCGGGAGCACGGGTTGATCTGGTCAGAACTGATCATGGAACCACATGCGTCGGGGCCGCCACCACACGTCCATGTGAGTTTCTCTGAACGCTTCCGCGTCGAACAGGGAACCGTGTCTGTTCGCCGTGGGGAAGAAGTCATTCAGCTCCATCCTGGCGATGAACTCCTCATTACGCCTGGAGTGATTCATAAGCCGTTCAACCAGACGAACCAGATCGCCGTGGTGTCGAGCCCGCTCACACCGGAGTACGCATTGCCTGAGCGATTTGGAATCTTTCTTTCGCAAGCCTATGGTTTCTTTGATGCAAGACCCGAGAACAGCCATCCACCTCGTGCCCTTCTACAAATGTCCCGGTTCAGTCCAGTGTACGATTCCTGGTTGGGCGAGCCTCCCGTAGCGGTCCAGCAGGCCCTGTACTGGTTCATCGGTCCAATTGCAAGGCTGCTGGGGTATCGCGCCTACTACTCGGAGTATGCTCCTGCGCGAGTAGCAGGCGAGCCGGCCTGTTGTCCGACAAGTCGATGAAGCTGGCAGTCATCGCTATGGTGTGGCAAAGAGCAACAGCGGTTGAAGGAAAAGGGGGGTAGGATGACTGCGTCGGGAAGCGGAAATGGGGCGAGAAGTATTGGTTGAGTACAGTTGTGCGTGACGGAGCTACTGAATCGTCTGAGCGTGAGCTGAAAGTCGCGTATCCGTAGTTTGCGCTGGCCCATCAAAACAGTCGCGACGCGCGGACGCCTAAAACGGGAAATATGAAGATTGCTGTTATCGGGGCTTCGGCTGGTATTGGGCTTGAGAGCACATGTCTTGCGCTTCAGAAGGGGCATGATGTCACGACCTTGTCGCGCAGCATCGTTCCGGTCCCGGACCATGCCAGACTGAGAAGGGTGTTGGGGAGTGCGACACATCCAAGCGACGTCAGGGCCGCAGTAGAAGGGGCCGACGCCATCCTGGTGACACTGGGTGTGAAGAGTCCCTTCCCCACCACGCTATTTTCCGACTCTGCGCGGCTTCTGGTGCAGGTGCTCAAGGAGACGGGTTCCTGCCCAGCGCTCATTGCGCTTACTGGATTCGGTACGGGCGACAGTTGGAGCTACAACTCGCTTCCGATGAGGATCTTCTTCTCGCTGCTTCTCAAGGCTGTCTATGTGAATAAGGGTGAGCAGGAACGAGTAATCGCTGCGGGGTATCCGCGCTGGGAGATCGTGCGCCCGGGGCGGCTCACCAACGGTGCTATGACCGGGCACTATCGCGAGTTGGACAGTCTTGTGAAGGGAATGAAGGTCAGCGCGATTTCCCGCTCTGATGTGGCACATTTCATGGTGTCGCAGGCAGAGCATCCGACCTATCTCGGCAAGTATGTGGGACTCACCTACTGATGTCGATGCAGCAGGGTACTGTACGACGGGTTACGGCCGATGGTGCGCAGCATTGCTGC
>JABMDH010000187.1 GCA_015904075.1 Nitrospira sp.
AACTGCAACAGAACCGGCATATTACGAGGATCCGGCACCAGCACCATGCACCCACCCACAGCCAAACAAATATTCTGTGTGACGGTCATCCCAAACACGTGAAAGAGCGGCAGAGCCGCCAGAAAGCTCTCCACCCGCTCTTCAGGGGAAAACCAGCTGATAAGTTGCTGAATATTCGCCGTCAGATTTCGATGGCGGAGCTCCGCCCCCTTGGACACCCCAGTCGTGCCGCCCGTGTATTGCAGAACGGCTACATCGTCCGGTGTGACGACCGGGAGCTGATCGGATGCGATGGGGGGCACGCTGCTCAAGAGATCATGGAACGAGATCGTCTTCTCCCGACTGGGTATCTCAATCGGAGGCCGACCCTGTCGATGCTGATAGATATACCGTGCAATGGTCGTCATATAATCCGTGATCCGCGTCATGACGACCAGATCCAGATCGAGATCCTGAATTTTCTGATACATCATGTCCAGCACCACGATCGCGCGCGCGCCGGCATCTCGCAACTGCGCTGCCAGCTCATGCTCCGTATACGTGGGGTTGCAGGACACGACAATGCCTCCGGCCTTCACAATGCCGAAATACGCGATCACAGCCTGAGGAGAGTTCGGCAGACAGAGGGCCACCCGATCGCCCTTGCGAATGCCCCGCGCTGAAAGGCCAGAGGCGAACCGGTCAACGATGGAGCCCAATTCCTGATACGAGAGTGTTTTCCCGAAAAAGTAGAGAGCCGGGCGACGCGCAAACCGCCTCGCGCTCCTGGCCAACATCTCCACCAGCGTGATTGATGCAAGAGGAAGCTCCTGGGGAGATCCGGCCGGATAATGTTGAAAACACGGTGGTCGAGACATTACGCTCTCCCTTGGACGCAAGCCGGCTCAGGCCGCCTGTGCGGCACACCAGCTTCTATTGGACAGCTCGGGACTAGGCTCGAAACGTTTTCCATAGGATTTCGACAGTGACTCCAACTTTTCACGGACCCGCTCATGTCCCATGCTACGCCCTGCCCAACTGAGCAGCCCGCCACGAAACGCCGGGAACCCGATCCCATAGGTCAAGGCGAAATCCACTTGCCAGGGATGCTCCACAATCTTGTCATGTAGACAGCGTACAGCCTCGTCAACCATGGGAAGAATCAGCCGGTCATGTATCACGTCGTCAGAGAGAACACCGGTCTCCGATGGATGGGCCTGGCGATAGCTCACAAGCGCGTTGAGCGCTTGCGGATTCTCGTTTCCTGACTTCCAAAATGTTATGGGCGGCCCCTTCTCCGGAAGGAGTGTCCGGAGCAGCGCCTCGCGCGACTCGATTCGGGGCCCCAGCACAGTCAGAGAGGTCAGCACATGGAAGCCGACTGAAAGCCCGATCAAATCGAGAAGCTCCAGCGGGCCCATCGGATGCCCGCTGTCCACAGCCATCCCGAAATTCTTCGCGACCCTGTCGATACGCTGAAAAGGAATCCCTTCACTGACCAGGATCACGGCCTCGGCCAAATAGCGCGAGAGAATCCTGTTGACGAGGAACCCGGGCCCATCGTTGACTACCAAAGGAAACTTCCCCAGGCGTTTCGCCAGACTACAGGCCTGCTTCAACGCTGGATCCGACGTAAAGGGCGCACGCACCACCTCGACCAACTGCATCTTCGCCACCGGGTTGAAGAAATGGAGCCCCACACACCGTTCAGGATGGACGGCCTTCGCCGCGATATCGGTCAGGGTGTAGGACGAGGTATTGGTGGCAAATATCGCGTCGGCTTGCGCCGCCGATTCAAACTCCGCCAACACCGTTCGTTTGACATCGAGTTTTTCCGACACCGCTTCAATGACAAGGGACGAACGGCTCACATCCTTGAGCTGGATCGTCGGGGCAACCCGCATCATGCGATACCGCATCTCGGAAGGCAGGATGATCCGTTTTCTCACCTGCGCCATCTGCGCTTTGTGGATGCGTCCGACGGCGTTTGCGAGAATATCCAACGACACATCTCTCAAAACGACGCCATGCCCTTTTTCGGCAAGTTGCCCGGCAATCTGAGAGCCCATCAATCCCGCCCCCAACACACCGATACGTCCGGCTGACGCCGGT
>JABMDH010000188.1 GCA_015904075.1 Nitrospira sp.
CGACCACCGGAAGAATTTCTTCAACCCGCTCGTAGGTGGTGTAGCGGCGTTTGCAGCCGAGGCACTCGCGGCGGCGGCGAATGACTTCGCCTTCTTTCGTCATGCGCGAGTCGACCACCTTATCTTCGAGTTCGTCGCAAAACGGACATTTCACAGGTGGCGACCCTGCCCAGCTATCTGGGGGCTAGTAGGAGTGGAAGATAGGGAAGCGGCCGCAGAGTGCCTTGGCCTGCGTGCGGACCTCTTCCAGCACGGCTGCATTCTGCCAGTTCTGCAGCACCCGGTCGATCAGCTCGACGATTTCTTTCATCTCCGCCTCCCGCATCCCGCGGGTGGAGACGATGGGAGATCCGATGCGAATGCCGCTGGCCACGGCCGGGGGTTTTTCATCGTAGGGCACCGCATTTTTATTGAGGATGATTCCGGCCGCGTCCAACGCGGCATCGGCTTCTTTTCCGGTGATCCCCTTGTTGGTCAGGTTCACCAGGAAGAGATGGGTATCGGTGCCTCCGGAGACGATTTTATAACCGCGATCGAGCAAGCCCTGGGCAAGAACACGGGCATTGGCGACAACTTGTTGCTGGTATTTTTTAAAGGAGGGAGATAAGGCTTCCTTGAGTGCCACGGCTTTGGCGGCGATGACATGCATCAAGGGCCCGCCTTGAAGGCCCGGGAAGATAATTTTATCGACGGCCTTGGCATGCTCGGCTTTGCACATCACGATACCGGCACGGGGGCCGCGCAATGTTTTATGCGTCGTCGTTGTGACGAAATCGGCATAGGGAACCGGATTCGGATGGAGTCCTGCCGCAATGAGTCCGGCGATATGCGCGATATCCACCATCAGATAGGCGCCGACCGACTTGGCGATCTGTTGGAAGCGAGGGAAATCGAGGATGCGCGCGTAGGCGCTGGCGCCGACGACGAGCATGCGGGGGCGGCATTCCTCCGCCAATTTCTGCACGGCATCGTAGTCGATTCTCTCGGTCTGGCGGTCGACACCGTAGGAAAAGGCCTTGAACAGCATGCCCGAGAAACTGACTTTGCTGCCGTGTGTCAGATGTCCGCCCTGCGCCAGGTCCATTCCGAGAATGGTGTCTCCCGGTTTAAGGACGGAGAGATAGGCCGCCATGTTGGCGGAGGAACCCGAATGCGGCTGTACATTGACGTGCTCCGCACCGAAGAGTTCTTTGGCTCGTTGAATCGCGAGATCCTCGACGGTGTCGACATGCTGGCATCCGCCGTAATAGCGTTTGCCGGGGTAGCCTTCCGCGTATTTGTTGGTCATGATGCTGCCCTGGGCGGCCAGGACGGCGGGACTCGCGAAGTTCTCCGACGCGATCAGCAAGAGCTTGTCGTGTTGGCGAGTCTCTTCCGCTTCAATCGCGGCATAGACATCTGGATCAGTTGATTTGAGTGCCTCTAGTGATCCGATCGCGTCGCGCATCACCCCTCCACGGTGTGTCACCGTTATGCTTCAGCGGTTTCCTGTTCCTGCTT
>JABMDH010000189.1 GCA_015904075.1 Nitrospira sp.
TCACACATCCTTGCCTTACTCAAGCTGTAGCTTGGATATTTCTTGGATGGCTTGCTCGATGTTCCGACGCGCTGCTCCTTCGGTTGCAAGCTGTAACCGAGTAATTGATATCACGGAATCACTCATGCCTGCCGTAAAAGAACTGGAAATCTTCTTCTCCCAAACGGCTTTCTTTGGGGTCGTACTTGCCATGATGTAATGAATCTCCATGGATGCTGTCATATCAATTCCAAAAATCTGTTCATCTAGCTGCATAAAAGTTGCTTGCAGTTGGTACTTCCCCGATACGTCTCTTAAGGCCCTTCGGAATAGACCTGAATTTTCGACTGAGGAGGCAAGGGCCTTGGTAAAATCTTCATCTAAGATGTGGATTGGCTTACTAGCGGATATATCTGTTGCCCCGAACACGGCAATACTAATGTCCGATGCACTTCTGTGAACCGATGCCGGAACCTGGGAGGTCATAGCTTCAGGCTTTAGCGTTGCAGGGCACCCTGTACAGACCAAGGCAAGTAGAATTAAAAGGCCTCTCAAGCGCATTATTTCCGCTCCCCTTTGAAGATTTCCATCAGAACATCCTCGACCATTTCCTCTGGGCTCTTTCTTATTAACGATGACCGCATTGATTGTCCATTGGCTAACACCATCCGAGTTTGTCCATCTCGAATCTGAACGGTTAGTTGCAGCAGGTACGTCGATAGATCCCACCACCATTTATCTTGATACGTCACGATGCCATCAACCGGCATAGGCGGCACATCGCCAGCTCCATTCGTGGCCTGGAATCCCATCTGAGTCAATCGCCCCACAATCAGCCGATCGACTCCGCGCTCGTCTGCCGGCAGTTTCTGAACATACAAAGACTTCAGGCGGGTCAGGTCCGTTCCTGGTACTTTCTTCGCATTGAGGGTTGAAGAACAGGCTGGCAGGAACAAACACACCAACAGAAGTGGAAGTAGAAGCTTGATTCGGTTCATCGCGGCTCCTCCTCATCATGGATGGTGGAGTAGACTAATTATCTTGAGCGCAACCGAACTGATCGTGCGGCACTCTACCATCCTGTCGAACGGGGGGCAAGAACCCTCAGTGCAACAGAGGCACGGGAGGATTCCCGTATTGGCCTTGTGTGTCTCAAGCGCCGCCAGGCTGTTTCAAAAAAAGCGACCCGGCGACCATGCCGGCTCCGGCCATCACAAATCCGATAAGTTGGGGTGGCCAGACGAAATCGGGAATAGCGAACAATTCCATCGCCAGCCAGCCGGTCAGGCCCGCGGCGATGGAGCACAGGGCGCCTTGCGTCGTGGCGTGTTTCCAATAGAGTCCCGCAAACAGCGGGACAAACGCGGCGACCAGCGTCACTTCATATGTATTCACCACCAATTTATAGATCGTCGCATCCGACCAGAGTGCGATCGCCAATACCACCCCGGCAAACCCGACCAGCACAATCCGCATCAGACGCAAAAACTCAGAATCGTTTAACCGTCCGAGCATCGGCCTGATGACATTTTCGCTCAATGTCACTGACGGCGCCAACAACGTCGCGCTCGAACAACTCATGA
>JABMDH010000019.1:0-3491 GCA_015904075.1 Nitrospira sp.
TCTCCACCGAGAACAAGTATCGTCGTATCTTCTTCAGCATGAAGCGCCACGCGCTCCCCCTTGCGCCCTAAGAGAGCAATCTCGGCCTCTCCCGCCACCTGTGCGCCGTTGATGACGACCCGCCCTTGCAATACAAATACGGACATGGTGAATCCATCGGGCAAGGACAAGTCCGTCTGATGCCCCGCCTTCAATCGCAGATCATACAGATGGACCGGGCTGAAGGTTCTGGCCGGCCCCTTCCGTCCGTGACACTCCCCGGCAATGACGCGTAACCGTCCGGCTCCTCCGGCCAACTCAACAACCGGGATCTCATCGCGGACAAGCGTTTGATACCGGGGGGGCGACATCTTGACCGACCTCGGCAGATTGACCCATAGCTGCACCCCTTCCAACGTGCCTCCGCGCTTGGCAAACTCACTCTCGTGCAATTCTTCATGCACGATTCCTGATGCGGCCGTCATCCACTGCACATCACCCGGACCGATAACCCCTCCGCTTCCGGTTGAATCACGATGCGCCACACTGCCTTGGTACATGATCGTGACCGTTTCAAACCCCCGATGCGGGTGCTCACCCACACCAAGACGCCGATCCGTCGGCGGGAAAAACTCCGGCCCCATATAATCCAGGAGTAAGAATGGAGACAATTGCTCGCCGACGCCGGAGCCCGGAATCATGTTACGCACCGGAAACCCGTCTCCGACCATATGGGCCGACCCTTGTGGATAGATCCCGACCACGTCCTTGATCACAACCGTTCCTGTAGCCATGTGATCCTCCTTCACACCATCGCACGTAGCGCGTCATCCAGTGTGACCGTGCCCCGCACCAGCTTCGTCGGGTGTTCGTACCCGATCGTGCCTTTTGAGAACGCGGTGTACATTTCTTCAAACAATGTCGCCGCTTCGCTGGAAAAACCAAATGATGTAAATGTTGGGACCACAGCACTCAGGGGTGCCTGTTGCGCTGTGATGGTCTTCCCGAGTATTGCGCCAAACGTCGCTGCGGTCTGCTCCGGACTGTACTCCTCAGGGCCTGCCAGTTCCACAATCGTCCGACCCCGCCCGCCGGCCAGCAACTGCTCGGCTCCAATGCGACCGATGTCCTGCGTCGCAATCATGGGGATCTTCACAGACGGGGCGATGAACGTCGGCAGCACACCGTGCTGTTTCACCATGCCGACGCTCGGCATCCAGTTCTCCATGAAATAGCAAGGCCGAAGGATGGTCAGGCGTTTGGCAAGACAACCCAGTGCCTGTTCTCCATAGCTCGCCGCCCGAATCGGACCGGTCCCACCATGCAGATGCCCTCCAACCGAGGAGAGAAACACCACATGTTCAACTCCACTTTTCTGAACGGCTTCTGCCGCGCGATCCATCCTCTGTCGTTGATCCGCCAACCAAGCCTCAGCCCCATAATTCGGCGGCGCTAAGAAATAGACGCCAGCCGCTCCTTCGAACGCTTTCGCTAAGGCGGTGACATCGTCCAGTGACGCCACGGCAATATCAGCCCCTTTGGCCTTCCATGACGCTCCCTTGTCAGCCGACCGCACCACCACTCGCACAACCTGCTTCT
Organism: Nitrospira sp.; assembly: GCA_015904075.1. The sequence goes on from JABMDH010000019.1 coordinate 1,579, forward strand.
TATTCAGGAGGGTTTCCGCAACCGCTGATCCCGTATTGCCCGTGGCTCCAACAACAACAAACATGGCCTCGCTCCTTCCAATGGATGTGTCTTCGCTCATGCCCCACCGACTGCGCATCGCAGGCCTGAGGGCGCCACCAAGCAGTTGACCTGCATAATAATACTAGATTGAACTAAGTCGAGTGGGGAAATCGAGACGACGCATAGAATCTAGACGCCGCTCCAGATCTACGGTCCGATATCTGCTTCGATAGTGTGATGGTAGGGTTATCTGCCTTGGACCAAACCAACTCGCGGCATCTCAACTCTCTGCCGACTCACTCCCACCCGCTCACTTCGTACCCTCTCTCCTTCAAACATTTTGCGACGGCATCGGCATACGGCGGATCCGGGACCAGCGGCTTGAATGTTCCTCCAACCAGACCGATAATCAGGCCAATGCCGGCACCGGCGGCCGCTCCAATCGTCACGCCGAGCAGACCTCCGACCGTACCGGCCGAAGCCCCCACAGCTCCGCCGAGCGTGACACCGAGCACTGCACCTGTTGCGGCATTTCCGCTTTGATTCACTCCGGTACGCACCCCAGCGTCCTCCACCTTCATGCGGCAAATATCGATCTCCAGTTGAGCCTTCTGTTTCCCATAAAATTGCAGTTGCTTGTTTGAACGTAACTGGGGCTCCGGTCCTGCACAAGCCGTACACCATGACAGCAGAATAAGAACGGCCACCGCTCTGCGACTGGTCGTCACCGGTTCCCTCTCTGATTATTCGCCGAGATGACTGTCTTGAAACTGATGTTGCCTCACCCCATTTTGTACCCTATTTGTTCCCGCTCCGCCCTCTTTTTCACCTTCTTGCACCACGGACGCAGACCACACTATTGTCCTGGCACATGCTTTCCCTCTACACCTCACTGCTCCGCAGCGAGCACCGAAACAACCTCGGGACCCAACCACTCCCCTCATTCTCAATATCCACAAATTTCCTTCTTGCTCCTCACATCTACAGGGTGCGTTGGTGGGTGCTCCACTGCGCCGATGTCCTTCCCTCTTCTCTCCTTTACGACAGATCGGACGGGTGGGTACTCCACTGCGCGCATTGGCCGAGCACATTCTGATTGTGCGCGGACAGCGAGCACGAGTACCCACCCATCTACACTCTTGACCTTACCCCAGTCCCCTCGGACTATTTTCCCTTCACACTTGCAGGTCGCGTCGGTGGAGACTTCACTGCGCGCATTGACCGACCACGGCCCTTAATCACACATCTAATGGAATCCGCGTGGGCGGGCAGCGAGCAAGAAGCATCCACCGACGCAACCTGCGCTCCCCTCACTGCCACCCCGTCACTTCATATCCCTTCTCTTGCAGGCATCGGTTGACGAAATTCGTGTAGGCCTGAGTAGGTTGTGAGGGAGCCGTGGCCGCAGAGAATATTCCCGACAGCAACCCCCATACAGCACCGCTCGCCGCCCCGATCATTGAGCCTCGTCCGACTGCTCCGGAAATCGCGCCGCCAACCGCCCCGCTCGCCGCGCCGATTCCGGCTCCGACAACCGTCTTCGTTGCCACGCGCCCAGCCCCTCCGCCACCCTCCTCCGCACCGGCCGACTCAGCCAGCTGCTTGCAGACATCGATATCCTGTTGGGCAACCTCTTTTCCCACTGACTGGAAATGCCCATTGGGATACAGGATAGGATGCGCACTGGAACAGGCGGTGAGAAGCAACGATCCTATGACAGGACCTAACCACACCTGCTTCACGTCTTACCCACTCCTTCTTGAACTGTTGGCATCAACCGCGCCCAGACCGTCTCAGCCGTAATACCTCTTATACACAACCGTTTGCGCCGTCCTTCCGCTCCCGCTTGAATGACCACGCTTGCTTGTGGAACGCCACATCGGCCAGCAATG
>JABMDH010000019.1:3591-9541 GCA_015904075.1 Nitrospira sp.
GTGGGAATCCACCATGACACGTCTCAGAAGACAGCTTTGACCAGTTCAAGAATACTGCGCTGCATATCCGGATCGTCGGTGATCGGGCGGGCAATCGCTACATCGCAGGCTCGCTCTGCCGGCACTCCCTGCTTGATCAATGTACCGGCATAGATCAAGAGTCTCGTGCTGACCCCTTCTTCGAGCCCATGATTTTTGAGGTTCCGCACTTTCCCGCCGAGTTTGACAAGACTTCCGGCAACGGCCCGACTCACCCCTGCCTCCTGTTCGACGACTGCAATTTCGACATCGGCCGGAGGGTAATCGAACTCGATCGCCATGAACCGCTGCTTCGTGCTTTGCTTCAAATCCTTGAGGACGCTCTGATAGCCGGGATTGTAGGAGATCACGAGCATGAAATCGTCCGCAGCTTCTACGACCTGACCTTTTTTTTCGATCGGCAATACACGGCGATCATCACTGAGCGGATGGATAATGACGGTCGTGTCCTTTCGGGCTTCCACCACTTCGTCAAGATAGACGATCGCGCCCTGTTTCACGCCGACCGTCAGCGGCCCGTCCATCCAGACCGTCTCTTGCCCCTTGAGCAAATACCGGCCCACGAGATCGGACGCCGTCAGATCTTCATGACAGGCCACAGTGATCAGCGGCCGCCCCAGCTTGTACGCCATATGCTGGACGAACCGCGTTTTGCCGCAGCCGGTGGGGCCCTTGAGCATCACCGCCATCTTACTGCGCGCGGCGATTGTGAAGAGCCCGACTTCTCCGCCGACTTCGGCGTAAAATGGCTCCCTTTCGATCCGAGACCGCCCGATATCAACTTCACGCCCTGCTTGCATCACGATATGTACCTGTACCCGACCAATCTGCGCGAGTCAGTCAACCCGTCAAACTGATATAGTATGAGAAAAGAACAATACTGTCTGCACCGCTCCCTTGCTTCCCTCTTACCGTCACAATAAACGGAACCCGCCAGGAAGATCAACTAACCGGCTGCGATACACACCGATTCTCTCCCTTATACCGCACTCCCCCCATCCAAAACCTCACGCACTTTTTTCGTAAGCGTAACCATCGTGAATGGCTTCTGGAGAAACGCCGCTCCTCCTGTCCCGGCACCTTTCGAAAACACAGGGTGATCGGGATAGCCCGACATATAGAGCACTTTGATGCCGGGCCGAAGGACAGCCATTTTTTCGGCCACTTCCGGACCGCTCATCTGCGGCATCACGACATCCGCGAGCAATAGATGAATCGGCCCCAGATGCCTGGCGCCGGCCAGTAACGCTTCGATTCCATGACGCGCAACCAACACCTCGTATCCACTCGCACGCAGCGTCTCATGAACAAGACCGCGCACTGCCGGCTCATCTTCAACGATTAAAATAGTTTCCCGTCCATGCGTCTGGACCGTCGTCCCGCCGGTATCCGGGACCTGCTGTTCCACGGCATCAACCCTTGGGAAGAAAATCGTACACGTCGTGCCACGCCCCGGCTTGCTCTCGATTCCGATTGTCCCGCCGCTTTGTTTGACAATGCCATAGACGGTCGACAGGCCGAGCCCCGTCCCCTTACCGCTCTCTTTCGTCGTAAAAAACGGCTCGAATATATGGGCCTGAACCTCCTCGCTCATACCATGGCCGGAGTCTTTCACGGCCAACATGACGTACGAGCCTTCGTCCACCATCACCGATTGTGACCGAGTCCCTCTTCCAATCGTGACGTTTCGAGTCTCGATCAGCAGCCGCCCGCCCGTCGGCATGGCATCGCGCGCATTCACGGCCAGATTCATGATGACCTGTTCAAGCTGCCCGGGGTCGGCCTTGATCGACCATAATTGCGGTTCAAGGTCCGCCCATAGCTCGATAATATCTTCGCCGATCAATCGCCGAAGCATGCCATCCATATTGGTGACAATGGCATTCAGATCGACAACCTTCACCGCCACGAATTGGCGCCGGCTGAAGGAAAGCAGTTGCCCCGTCAGACCGGCGGCTCGATCAGCCGCCTTCTTCACTTCTTCCATGTCGTGCCGGGAAGGTTCACCCGGGGCCAGACGGTTCAGGACCAGCTCACTGTACCCGCGAATGACGGTCAACAGATTATTGAAGTCATGTGCGACACCGCCTGCAAGCCGGCCTACCGCTTCCATTTTCTGCGATTGCCGCAGCTGGCCTTCCGTCTGATGCAGCGCCTCCTTGGCTCGTGCGCGCTCGCCGAACTGTCCCAGCTTGAGCCCGACGTCCGCCAGCATATTCAGCAGCTTCTCATCCGGCTCCCGCACCTGCCGGCTGAAAAACTCGATCACCCCTTCGAGCTCGCCGCCGACACGAATCGGAAACCCAAACGCGCCGTGCAACCCGACGTTCGCCGCCGTCTCAGACGGAGAGAGATCAAACTCCGTGGCAATATCTCTGATCCACACCGGCTGCCCGCTTTCCCAAATCCGGCCCGGCAGTCCGACACCCAGCGTGAAGGATTGCGCCCGAGTCGCCGTGATGAACTCATCGGCGTTGAGCGCCGCTGCGCTCCAATGGTTGAAACAGCGCAAAAGCCCCGAGGGCTTGTCTAATGTCCAAAACACACCTAATTCCCACTCCAAACTTTCACCGACCGCTTGCATGACCTTGAACACGGCTTCTTCCAGCGTCGCGACGTCGTCCAGAACCCGTGTCACCGCATATTGCGAAGCGAGCCGCCGTTCGGATTTGCGACGATCCGTGATGTCCCGGACAAAGGCACTGAACATATAGGACTCGCCGATGCGCGCCGGAGACACAGCCAGTTCGACTGGAAACTCATGGCCGTCCTTATGCAGCGCCGACACCTCGATGCGGCGATTCAGGATCGAACTGACTCCGGTCTTGAGATACTCCCGTAAACCCAGCACATGCGCCTCCCGGTCGCGCGTAGGAATGACGGTCTCCGAGAGCAGCCGCCCCACCGCTTCTTCTCTGGTCCACCCAAAGATTGCCACAGCCTGAGTATTCCAGTCCGTAATCATCCCGGACATATCGATGGTGATCACCCCATCAAGCGCGGTCTCGATGATCGCTCGATTACGTTCCTGACTTTGCAGCAACGCCGCCTCGGCTGCCCGCGCCCATGCGCTCTCCTGCAACACTCGACGGTATTCCGAGCGCCAGTGCAGTATCGCCCAGAACAACAGCGCCACCAGCGGCACCCAAACAATAGCCCCGGCGATGGCAAGGAAGCCGCTCTCGGCATAGGCACGCAGAACGATAGCGCCGCTCAGCGCGAGCGTTACCGCCGCAACAATAAGAACCGTCAGCCACCCATATCGGTGAAATCCCGACGCCGGTTGTGATTCTGCAGGAATACTCATCGCTCACAATCCATGATGATCCAATTGTCGAGCACGGTCTGGGGACGATAGGCCCGTTTGGCTTCGCGCAAATCTGGGAGGCCGGCATCATCCATGGCATTGATCGACATCGCACCGCCGCCGACTGCACTGCGGGAGGTTTCGCGGAACAACCATTGGGCTAAGCCAGGCATTGACCGGTCCGCAACTTCCAGCAGCACACACCAGGTCTGTGGAGTCAACCAATACCCGAATGTATAAGCCATGACCCTCTCCTGGGCGATGACTACCGTTCCGGCAAGCCCGATCTGCTCATGCTCCGCCAGCACACGACGATGCGCCACCTTCGCATCTTCAAGAAGAAACGCCCCCATCGCATCGAGAGCCCCAGCTTGCTTCTGGACAGCCCACCGTTCATACAACGCCAGACAGCCGGCTTGATGCCGCGCGCGATACGCCTCCGTAACGAAAACATGCTCACGTTCGACACGATTGCACAACGCCCGCTGGGCCTTGTAGCGATCGCCTGACAACGCTGCCAATGACTCGGCCCTATAGAGATAATCCCCGTCCTTCCGCCTGCACGAGAAGCCTCGCTGTTCCAATAACCGCCGCTGCGGTTCCATGACGTTTTCGATCCGGCTCACCGGCGACGGTCCGTTCCAGCGCCGCATCCATGCAAACGCTTCGCGCACAGTTTCATCGATTGGCCTCGGCCCTAAGGGAGGCAGCGGCATGAACCATCCGTCCGGAGACCGGGCAAACAAAAAGAAGGTCTCACTGCTTCTTCCCTTGTCCATCCAAAGATCGCCACAGCCTGAGTGTTCCAGTCCGTGATCATCCCGGACATGTCGATAGTAATCACCCCATCAAGCGCAGTCTCGATGATCACCCGATTACGTTCCTGACTTTGTAGCAACGCCGCCTCGGCCGCCCTCGCCCATGCACTTTCCTGTAACACTCGACGATACTCCGCGCGCCACCGCAGCATCGCCCAGAACAACAGCGCGACCAGCGGCACCCACATACTCGTCCCGACAATGACAAGGAAGCGGCTCTCGGCATCGGCACGCAGAACGATGGCGCCGCTCAACACGAACGTGACCGCCGCAGCAATAAGCACCGTCAGCCATCCATACCGATGAAATCCCGACACCGGTTGTAATTCTGGAGACATACTCATTGCTCACAATCCATGATAATCCAACTATCGAGCACGGCCTGAGGGCGATACGCCCGTTTGGCTTCGCGCAAACCCGGGAGGCCCGCATCATCCATGGCATTGATTGCCATCGTGCCGCTGCCGACTGCACTGCGGGAGGTTTCGCGAAACAACCATTGGGCTAAGCCGGGCATTGACCGGTCCGCAACTTCCAGCAACACACACCATGTCTGCGGAGCCAACCAATACCCGAACGTATAGGCCACGACCCTCTCCTGGGCGATAACCACCGTTCCGGCAAGCCCGATCTGCTCATGCTCCGCCAGTACACGGCGATGCGCCATCTTCGCATCTTCAAGAAGAAACGCCCCCATCGCATCGAGAGCCCCGGCTTGCTTCTGGGCAGCCCACCGTTCATACAACGCCAGACAGTCGGCTTGATGCCGCGCGCAATATGGCTCCGTAACAAGAACCTGCTCTCGCTCGACACGATTACACAGCGCCCGCTGGGCCTTGTACCGATCGCCAGTTAATGCGGCCAATGCCTCGGCCCTATAGAGATAGTCCCCGTCCTTCTGCCGGCACGAGAAGCCCTGCTGTTCCAATACCTGCCGCTGCGGTTCCATGACGTTTTCGATCCGGCTCACTGGCGACGGCCCGTTCCAGCTCCGCATCAATGCAAAGGCTTCACGCACAGTTTCATCGATCGGCCTCGGCCCCAATGGAGGCAGCGGCATGAACCATCCGTCCGGAGACCGGGCAAACAAAAAGAAGGTCTCACTGAATTCCATCCACCAATGGGGGAGCACCTGCGTCCAGATGACATGATAGGGAAACGCGTAGGCCGCCAACGCATCAGGCCTGAGGACCTGCGCCCGTTCCAAGGCCCGGGTGAAACACGATGCGTCCGCCACAGTCAGCGGATGGAGGCGCGGATCGATACCCACGCGTGACAAGCGGGCCGTCAGATGCGGAAGAGGCTTCACGATGACGACATCATCCTGAAAGCGTCCGATCAGGCGAGGATTGCCGACAATCATCTCCGTCATCGTCCCGGTCATCAGCTGATCGGCAACGCGGTCCGCATGCGAGAGAATCTCAGCAGGCACAGCGTCATGCATGAAGGGACACTTGGTATCCCAACCGAGCACCACCTCCTCATGGGCCGCATTCCACATGAGGGCCAGCGGATAAAGCCGGCAATCCAATGGACGCGCCTCATAGATACCGCATCGGCCGGATGTGGCATCAAACGCCGGGCAGAGATATCCCTCCCCCAGTGGATTCTCGACCAAATTGACCTGTGAACCTGATCGGTCAGGGAAAGATCCAAGAGGCAAGCCATACGCCACTGCCGCCTGTATTTCCTGCTCGGAAAAATAGGGACGTAAAAAGCTGTCGGCTTCCGGAAACCGGCAACAGACATCACACCGAAAACAGACAGGACTGGGCACCAATTGAGA